>CAZVHE010000001.1:0-11489 GCA_964627705.1 uncultured Chthonomonas sp.
CGCACTGTTGGCGCGACGCGAAATTCGCTGCGTCTATGTCGGCAACCATCCGCGTCGCCATTTCCGACGACGAGATGCCCTATCGGAATGCGATCCAGCGCACTCTCGGCCTGATGCCCGAGTGCCAGATCACGGGTGTTTACAAAGACGGTCAGGAGGCCCTCGACGGTTGCCTCGCGGATCCGCCCGATGTCCTGCTCACGGACATCAATATGCCGCGCATGAACGGCATCGAATTGGTCCAGCGCCTGCTCAAGAAGGAGAAGGACGTCCGCGTGGTGGTGCTCACCATTAACGAAGAGGACGATGTGGTGTTCGAAGCCTTCCGCGCCGGAGCCCTGGGCTACCTGCTCAAGACCTCCACCCCGCAGGAAGTCATTGACGCCATCCGCTTGGCGCACCGGGGCGAAGCCAAGATCACTCCGCGCATCGCCACCAAGGTGGTGGAAGACTTCCGCCGCGTGAAGGAAGATGATGAGACGGACGACAGCGAACTGTACGTGCTCTCCGACCGCGAGACCGAAATCCTCGAGCTCATTGCCAAGGGCATGCGCAACAAGGAGATCGCCCTCCATCTCTCCATCGCCGAGAAGACCGTGAAAAACCACGTGTCCAACATCCTGAAAGCCCTGCAAGTGAACAGCCGCACGGAAGCCGCTATGAAGGCCGTGCGCGCCAAACTTGTACAAGGCAACTGAACAAACGCAAGAGAGTCATCGTCTGCGCCTGATGTGCCACCTCCAGCCGGAGATGGCCACGAGAGGACAGACGATGATTCGTTTCCAAACTTTGCTTGTCGCCAGCAGCCTGCTGGCCGTTAGCGTCGCTCAATCGCCCGTCGTGGGCTTTTCCGAAGGCCGAGGCGTAGCTCTCAACCCCAACGGCGGCCGGGTGGCTTTCCAATACAACGGGGCCAAACTTCAGGACGGCACCGTCCGGGGAGGCGGCACCTTCACTTTCACGAACGCTCAGAACAATGAGCGCGTTTCCGTTGTTGTTCGAGAATGGAGGGCCTTCGGGGCGAATGCGCCGGTTGCCGAAATGAGTGGCCCGGCGCGGGTGGTCTTCGAAGGACCCCAAAGACGACGGGTGGTGGACGGCAAACTGGCTCTCCGCGTTGCCGACTTGCGCACAAGCCCCAACGATCCGGTGGATCGACGCGACACTATCCGCCTCGTGGTCACAAACCCTGAGAACAACGTGGTCTTCCGCTACGAAGGAGCGGTGCGCGAGGGCAACCTCGTAGTGCGCACCCGCTAACGGGGTTGCTTGGGAGCGCGTCCGGTTTCACGCACCGGCGACCGCTCACTCGGCTGGAGGCCTACCAAAGCCTTCAGCCGATCGACATCCTTCATGGGCAGCCGGCGGCATTCGCCGGGTTGCATGCCCTTAATCGTAAGGTGCGCGATCCGCACGCGCGAGAGATCCTTGACCGGATGCCCGATGGCCTCCATCATCAAGCGCACTTGGCGCTTGCGGCCCTCGTGAATCACGATCCGCAACGTGGCCTGGTGGCCCTCGGGGCTGGCGTAAACCATGTTCACCTGCGCCGGGTGAGTGCGCTTGCCTTCGATCGTGATGCCGCGTTCCAGGCGGGCAAGGTCGCGGTCATCCGGCACGCCAAAGCAGTTCACTTGGTACTCCTTATCCACCTGGTAGCGGGGGTGCGCCATGCGCAACGCAAACTCGCCGTCATTGGTCAGCAAGATCAGCCCGCTGGTGTCCTTATCCAGTCTCCCAATGGGCACGAGACCCTGCACCCTGGGCGGGAAGAACTGCACCACGGTCGGGCGGCGCCGCTCATCGCTTAGCGTGGTGAGGTAGCCCTTGGGCTTGTTCAAGATGAAGTAGGCCGACTCGGGTTGCACGATCAGGTCGCCATCAGCGTGCACTACATCCGTAGGGGACACGCGATAGGCCGGGTTGTCCTGTACCTGCCCGTTCACGGTCACGCGCCCCTCGCGGATCAGTTCCGCCGCTTTGCGCCGGCTGGTGAGCCCCGCCCGCGCGAGAAAGTGGTTGAGCGTCACGAACGGTTCCGTGAGGTGGGGTTCGGCCGGTCCGGTCGTTGCGCACGCGGGGCGTGGCTAGGTCGCGGGGCTGGACGCACGGGGCGGGCCGGGGCAGGAGCGCGACCGAGCGGGGCGGTGGCCAGGGGGCGTCGCCGACGTATTTGCTTGCGGGCGCGATTGCGGCGTAGGGTCGTGCCACCAATACCCGCCAGACCGACGAGATACGTCCACGGCGAGGTGGCGATGGCGGCAATCATCGATTTACGAGGGGCGTCCTCGGCGGCGAGAAGGTTCACCTCAATTTTGTGGCCGGGGGTGGGTTCCAGCGTGGCCACGGCCACGATGTCACCTTTCTTGATGCCCGCTTCCACCGGCGTTTCGGTATTCCATTTCAGCGTGGGCTTGGGGCCTTGCGGCACAAGAACGTTTACGTCTTCGGCCACCGTCAGGGGTAAGTCACCCGCCCAGCCGCCCGTCATGGGCATGCGGCCCACCACTTGGTTAGCCTGGGCCATGGTCACGGTTTGCCACTCCGTGTCAACCCATTTGGTGACCTCACGGATATCGTTGATCCACTTATCACTCTTCAGGATGACCGTGAGAATCGTGGTGCCTTGCTGCTCCACCGCACTCACGTAGCACTCGCCGGCGGCGTTGGTGAAGCCCGTCTTGATGCCGATGGCGCGGGGCTCCTCCGCCAAATACTTGTTGCGCGATTCCATCACCGAGAAGCCCGTGTTTAGGCTTCGGGAAATCGGTTGGCGCTGCTTCTTCACCATCTCGCGGAAGGGCGGGTACTTCATCGCGGCTGTCGCAATCTTGGCGAGGTCGCGGGCGGTGGTGTAGTGGTTCGGCTCGGGCATCCCGTGCGGCGTAACAAATACGGTATCAGTTGCCCCGAGGGTGCGAGCACGCTCGGTGGCGATGCGGGCGAACCCCGGCAAGCTTCCCCCGATTCGGTTGGCAATTACCACGCAGGCATCGTTGGCGCTACGCAGCATCATCGCGTGGCAAAGGTCGCGCACGCCCACCCGTTCTCCGGGCTGGAGATACATGGACGAGCCTTCGACCTTCTTGATGTCGGCGGGCGCGGTGAGAACTTCCTCGGGTTGAAGATAGTCCAGTGCCAACATCGTCGTCATGATCTTGGTGGTGCTGGCCGGGAATCGGCGGGTGTCGGCCTTGTATTCATAGAGCACTTGCCCCGTATTCATATCCATGATCAGGAGGCTTTGCGCGGTGTGTTTGGGTCCGAATTCAGGCGTGATCAGCGGGTATTCGCTGGCTTGACCCAGCGCCAAAGCCCCCCCACCGGATATGGCCGTCGCGATCATCCATGATTTTAAGGCTCGCACCATACCGTCAGGATACACCCTCAGGCTCGGCGTTGCTTGCCTCTTCGGGGTGGTTTTCGAGCGTTAAATGCTCTTCTTCGTTCCGGGCCGGGTGGTCTAAGCCTTCAATGGTCGGCAAATCATCCAAATCGTTGAGCTGGAAAACGTGCAAAAAGTGCTGTGTAGTGCCGTATAGAATGGGGCGGCCAGGGGCAGATTTTCGCCCAACCTCGCCAATCAATCGCCGGTCTACCAGTTGCCGGATGGCGTACGCGCTATCCACTCCGCGAATCTGGTCGATCTCGTGTGAGGTTATGGGCTGCTGGTACGCCACCACCGCCAAGACTTCGAGCAAAGACCGGCTCATCCGTTGCGGTTGGGGTTGCAAAAACTGCGCGACGAGGGTGGCAAAGATGGGCTTAGTCGCTAATTGGTAGCCCCCCGCCAGGCGCACGAGTTGCACCGGGCCACTGACGGCAAATTGGCGGCTCAGTCGGGCCAGGCTCTCCTCCACGGCGTGTTGCGGCGTGCCCAGCAAGGCGGCCATGTCTTCGGGTGTCACCGGACTCTCGGCGACAAAGAGCAAGGCGTGAATCTGGTCGTCTAGGCTCAGGTTATCCAAGGTGGGGCACCCCTTCGGGCATGCTGCCCGCCTGCCCAAACCGCACATCTTCGCCGTCCATCACCACGCTGGCCTGGCCCAGCCGGATGAGTTCCAGTAGCGCTAAGAACCACCACACCGCCTCACTGCGTGTGAAGGGCGGCGGCACGATTTCAACTAAGGTTTGGGGCACCAATGGCAACGCCTTCCATACAATTTGAATCTGCTCGGCCATGCTCCGGCGCGGGCGGCCAAGGATCGGCGGCGGATCGGGTTCGGCCTTGGCCATCAGGGCCGCAAAGGCCCGGGCCAATGCATCGGGTCCAACGCCGGTGGGGGCCACCACATTCTCGTAGCCGCCCGGATCGCCGTGCCGGAAGAACCACCGCCCGCGTTCCTCGCGCCGCTCCATCAACGCCGCCAGTGCCGGCTGGAACTTTTCCACGGTGGGCAGCACAAAGGACGAGATCACCTCGTCGTCTTCATCCTCTTCGTCCTCCACCCGGGGCAGGATGTGGGCGGCCTTGCGCTCCACCAGGTAGGCCAGCGCGGATAACGCCAGGGCTGCACTCTCCACGTCCGTGTCGCCGATGGCCATCAGGTAGTCCATGTAGGCGCGGCTGAGTGCCACCAGTGGCACGCCCTTCAGTTCCACCTTGTTCTCGCGCACCGCCAAGATCAGCACGCCCAGCGTGCCACTGAACGCCGGCGATTCGATATGGAGGACCGGAAGCGAGTGCCAGCCTAGCCAGGCCAGCCGCTCCGTTTGGGCGAGAGAGTTTGCCATAAGGCAAAGTTCGGGACGATGGAGGCCAAGCAAACGCCGCGCCACGGGTACATTCCCGGGCGTAGGAACGCGCATGGTGGTGTGGATAACTGGGGGGTGCGGGTTTATCGCCTCCAATTTCTTGGTTCGATATGTGCCCGAGCACCCGGAGATTCGGTTTATCAACGTGGACGCCCTGACGTACGCGGCCAACCCCGAGAGCCTCGCGCCCATCCAAGGAGCCGCCAACTACGAGTTCCTGCAGCTCGATTTGACGGACAAGGAAGCCGCCGCCGCCGCCCTGGCGCGCACGCGTCCCGATGTGGTGATCAACTTCGCCGCCGAAACCCACGTGGACCGCAGCATCCGTCGCCCCGATGAAGTGGTGAACACCAACGTAGGCAGCGTGCTGAGCTTGCTTGAAGGCATCCGCGCCCTGGGCGAGAATGCCCCGCGCCTCATCCACGTGAGTACCGATGAAGTCTACGGCGGGCTGGGCAACGACGAATCCACCACCGAAGCCAGTCCGTACCGTCCGGGTAACCCCTACAGCGCCAGCAAAGCCGCCGGGGACCACCTGGTGCGCGCCTACGCCCGTACGTTTGGGCTCCGCGCGTGCATCACCCACTGCAGCAACAACTACGGCCCGCGTCAAGCCCCGGAGAAGCTCATCCCGCGCATGATCGCGCGCATCCAGGCCGGAGAAACTTTGCCGGTTTACGGGGAAGGCAAGCAGCGCCGCGATTGGCTCCATGTGAACGACCACAACGCTGCCATTTGGGCGGTGATGGAGCGGGGTAAGGACGGCGAAACCTACGATATTGGCGGCGGAGAAGAAATGGAGAACATCGGCATCGTGCACGAGCTTTGCGCCGTAATGGCCTCGCTCACTGGCCAACCGGAATCTCAGTACCGCGAGTTGATTACCTTCGTCCCGGATCGCCCGGGGCACGACTGGCGCTACGCCATTGATTCCACCAAAATTCGCCGCGAGCTGGGCTGGCAGCCGGCCATGAGCTTCGCCGAAGGACTGCGCAGCACGGTGGAGTGGTACTTGGCCAACCCCGAATGGGTGGCCGCTGCCCGCAGCCGATTGGAGGTGGCCCACGCGTGACGGAGCAGGGCATTATCCTGGCCGGGGGCAGCGGTACCCGGCTCTATCCGGTGACCAAGGGCATCAGCAAGCAACTGGCCCCGCTCTACAACAAGCCGATGATCTATTACCCCCTGGGGGTGTTGATGCTGGCGGGGATTCGGCGCGTGCTCATTATCACCACGCCCGAAGACAAGCCCGCCTTCCAGCGCTTGCTAGGCAATGGAAGCGACTGGGAGATGGAGATCGAGTACGCGGTGCAACCCTCGCCCGACGGCCTTGCGCAAGCGTTCATCATCGGTGAGTCCTTTATTGGGGGCCGACCGACCGCGCTGGTGCTGGGCGACAACATCTTTTACGGCGGTGGGTTTACCGGGCTTCTGCGCTCGGCGGCCTCGCGCACCGAGGGCGCCACGGTCTTCGCTTACCCCGTTCGCAATCCGCAGGATTACGGCGTGGTGGAGTTCAACGCGGCGGGCCAGGCCATCGGGCTGGAGGAGAAGCCTGCCAACCCCCGCAGCAGTTTCGCCGTCACCGGTCTGTACTTCTATGACAACACGGTGGTGGAGCGGGCCAAGGCCCTGAAGCCCTCGCCGCGCGGCGAACTGGAGATCACCGATCTCAACCAGACATACCTGGACGACTGTCTGCTGCACGTAGAAATCATGGGACGCGGTTACGCCTGGCTGGACACGGGCACCCACGAGAGCATGTTGGAGGCCGCCAACTTTGTCCGGGCGATTGAACAGCGTCAGGGCCTTTATATCTCGTGCCCCGAGGAGATCGCCTTCCGGAACGGCTGGATTGACGGCAAACGCCTGCTGGCCATTGCCGGGCCGATGCGCAAGAACGAATACGGCCAGTATCTGTTGGCCCTGGCCGAGGACCGCCCGTGAAGGTCGAAGCCCTCGCCATCCCGGAAGTGCTGGTCATCACGCCGCCGCGTTTCGGGGATGATCGTGGCTACTTTCAGGTGCTGTACGAAGCCCGCGCCTACGCCGAGATTGGCCTGACCGACCCGTTTGTGCAAGACAACGCGTCGTTTTCGGCCCGGGGGGTGCTACGGGGCCTGCACTGGCAGATCCCGAACCCGCAAGGGAAACTGGTGCAGGCACTCACCGGCGAGGTGTGGGATGTGGCGGTGGATATCCGCCAGGGGTCACCCACCTTCGGGCAGTGGGTGGCGGCCACACTTTCTTCGCAGGTGGGCAACCAAATATGGGTGCCGCCGGGGTTTGCCCACGGCTTTGTGGTGCTCAGCGAGACGGCACTGGTGGCCTATAAGAACACCACCGCCTACGAACCCCAAGGCCAGTGCAGCCTGCGCTGGGATGACCCCCGGTTTGGCATCGAGTGGCCCGACCTGGGCATGGCGCCCGTGCTCAGCCCCAAGGATGAGGCCGGGTGGACGACCGACACCGTGCCGCCGGCCATGTGGCCGCCGTTCTAACTGGCGGCTTCGGTTTTTGGTTCGGGTTTGACCTCGGGTAGCTGTGCGGCCAGCCGGTGCGCCAATGCCGCCCCCACCAGGATCTCTTCGTCCGCCACCATGTCCGCCCCGGCCACATCCAGCTCGGTGGCGAACTGGTGGTACCGCGCCCGCGCGATCACCGGCACATGGGGGGCCAGGCGCTTGCATTGCCCCACCACCACCCGGCTCGCCCCGAAATCGGGGATGCTGACGATGACTCCGAGGGCCTCGCTGAGGTGGACGTGTTCCAGGATGTCCGCTGAACGGGCATCGCCGATAAAGCTCGGGTGGCCGCACTGCTCGGCCTTCGTCACCTCGCGCGGCCCCATATCCAGCACCACCGGCCGGTGCCCGAGCTCGCGCAGCACCTTCACCGCCGCCTCGCCGCTTTCGCCGTAGCCAATGACCAGAATGTGACCGCTTAGGCGCATGGTGGCCTGTTGTTCGCGCTCGCGTTTGGCCAGGGCACGGAGGGGCATCAGCCGCTTAGCCACGCTTCGGGCCAGCTTGGGGGCGCGGGGCACCATAAAGGGCGCGATAAGCAAGGTGACCAGTGACACCGCCACCACCCCCTGAAACACCGGCTCCGAAATCGAGCCCCCCGTGCGGGCAATCCCCGCCAAGACGAAGGAGAACTCCCCGACCTGCGCGAGGGCAATGGCGGTGGCCAGCGAGTCCACAATCCCGGGCAGGAACGCGCGCAGCGAGATGTGCGTGATGAGGATCTTGCCCACGATGACGGCGACACTGGCCAGCAGCACCCAGCCGAGGTGAGCGCCGATCCATTGTAGGTCGGCTAGCAAGCCCACCGAGACGAAAAACAGGGTGACGAAGAGCGTGCGCAGGGGCATCACGTCCGCACGGAGCTGGTCGGCAAACCGGTTGTCGGCCAGCAGCATCCCGGCCACGAAGGCCCCCAGCGCCGGGGAGAGCTTGAGGTCGTGCGCCGCCCAGGTGGCGCCCACGCAGGTGGTGATGCCGAGCAGGATGACCAATTCGCGATTGCGGGCCACCGCCTTCTCATCCAGGATGCGCGGAACCACGAAGGAGACAAACCCCACCAACCCCAGCGTGAGAACGCCCGTGTTGATCACCGCCTTGCCGACCTCTTTGGCGACGCTACCCGTGTTTTGGGAGAGGAACGTAACGAGGAGCACCAATGGCACCAGGGCGGCATCTTGCAAAAGCAGGACGCCCAGCGCCCGGCGGCCATGGACGTGGTCGAGTTCGGCGCGGTCGCGCAGGATGCGGAGCACTACGGCCGTGCTGCCAAGGGAAAGCACCGCCCCCACCGAGATGGCCCCCGCAAAGGTGAGCCCAAACCCCAGGGCCACCCCAGCCGTGACCAGCGTGATGAGGACGATACTGAGCAGGCCCGCAAACAGGGTGCGGCTGCCCAAGGCCCGCATCTGCCGCCAACTGAACTCGAGGCCGATGGTGAACAGCAGCAGGGCCACCCCGATTTCGGCAAGCAGGCTGATTTCCGCGCCGCCTTCAATGAGCTTGAGGGCGCCCGGGCCAACCATGAGCCCCGCCAGCAGGTAACCCGCAATGCTGGAGATTCCGATTCGTTCGCATAGCAAGCCGGCCGCAAGGGCGGCGGCCAGGGCGGTCACGATATCGAGAACCAGCATCCAGGTCATGAATGGCCCCATTATGGGGAATCTTGATGCAATCCTGATTGCGCAGGACTCACTCTGCGAGCCCTATGGGAAGAGGCAACTGATCACGTTCACTTCCGCGTATCTGCGCACAGAGTGTTAGGGTCAACGTCGCTAAACAGCGCCGCATAACAGAGCTGAAGTTCGCCGTTCGCACTCCGGTCGCTTAGAATATCGGTCGAAACCGAACCGTCCAGCCGGGCACGTACAATGCGTCCTTGGTATCCAGTGAGCGAGCCGAAACACTCTGGCGTATTTCCATGCAACCAATCACCAAGACCCCGGTAGGCGACAAGCGCATAGTTCTGGTCGTGCTTCTCTAGGGTAGTGATGTGAACGTTTCGAGTGGATGTCTCTGCAAAAACGTCTTCAAAGGAGTTTCGCGTACCAGGCTTGAGTGGGGTGGTCCATCCCTGGCAGCCTTCAATCCAATGGGCCAAGCCATCAGGCTTGGGATCCCCTTTGACGTACAGAACCAAGGGATCGAGGTGTCCTGAAATGACGGCTTCACCCAAGTGATTCTCGGGCCACTGCCCGTACTCGGTGTGATAGAGCTGGAGACCGATGCCAACTTGCTTGGCCTTTGCTATTGCATCGGCCTTGAAGGCCTCGCGCTTGGCAGCGCGATAGATGGGGAAGGTAAGCCCCGCCAGCAAGAGGATGATAGCGAGGGTGACCAACACCTCAACTAGGGTAATTCCTAGTCTTGATCGAGCCGATCTGCAATCCATACGGCAACGACGCCTCCTATCGTCATGGGGCCAACAATCATGTATCCGAAGTCTCGGAGCCCTTTGGCGAGTTGGGGCGATGGCACGGGAAGATGGATCAATCCCACCGAAACAATGCCTAGTATCAAGATGGCTAGCAGTTTCTTGTCATTGATTAAGAATGTAGATACTGTCGCCAAGGCCACCGCGAGAACGTAATCAACCCACAGAGTTCCTGCATTCCACTGCAAGAAATCACGGGATTGAGCCAGACGTAGCCCCACGTAGACGGCAGTCCAAACCAAGCCGCCCAGACAGGCTCCGGCTAGTCTGGACCATGGGCGAAGCTTCTTCTTTGCATGGATCGCAGAATGGTCGGCCACGAAGTCTCCCGCACAAACTACGCAAGATTGCATACTTGCGATGCAGTTCTTGCGACTCAATTTTAGATGTAGATAGTCGTCACTTGCGTCGTTGCGGGCATGACGAGCCGCTAAGTGCATGCCAGTGAACGAGCATCCAGGTCATGAATGAGCCCATTATGGGGAATCGCGCCGCCCCCCGAGCCGTACAATACTTAGATGCCGATCGCCGCCCTGCTGTTGTCCTCGTGGCTGACCCCGCAAGCCAACCCCACCTCCATGACGGTCTACGCCCCCACGCACTACCAAGCCAACACGCCCTTCTCCGCGATGGTGGTGATTGAGCTCGAGCCCGGGTGGCACGTCTATTGGCAGAACGCCGGCGACACCGGTGCCCCCACCAGCATCAAGTGGAACCTGCCCGAAGGCTGGACCGTGAGCGAACCCACCTGGCCCACCCCGCACAAGTTTGAAGAGCCCGGCATGGTCTCCTACGGCTTCGAGGACCGGCTGGTGCTGGCCTACCAAATCACGCCGGCGGCGGGCAGCGGCAGTGTAACCCTGCAGGCCAAGGGCGAGTGGCTGCAGTGCAAAGAGATGTGCACCCCGGGCGACGGAGAAGCCTCGGTGACCATGAAGGAAGGCGCGGGCGAACCCAGCTGGCCCAACTTTTTGAAGCCTGAGACCTTGAAGGAGCAATTCCCCATGGGGCCGGTGAAGACCAACGCTACTTGGGGCCAAACCGGCCCGGTGGTGAAGGTGCCCGCCCACGAACGACTGAAGGACGCGGTGAGATTTGAGGTGTATCCCGAACAGGAATCCACCCTCGACCATGGCAAGACGGTGAAAACTTTACAAAAAAGTGGGGATGCCTGGACGATGACCCTGTTGGCCAGTTCGTATCTTGCAGAGAAGCCCGCAGAACTTCGACTAGTTCTCGTACCTCTCAATCGAGAGGGCAAGCGCTTGAACGCCGGAATCCGGCTGATCGCCAGCTTGGAATAGTCGAAGCCCTGCGGCAAGGGAACCGAATATGCTGACTTCTATGCTGGCCATGGCCGCCATGGCTCAAAACGCGGAAGGCCCTCAGGTGGGCGCGATGGCTCCGAGCTGGACGCTGACCGACACGAAGGGCAAAACCCATCGGCTGGAAGACTTCCGGGGCAAGTATGTGGTGATGGAATGGACCAACCATCAATGCCCCGTGGTTGTCCGCCACTACCGTGATGGCGACATGCAGGCCACCCAAAAGTGGGCGACCGAAAAGGGTGTGGTGTGGGTGAGCATCGTGAGCAGTGCCGCCGGTAAGCAGGGCCACATCAATGCCACGCAAGGCAATGAAATCATGAAGAGCCAGGGTTGGGGCGCCACCGCGCTACTGCTCGACCCGAGCGGTGAAGTGGGCCGCCGCTACGGCGCACGCACCACGCCGCACATGTTTGTGGTGAACCCGGAAGGGAAGATCATCTATATGGGGGC
>CAZVHE010000001.1:11511-14746 GCA_964627705.1 uncultured Chthonomonas sp.
GACGACAAGCCGGACGGGCCGGTCCGCGAAGCCAAGAACCTGGTGAAGGCCGCCCTGGAAGACGCCTGGGCGGGGCGAGCCGTGGCCGTGAGCGCCAGCCAACCCTACGGCTGTTCGGTCAAGTACTAAGCCGCTCGCTCACGCACGGAAGAAAATCCCCCGCGTCCCAATCTGGGAAACGGGGGATTTGCTTGTTGAAGGCCAGGATTAGCCGTTGAGGGCCTCGGCGCCGCCCACGATTTCCAGGATTTCCTTGGTAATCGCGGCTTGGCGGGCGCGGTTGGCGGTCAGGGTCAGGTCGGCAATCATCTTGCCGGCGTTGTCCGTGGCGCTCGTCATGGCCGTCATGCGGGCTCCGTGCTCGCTCGCGCTGCTTTCCAGCATCGCTTGGTAAACCAAGGTAAGCAAATACTTGGGCAGGAGCAGACTCAGGAGCTGATCCGGTTGCGGCTCGAACTTGTAGTCGCTCTTGGATTGAGCGGATTCATCCGACTCTTCGCGCTGGGGCGGCTCGATGGGCAGCACTTGCACGATCTCCGGCGTCTGGCGGATTGGCGAGTAGAAGCGGCTGTAGCACACGAACACGGCGTCGGTTTCGCCATTTTCGTACATCTCCCGGAGGCGGCGCGTGACTTCCACGGCATCATCCAGGCCCGCCCCGGCAGTCGGCACCGTGTGGGTGCCCACCACGTCGTACCCGCGCTTGCTAAAGAAGACGTTGCCCTTCTTTCCGACGGCAAACAGGTTCACGGTGAACTCTTGCGCCTTCAGCCAGTCGCCCGCCTTGCGGATCAGGTTGGTGTTGTACGAACCCGCCAAACCGCGCTCAGCCGTGATGAGCAGCAGTGTCGCCTTCTTGATCGGGCGTCGCTCCAGCAGCGGATGCGGCGGCAAATCACCGGCGCCCCCCACGCTCTCCATGAACTCCCGCATCTTTTGGCTATACGGGCGCGCTTCTTCCACGCGCATCTTGGCGCGGTTGAGGCGTGCCGCCGCCACCAGCTTCATCGCGCGCGTAATTTGCTGGATGTTTTTGCTGGTGCGGATGCGTTGTCGGATTTGCTTGAGCGACGCCATAGTTCTTGAGCTTTAGTTGGCCTTGAAGATTTCGACGTACTCTTCGCACGCCTTGCGGATCTTGCCTTCCAGGTCGTCCGTCATCTTCTTTTCGGTGGCAAGGAACTCGATCACGTCCGGGTAGCGGCTGTTGATGTGAGCCAGGAGGCCCTTCTCAAACGCGGCGACCTTATCGTTCGGGATGTCGTCCAAAAAGCCGTTGGTACCGGCGAACACCGCAATGATCTGGTTCTCGACCGAATAAGGGCTGGCCAGATCTTGCTTCAGCAACTCGGTAAGGCGCTGGCCTCGGAGCAGCTGTAGCTGGGTGGCGCGGTCCAGGTCGCTCGCGAACTGGGCGAACGCCTGCACTTCGCGGAACTGGGCCATTTCCAGCTTCAGTCGGCCGGCAACGGACTTCATCGCCTTGATCTGGGCGTTCCCACCCACGCGGCTTACCGAGACCCCGACGTTAATGGCGGGGCGCACACCGGCAAAGAAGAGGTCCGGTTCGAGATAAATCTGACCGTCGGTGATGGAAATCACGTTGGTGGGGATGTACGCAGATACGTCGCCGGACTGGGTTTCAATCACGGGCAGAGCGGTCAGCGAACCACCGCCGCGCTCATCGGAGAGCTTGGCCGCGCGTTCGAGCAGGCGGGAGTGCAGGTAGAAAACGTCACCCGGATAGGCTTCGCGTCCCGGCGGGCGGCGAAGGAGCAGCGACATGGCGCGGTAGGCCACGGCGTGCTTGGAAAGGTCATCGTAAACCACCAGCGCGTGGCGGCTGCTGTCGCGGAAGTATTCACCCATCGCGGCCCCGGCGAACGGAGCGAGGTACTGGAGAGCGTTGGAGTCCGACGCGCTGGCCACGACGACGATCGTGTACTTGAGGGCGTCGTTTTCGCGCAGGGTTTCCACCACGCGGGCCACGTTAGCCATCTTCTGGCCGATGGCGACATAGATGCAGTAGACCGGGTCCGCATCGCCGCGCTCGTGGGTGGACTTCTGGTTCAGGATGGCGTCAATGCAGATCGCCGTCTTACCGGTTTGGCGGTCGCCAATGATCAGCTCGCGCTGACCGCGACCAATCGGGATCATCGCGTCCACGGCCTTGATCCCCGTTTGCAGGGGTTCGGTGACCGGTTGGCGGTCCACAACGCCGGGGGCATTCACTTCGATGAGCGACTTGCTTTCGGCGGCAATGGGGCCAAGTCCGTCCAGCGGCTGACCCAGCGGGTTCACCACGCGGCCGAGCAAGGCTTCGCCCACGGGGACTTCCATGATGCGGCCGGTGCCGCGCACTTCTTGGCCTTCCTTGATTTCAGAAGCGTCACCGAGAAGCACGACCCCGATGGAGTCTTCTTCCAGGTTGAGAGCCAAGCCCGTCACGCCGCCCGGGAAGTCGAGCATTTCGCCCACTTGGCAGCCGGGGAGGCCGTAAACGCGGGCAATCCCGTCGCCCACTTGGATAACGGTGCCGACTTTGTCGGTGGCGTACTTGTTCTCGTAGCCTTGCAGTTCTTGCTGCAGGATGGAGGTGATTTCTTCGGGTCGGATGGCCATAGTCGTCGGTCTAGGTTTAGGCTTGGTTCAAAAGGTCTTTGACAATGCGTTCACGGAGGCGATTCAGCCCGCCGCGAAGACTGCCGTCAATGACAAGGTTGTCGTAGGTGACACGCACGCCGCCGATGATCTCGGGGCGCACAACAAAGGTCGGTTCGGGGGTCCGGCCGGTGGCCTTGGCCACCTTATCCAAGATGGATTGCTGCTGGGCGGCATCCAAGGGTTGGGCCGACTCCACCGTGACGGGCACCACTTGGCCCGTTTCCTGGCGCAGGCGGATGAAGACATCGCGGATCGCATCGATTTCGGACTCGCGGTTCTTGCTCACCAGAAGGCGCAGGAGCGACATCGTCAGGCTGGTCACGCGGTCGCTGAACAGCTTGTCGTACATCTTTAGCCGGTCTTCGCGGCCGATACGGGGGTTGCCAAGGAAGGCCCGGAGATCCGGGTTGTTTTCGATCACCGCGCAGACGCCATTCAGATCGTCCTCAATGCTGGGGATGATGTTTTGCTCCTTCGCCGAGCTGAAAATCGCACGGGCGTAGCGGGCGGCAACGCGGGATTCGCTCATCGTCCGGGAACCTCAGCGGTGGCGATGAATTCGTCGATCAGG
>CAZVHE010000001.1:14777-26692 GCA_964627705.1 uncultured Chthonomonas sp.
TCAGCAGCTTTTCGGTCGCTTGGAGCGAGAGGTCGGCCACGTGCAGTCGAACTTCGGCCAGCACCTTGTTGCGCTCGGCTTCCATTTCTTCGCGGGCTTTGCGCTGCATTTCTTCCACGCGGGCGTTGGCCTCGTTCATCATTTGGGTGCGCAGTTCTTGGGCTTCCTTGATCTGGCTCTGAATCTGGTTGCGGGCGTCTTCTTCCGTCTGCATGATGCGCTTTTCGTAGTCGCTCTTCATCTGGGCCATCTCGGCGCGCAGGTTCTCCGCGTCGGCGAACGTGCTTTCCAGCGATTGCGTGCGCTGGTCAATGGCTTCCTGCAGCGGCTTGAGGAAGAAGGTATTGATGACCGGGAAAAGGATGAGGAAAACGCCGATGGCGGCCACGGTCTTCCCGAGGTCCAGCGGAATGCCTTGCGCCTCTAGATCTTTTTGGAAAGCGAGGAAGGCCGGCGGATTTGCGCTTACATTGGCACCGCCGAGCATGAGAACCAAACCGATCACGACCAGGACGATCGTGGGGGCTCCACCAGACTTTTGCGTTTCTTGACTCATTGAAAACTTGAGAAATCAGGGGTGGAGGCGTTGCCGCCTCCACCAAATGGGGACGAATCGAGCTTAGCCCTTGAACGACGGTCCGCCCAAGAAGAGGGTGAGCAGGAACACGAGTTCGACGAACGCCAGAGCGATGATCATCGGGGTCTGCATCTTGCCGATGGCTTCCGGTTGGCGGGCCATGCCGTTCATGGCACCGAAGCCGATGAGGCCAAGGCCGATAGCAACGCCGAGAGCAGCGATGCCGAGAGCGAAGGGCAAGTTAGATGCCGCAGCGACTTGAGCGAGGTTATTCATGGTTTTGGTTTCCGTTTTCTAGTTGAACAGATGTAAATCGTGGTTAGGCGTGGGCCGGTTCTCCGTGCCCGTGACCGTGATCGTCGCCGTGGTGCTCGTCGTGCGTGACCATGGAGACGTACACGCAGAACAGCAGGGTGAAGATCATGGCCTGCACGATGCAGGTCAGGAGCTTGATGGGGAGCAAGAACAGCCCGACCGGGATGTTCACGTCAAACCCGCCGATGTTCGCAATGTGCTTGCCGAGGTTGTTCAGTTCAACCACCGCCCGGTGACCGCCGTCAATGTTTCCGTAGAGTCGAAGGCTCAAGGAGAGATTCTTCATGACCTCAGAAAGAAGCTCGACCACAAAGATCATCGGAGTGATGATAAGGGCAAGACCAAGTGGGAGTTTCGGTCCCGCAAAGTGGCTGATATGACCGAGCAAACCGTTTTGCTTGATACCTTCCCACTGGACGTAGCCGATCACGATGAACGCCATCGCGAGATTGAAGCTGAGGTCGCCCGTTACAGACGCCGGGAAGAAGAGGGAAACGATGTTCCCGAAGAAAATGACCAGCCAGAGCGTGACCAAGAACGGCAAATAGCGGCGTCCGCGCGCCCCAATGATGCCCACCGCCATGTTCTCAATGAAAACGTACAAGTGCTCAGTCCACTGCGTGGTCCATTTGGTGAAGTAGCGCCCGTTCAGGCCCTTGCGCATGGAAACCGTCCAGCCAAAGATGAGGGCCAGAACGATCGCAAGGTAAACGCCGACGCCGGCAAAGCTCAGGCCATGAGCGCCGTGGCCTTCGCCGTGGTCCGCTCCGTGGTCGCCCTCGGCGGCATGCGTGGTGGAAGTGGAATGTCCGGACGCATGTTCGTCCGTTGCGTGCCCCGCTTCTTCACCCGCCGCGATTAAACGGGAGCCGACTTGCAAAAATTCCAACATGAGACGCTATTCAGGTGACCGGCGTTGCACCGACCACCCTATGAGGAGGCAGTATACCAACGCCATCCCGGCCAGGAAGGCTCCCGGTCCCGGGTCATTTTGACGTTGAATCCAGATGGCTCCCGCACCGTACATTGCGATCCCTGCCAGCACCCCATTTACACTGAGTAAGGCGGCGAAGGCCGAGACTTTGTGGCCCTCACTCACCCGGGCCAATAGTCGCACCGGGCCCCAAAGGGCGCCCACGGCCGCCGCCGTCCCCAGCACCCCCAGCGACCAACCGATCGCCGCCACAGGAGCCACCAGCGCCGCCGCTAACAGCCCACCCAAGAAGGTGGCCATCCCCAAAGCGACGAGTGACTTCATCAGCGGCGCGCTTGGGTTTGCACGCGGTAGATGGCGTAGCCGACGCCCAAGGCCGCCCCGAGTAAGCCAAGAATGCCCCCCACCGGCCCGTTGAGCTTTTGCCCATCAATAAAGTAACCAATCAAGAACCCACCGAGCGGAAACCCAATCACCGCGTAGGCAATCACCAGCCCCAGCCCCGTGCTGCGGGCAATCTCGGGGTTGGTCAACGGCGCGCTGGATTTCTGCTCCGCTTGCCGCGATTCGTGCCGCTCCCGCGCCCCTCGCGCCGAAGCCTCCAGCTCCTTGATCCGCGCTTCCATGTCCGCATCGGCCTGGTCCAGGCGGCGCCGGGCCATCTCTGCGGCATCTTTCACGGCATCTTCGGGAGAGCGCGGGTCGTCCATACTGTGCATTGTACGATGTCGTCGGCGCGTCCTTCTGATCCGCTTGCCACCGACGTGCAGTTCCTCAAAGGCGTCGGCCCCAAGGGGGCCATGCTTTTGCACAAACTCGGCCTCAAAACGGTGGAGGACGTGCTGTGGCACTTCCCGCGTCGGTACCAAGATCGGCGCAATCTGCCGCCCCTTTCCATGCTCCGGCCGGGGATGGAAGCCACGGTGCGCGGGGAACTGGTGGAGGTGAAAACCCGTCCCATTCGCGGCGGGCGTGTGCTGATTTCGGCCACTCTGGCGGACCGCACCGGCGAAGTCACCCTCACGTGGTTTAACCAACCTTGGGTGGCACGGGAGCTGAACCGCCGGCGCGGAGAGATCATCGCCTTTGGCATGGTGAAAGAAGGTCACCGCCACCAACTGGAAATGTCCGGACCCGAATGGGAGTGGATTGACCCGGAGGACGAAGCGGATGACTTTGCCCGGCTGGTACCGGTGTATCCGCTGAGCGAAGGCGTGCCCCAAGCGATTGTGCGGCGGGCGGCCCACAGCGCCGTTACCTACTTTGCCGAGAGCATGCCCGATGCCCTGCCCGTGTGGTTGCGCAAGGCGGAGCGGTTGCGAGGCATCGCCTGGTGCCTGCAACAGATGCACCTTCCGGACACCTTGAAGGAACAACAGGAAGCCCGGCGACGGCTGGTGTTCGAAGAGTTCTATCTCCTGCAACTCGTGTTGCAACTGAAGCGGCAGGAAGCCCACAAGGAAGTCGGGATTTCGTTCCCCATCTCTCAGTTGGGGGGCAACCGCGCGGCTTCGCCCCACCTGTTCGATGCGCCCAGCGTGCTGGATGAGGGGGGCACCCTGGCCGACGAGGTGGCGCACATGCTGCCGTTCGAACTCACGGGCGCCCAAAGGCGCGTGGTGCAGGAGATTTGGGAAGACATGGAGCGCCCCATGCCCATGAACCGCCTGGTACAAGGGGACGTGGGAAGCGGGAAGACGGCGGTGGCCGCCTGCGCCATGCTGGCGGCGGTGCGGTGCGGTTACCAGGCCGCGCTGATGGCCCCCACGGAAATCCTGGCCGAGCAGCACGCCATCAACCTCAAACGGCTCTTTGAGCCCCTCGGCATCCGCGTCGGGCTCATCGTGGGCAAGCAAACCGCTGCCATCAAGCGCCGCCAAGCCCAACTCACCCAGACCGGCGATATCCAGATTGCCGTGGGTACGCATGCGCTCATCCAAGAAGGGGTGAAGTTCCACAAACTTGGTCTGGCGGTGGTGGACGAGCAGCACCGCTTTGGGGTGCGCCAACGGCTGGCCCTGCGCAACAAAGCCGTGGGCAACCCGGACGTGCTGGTGATGACGGCCACCCCCATCCCCCGCACGCTTACCATGACGCTCTACGGGGACCTCGACCTCAGCGTGATTGACGAGCTTCCTCCGGGGCGCAAGCCGATCAAAACCCACTGGAAGCGCCCGAGCGACCGCCCTGCCGTTTACCAGGCCGTGCGCAAGTTGATCGACGAGGGTCGCCAGGCGTATTTCGTCTGCCCGATGATCAGCGAAAACGAGAAGGTGCAAGCGCAGGCCGCGCAAGACCTGCACTACCGGCTCTCGCAAGAGGTGTATCCGGATCTCCGACTCGGGCTTTTGCACGGGCAGATGAAGGGTGTGGAAAAAGAGGAGATAATGGCTCGCTTCCGGGCGCACGAACTGGACATCTTGGTCAGCACGGTCGTCATCGAAGTGGGGGTGGACGTCCCCAACGCCAGCGTGATGGTGATTGAAGACGCCAATCGATTCGGCCTAAGCCAGCTCCATCAGCTACGCGGGCGAGTGGGGCGCGGCGGGCACCAGAGCTACTGCATCTTGGTGGCCGACGCCACCAGCGACGACGCACGGGAACGTATGGAGATCATGGTGGAGACGACGGACGGCTTCCGGATTGCCGAAAAGGACCTGCAGCTGCGGGGTCCGGGCGACATTGCGGGCACCCGCCAAAGCGGGGCTCTAGACCTTCGCATAGCGAACCTCGTCACCGACGGCAGACTATTGGAAGAAGCTCGCCAGGCGGCCTTACGAACTTTGGAGCGTGATCCTGCACTCAGCCTCGACGAGCATGTCCTCATTCTCAATAAAATTGCGCAACAGAGGGACGAAACCGCGCTCATCACAGTAACCTGAGATTGGAGTTGGTGAATGAACATTCCGGAAATTGATGTGAAAACATTCAAGGCTTGGCTCGATTCGGGCCGGGAATTGGTCTTGCTTGATGTTCGTGAGCCCAACGAGCTTGAAGTCAGTGTGCTTCCGGGCGTCATCAACATCCCCCTCAAGTCGGTGGAAGACCGACTGGACGAACTGGACCCGAGCAAGGAAACGGTCGTCATCTGCCGGTCGGGCATGCGGAGCGGCACCGTGACGGAACTCCTGAGGGCTCGAGGTTTCAAAAGCACTTACAACCTCGCGGGCGGAATGAACGCCTACGCCGCGCAAGTGGACCCCACTCTCAAAACGTACTGAGAGCGGGGCCGCGCTTTACTTCTTGGTCCGCGTGGTCTTGCGGGCCGTGGTTTTCTTGGCGGTGGTGCCGCGTCGAGCCGGGGCTCGCTTCGCGCCGCGCTTGGAGGGTCCGGCGGCCGCCTTGGCAATCAGCAATTCAGCCGCCTGCTCCAGCGTTACCGCCTCGGGCGTGATCGCCTTCGGCAAGGTCGCGTTGGTTTGGCCATCGGTAACGTAGGGGCCGTAGCGCCCGCTCATCACCTTCACTTCGCCCGCAAGGCCCTCAGCGGTGCCCAGAGTGCGCAGGGGTTCCGGACCCGCACTGCGGGCACCGCGTCCGCCCCGGTTATTCTGGGGGTTGGCCAGGGCATCCAGGGCCTCTTGCAGGGTCATGGTGGCGGCGGTACGCCAGTCTCCCACATTGGCTTTGCGGTCGCCGGCGGTGAGGTAGGCGCCGTAGCGGCCAATGGCCAGGGTCACGGCAAACTGGGTACCGGGTTCATCCCCCAGCAGGCGCGGGAAGGACATGAGTATGCTCAGGTCGTCTTCGCTGAGTTCGCTGGCATTGACTCCCGGCGGCAGGGTCACCCGCTTGACCTCCCCATCCTCGCCCGCTTCGCGCTCCAGGTAAGCGCCGTAGCGACCACTCTTCAGGTACACGTTCCGGCCCGTCTTGGGGTCCACGCCCAGCGCTTCCGGACCGGCGGCGCGCTCGGTCAGCAGGGATTCGGCCATTTCTAGGGTCAGGTCGGCGGGGGGCAGATCTTCCGGCACGCTGCAGGTGTGGCCCGGGCCGCCTTCGCCGCGCTGGATGAACGGACCATTCCGGCCAATCCGCACACGAATATCTTCGCTGAGCGGGATGAGTGGGAAGGGAATATCGGCGCCCTTCTCCTTCACGGCGGCGTCGATGCCCGGGCGCTGCTGGGTGCCGAAGTAAAACTCTTTGAGTTGCTGGACGGCATCACGGTCGCCTTGGGCAATTTCGTCCAATTCATCTTCCATCGAGGCGGTGAACCCAAGGTCCACCAGCTCGGAGAACCACTCTTCCAGGAGTTGGATGACGGCAAAGGCCGTCCAGGTGGGGACCAGTTCGTTGCCCTTCTTGAAGACGTAGCCTCGGTTCTGGATGGTCGAAATGATGCTGGCGTAAGTGCTGGGCCGGCCGATGCCTTGCTCTTCCAGGGCACGTACCAGGGTGGCTTCCGTGTAGCGGGCCGTCGGGCGCGTGACGTGCTCGGTCATCTCCACCGACTTCACCGCCACCTTGTCACCTACTTTCAGGTTGGGGAGGATAGTTTCTCGGTCGCCAAGGTCGGCGTCGGGGTCGTCGGTACCCTCCACGTAAGCGCGGAGGAAGCCGGGGAATTGAATCCGCTTGCCGCTGGTGCCAAAGGTGAACGTGCGGCCGCTTTCTTCGACTTCCAATTCGATGCGGGTGCGCATCACCTCGGCGGGGCGCATTTGGCAGGCCAGCGTGCGCTTCCAGATCAGGTCGTAAATCTTTAGTTGGTCAGAGTCCAGGTACGCCTTCACGTCCTGCGGGCGACGCTGGAGATCGGTGGGGCGGATCGCTTCGTGGGCTTCCTGCGCGTTTTTGGCCTTCGACTTGTACCGCTTGGGGCTGGCCAGGGCGTACTCCTTGCCGTAGAGGTCGGTGATGACGGCCTTGGCTTGCTCCAGGGCGCGGTCGGCCAAGGTAAGGCTGTCCGTTCGCATGTAGGTGATCAAACCAACACGTTCGCCACCTATGGCCACACCTTCGTAAAGCTGCTGCGCGATGCGCATAGTGCGGTCACCCGAGAAGCCGAACTTGCGGTTGGCTTCTTGCTGCAGGGTGGACGTCATGAAGGGCGGCGGCGGGGTTTCCTTGCCCGGTTTCTCGTCGCGCTTGGTGACCGTGAAGGGCGCAGCGGCCTGCAGGCGCGGTGCCAGCGGGCCGGCTTCATCGGCGTTGAGCCGATACACCTTCTTGTTGGTGAGCTGACCGTGGTGGTCAAAGTCTTGCCCGTCGGCCAGGCTTTGGCCTGCCACCGCGCTGAGCTTGCTGCCAAAGGTGGCACCTTCAACTTCGTGGGTCGCCTTGATGCCGCTGTAGCTGGCGGGCACAAAACCCATGCGTTCGCGTTCGCGCATTACCACCAGGCGCACGGCCACGCTCTGAACGCGGCCCGCGCTCAATCCGGGAGCGACTTTTTTCCAAAGAAGAGGACTTAAAGTGTAACCATACAGCCGGTCGAGGATGCGGCGCGTCTCCTGGGCGCGTACCAGGGCCTCGTCCACCGCGCGGGGCTCGGCCAGGGCCTGCTGAATGGCCTCCGGTGTGATTTCGTGAAAGACTATGCGCTGAACTTCTACAGATTTTTTGGGCTTAAGGAGCTGTAAGATGTGCCAACTGATGGATTCGCCTTCGCGGTCTTCGTCTGTTGCGAGCAGGATGCGCTGGGCATCCTTGGCCGTAGCCTTGAGTTCAGTGACCCGGCGCTTCTTGTCGTCGGGGACAATGTAGATGGGCTGAAAATCCTCTTCGGTATTCACGCCCAGGCGCGCCCACGGCTTGCCCTTGAACTCGGCGGGGATCTCCTTGGCGCTCTCCGGCAGGTCACGGACGTGACCAAAACTGGCGATGACTTCGTAGTCTTTGCCCAAAAAGCGCTGAATGGTCTGCGCTTTTGCAGGAGATTCGACAATGACTACGGTCTTGGGCATACGCGCGTATTGGTTTACCGGGCCGGCAACTGGATTCTCCGCATTCTTGTCTAAACGGCCCACCGTGGCCCGCTCGCGCCAAGGGCACTGACACCGCTAGCCACCCGGAACGTGTATTGAATAATAATGCGAGTCATGCCGCACGTGCGCAAGTTATGGCTGGTGGCGGTCACCTTAAGCGTGGCGGCCATGGGAGCCGCCGTCGAACGAGCGTGGCTTACCGTCCACCTGGGTTCGGAGCGCATTGGTTACGCGTGGTACGAAACGGTGTTGCCGCGATCAGCTGGCACGATTGAAGAATCGGAAGTCGTCCTAGACACCAAAGCGTTGGGCGACCCGATCAAGCTCCGGGCGTTCACTCGGGTTCGGTACGGCGGCGACCGCGAATTGATGGAGGGCGAATACCGCACGGAAAGCGGGGGGCGGATCTCGACCGTGCAGATCGAACGAGAGGGTTCGACCTTGGTGGTGAAGGCCAACTCGGCCGGCCGCCCGCAGCAAACGCGCCTGGAACTGACCCCGAATTTGCCCTTTACGAGCGACGCCGTGAACTACCTCATCGCCCTGAAGGAGCGGCCGGAGCGGATGAAGGTACAGACCTTCGATGCCACGACGCTCACGATGGTGCAGGTGGAGGTCATTGACCGCGGACCGGTGACCCTTGAGGATGGCGGGCGCACCGTGCCTGCCCACCGCTACGACGTGGAGGACCCGCGCAGCCCCACCCAAGTCTTTGTGAGCCCGGAAGGGAAGTTCCTCCTCTCGCGCGGGCCGCTGGGGATGACCATGCGCCCGGCGACGGAAGAGGAAGCCAAACGCCCGGTGACGGGCGGGCCGAGCGACATTGCCGATCTCTCCACCATCGTTCCGAACAGACCCTTACAAGGCCGCCCCGATCAACCGCTCACCTTGCGGTTTGTGGGACTTGCGCGCGATCTACCCTCGGACAAACACCAGACCGTGAACCGCGAGGGCCGGGATGTGGTGGTGACCATTCATCCCTTGCGTCCATCCGGGCGGCTGCTGCTGACCGAGGTGAGAGGGCAGGATGAGTGGCGGGGGCCGGCCCCGTTCTTGCCGGCGGAAAATCCCGAAATCCGACTCCGCGCCCGCATGGCCATGGGGCGCCTTACGGACGTGCACGAGGTCGCCCAGGCGCTGCGGATGGATGTTTATCGCCGAATGCGTGTGAACGCGGGCATCGGGGTCCTGCGCCCAGCCGATGAGATTCTGGATGCGCCGGAAGGGGTATGCCGAGACCATGCCATCTTGCTTGCCACTATGCTCCGGGCGGTAGGCTATGCCAGTCGTCTCGTCAGCGGCATGGTGGAGTCTCAAGGACGCTTCTACTACCATGCTTGGGTGGAGTACTGGGACGGCAAGGATTGGATCGCTATGGATAGCACACGCCCTGAGTCGCAACTCACCTCGCGGCACATCAAGATCGCCCACGGGAGTGTGGCGGATGCATACCAGTCGTTCCTGCTGGCTCCGGAACGGTTGGAGGTCGTCAAGGAAGGCGCATGATCGGTCAGCAACGACGCGCACTTGTCATCGCGATCTTTGCCATTCTCGGTGCGATCCTCAGCATGTCCTTCATGCCGATGGCGATTGATTCCATCTATTCTTCCATCCAGAATCAGGTGCGATCCTCGCGCACTGAACCCAATCCGAACGCCACCGAAAAGGTTTACGAATATGACCGCATTGTAAGCGGAAATCGAAACCTTAGCGCTTCGGCTCAGCAGAAAGCATTAGAAGATTTTCGAGCCGAATGGCTGGCGACTCGTGAGTCGGGCAATCTCATGGAAACGGTTGAAAAGTTTGGTCTTGAACTCGAACCCAAAATTGAGATTACCGAGACCCGTTTTGGCGGACGCAGCGAGATTGCTTCGCTCAAAGGTCTAGAGAAAGGTGGGGTGAGTCGGGTCATACGGGAAGGGACTCGATATTCGATTTATATCCTGCGCCAAACGCGCGTCCTCCCGGTTTCGGGCAACGTCGTGCCGGACGTGATGGAAGAGCCAGTGAAGGGCTATCCTGGTTCGCGCCAGCCGGCCACCCTGATTGCCCTGGGATTGCTGGGGGCGATCTTGGGCGGTGTTTTCGGCGATGTCGGATCAAGGCTGCTTGGCAAAGCCAATGAGCGCTGGCGTCAAATGGCGAGCGGGGATCGCGTCACGGTCTTCATGGGTTCGTTCGCGGGCATCTTGGCCAGCATTCCGTTCCTTTTTGTCTTCCAAGGTTTAGGGATTCTCGGTCCGCTCCTCGTCTTTATGATGATGGTCGGATTTTCATTCCTTGGGATCTACGCCCTGCGGTCTATGGATGACATCTTGCCGTGGGCCAACATGACCACATCTCGTCGCCGTACAGGCATTCGAATTTTGGATACCAATGTTCTCATTGATGGGCGCATTTATGATGTAGCCAAAACTGGGTTCCTGACCGGTGAACTCTACGTTCCGTCCTTTGTGATTCAAGAGCTTCAGATCATTGCCGACAGCAAAGACGACATGAAACGTGCTCGTGGCAAGCGGGGGTTGCAGATGCTCAAACTTATGCAGTCCGAGTTTCAGATCGAAGTCGGCACCAAGGACAAGAACGTCGGCAACCCCAAGGATCCGGTGGATACGCGCCTCGTGCGCCTGGCCAAAGCCTTGGGGGCGGACCTGGTCACCAACGACCACAACCTCAATTCGGTCGCCACGCTTCAAGACGTGCGCGTGCTTAACCTCAACGACCTCGTGCTGGCCGTGCGGACGAACGTGCTGCCCGGCGAAACCTTGTTTGTGGCCCTCAACCGCGAAGGTCAACAGCCGGGACAAGCTGTGGGCTACCTCGATGACGGCACCATGGTGGTGGTGGAGCGGGCTCGGGAGCGCATTGGGCAATCGGTGGAGATCACGGTCACCCAAATCATTCAGACGGAACGAGGGAAGCTCGTGTTTGCCGAGCTGACCGACGATCCGCACCGCACCGACCCCAGCGAACTCGGGGCCAGCCCCCGTCGTCCCCGACCGTGAAAGGCGCTTTGATCCTCCTCGCGGCGGGCAGAAGCCGCCGCTTTGGCGCCGACAAACTCTCTGCCACTCTGCCAGATGGCCGAGAAGTGTGGCGGGCCAGCCTGGACGCCTTCAGCGAGCTCGACTTCCTCGCCCAGCGAATCCTCGTAGTAAGTGAGGATCAACTCGGAAACCCCTGGCCGGATCACCTCACTGTCGTGGCCGGGGGCCAGGAACGCACGGATTCGGTCCGCGCCGGGCTCCAAGCCCTCGACCCCGAAATCACCCACGTCCTCATCCACGATGCCGCTCGGCCCTTTGTCTCGCACGCGGTTATCGAACAGGTGTGGGAGTCCACCACTCAGAGCGGCTCCGGCTGCCCCGTGGTGCCGGTCACCGATACCATCCGCCTACGTGAAGGGGAGGGAAGCCGCACGCTACCTCGCGCCGAACTCGGTGCCGTGCAAACCCCGCAGGGCGCCCGCCGTGACTGGCTCGAGCAAGCCTACGCCCAGCTCACCCAGCCCGCCACCGACGACATGAGCGTGTTGGAATCAGCCGGCTACCCCATCCACCTCACTCCAGGCGACCCCGCCAACCGCAAGATCACGTATGCTGACGACCTGCCCCGGCTCGGGCAGCCTCAAAGCATGAACTTCGAGATTCGCACTGGCATGGGCTATGACATCCATGCGTTCAGCACCGACCCCAACCGCCCGATGTGGCTGGGGGGCGTGGAGTTTGATGATCGCCCGGGCTTAGAAGGCCATAGCGACGCCGATGCCCTCCTGCATGCCCTGGTGGATGCTCTCTTGGGGGCCGCTGGCATGGGAGATATCGGCGAGCACTATCCACCCAGCGACGAGCAATGGCGGAATTGCCCCAGTTTGCGTTTCCTCGTAGAAACCGCCGCCCGCGTCCGTGCCGAAGGATGGAATATCCAAAACGTGGATGTGAGCGTCTTGGCCGAACGGCCGCGCCTGGGCCCGCGTAGGAAGGAAATGACAGACGTCATTGCTTCCGCCTTGGGACTCAGGCCGGATCAGGTCGGTATCAAGGCCACGACCAATGAGCGGCTGGGTGCAATCGGGCGCGGCGAGGGAATTGCCGCCTTCGCCATCGCCACTCTCACCCGGTCGGTCCACAGAACGAACGACCATGGAACTGCTATTCCG
>CAZVHE010000001.1:26703-56149 GCA_964627705.1 uncultured Chthonomonas sp.
AGCGCCAACGCGACTACGCCATTCGCAAACTAAGCCGACTCACTCGCTACGATGCCCGCGCCTCGCGCGCCGAGGTGGCCCACAGCGAAGTGCGCCACGAGCACCTACTGCAGGTGATGGTGAACGCTGATGGGGAGTGGATTCGCGGCCAGGCGCAGAGTCGAAACTTCCGTGAGGCCGTCGATCGCTTGGCGGATCTCTTGGAGAGCCGGCTCAAACGCCGCAAGGAAAAGCACGCTTCCTAGACCTGTCTCATCCGGTTCGCCGGATCTCAACCTTTTGCATGCCTGGGTGCCCTTGCGGCCTCAGGCATTGCCTTTTGCCGCCAACTGATCCGAGCAGAAGGCAATCGCCCGCACCTCGGCGGCCCCGGCTTGGCGCAGGGCTTCGCGGCAGGCCAGCACCGTGCTCCCGCTCGTGATCACGTCGTCCACCAGCACCACTCGGCGGCCCTTGACAAGCGGTGAAGCGGCAAACGCCCCGATGATGTTGCGCTGGCGCGCGGCACGGTTCAGGCCCACTTGGGGGCGGGTGGCGCGGATGCGTCGCAAGGCCCGTGTCGCCTGGGGCATCTGCGAGGCCAGCCATTCGCTTTGGTTAAAGCCCCGCTCAAAGCGCCGCGTCCAATGGATCGGCACGGGCACCACCATCTCGTCATCGGTGATGAAGTGCCGGGCGGCCATCATCCGGGCCATCGGGTCGCGGAGGGGGGAAGCCCGCTCGTATTTCAGCCGCTTCACCGCCTGCGCGGCGCGCTCCTGATAGAGAAAGCACGCATCTACGCTCATGGGGTCCTCCGGCAAGATCACCCAAGGTCCAGCCGCCCGAAAGGTCTCCTCACAGGCCGGACAGATCGCGGGCTCACCCAGCCGACCGCACAGGGCGCACGCCGGGGGATACAGCCATGCCCACATTCGCCCCACCCTCGCAGTATATCAAGCGGCTAGCCCGGGGGGCAAAAGTCAAAACGCCCGCCGAGTCCAAGACTCAGCGGGCGTTACTCCCCTTCCTACGATGTAGCTGTGCTTAGGCCTCGCCGTGCGTATGGCCGAAGAACGGCTCAAACGGGATGAGACCCAGCCGCGTCGCGGCGCGGAGCGCTTGGACGCGATTGTTCACCTGAAGCTTCTGGTAGATGTTGGCGAGGTGGAAATCCACCGTGCGCTTACTGACCACCATTTTGTCGGCTGCTTCCTGACTCGTGTGACCCTGAGCGATGAGACTCAGTACTTTCACTTCCGTCGGCGTCAGCCGGATGCCTCGCGGCGATTCACTTGTTCGATTTGTGTTAGGCAATGCCATGACCCTTCCCTCGTTGCAATTCGTTTGCCGCCCACAAACCTCCTTCCATATCCTTGCGCGGATTTACAATGGTCCGTCGAAAATTATCGAAAATCGTGTCCAATGCATGCGCCACGGGATGCGCGGGCCGCGAGGAACACGCTCTGTCGATCCGGAAATCGTTGCCCATATGCCTCGCTAATAGATTGGACGTAATCCGCCACTTCTTGTTCCGTCACGAGGGCAACGCAGGCTCCTCCGAACCCAGCCCCGGTCATCCGCGCCCCTATACAGCCCGGTGCGGCCCGGGCAATCTCGGCCATCGCGTCCAGTTCTTCGCAGCTCACTTCGAAGAGGTCACGGAGGCTGTCGTGGCTGGCTTGCATGAGGGCCCCCATTTGGTCCCGGTCGTCCGCCCTCAGCGCCGCGGCCATCTGGTGGACCCGCGCATTCTCGGCCACGACATGGCGGGCGCGGCGCAAATCTGCCTCGCTCAGCAAGCCCGACTGAGCTTCCAGCTGCTCCTCTGTCACATCTCGCAGATGGGAGACGCCGAGTGTGGCGGCCGCTCGCTCCACCGATGCGCGCCGGTCATTGTAGGCACTCCCCACCAGGCCGCGTCGCCGGCCGGTGTCGCACAGCATCAGCACCAGGTCGTCGGGCACGGGCACCGGCTGCACCTCCATGGTCCGGATATCCATGAGGAGGGCATGGCCATCCACGCCCAGGGCGCTGGCGGCCATATCCATCAGGCCGCAGTTCACACCGACGTACAGGTTCTCGCAGGTTTGGGCGATGCGAGCTACCGTCAGCGGGTCGACGGAAAGATTGGCCAGGGTCAGCCACAGCCATCCGAAGGCCACCTCCATCGCCGCGCTACTGCTTACACCCGCGCCGATGGGCAGGTCGTTGGCCACCACCACCTCAGCATTGGTGCCCACGGGCATCCCGGCCTGGCGCAACGCCCACGCCATTCCGGCCGCGTAGTTGGCCCACCCCCGAGTGGTACCCGGCTCAACTTCGGCCACCTGAAACGGCTTCGCCCAGCCCCGCGCCACACTATAGAGGCGGCTAGGGCCATCGGTCACACGCGCGGCGAGACTCACCCCGTAGGGCAGGGCCGCTGGCATCACGAATCCATCCGAGTAGTCCGTGTGCTCCCCGATGAGGTTCACCCGGCCCGGCGCTTCGATCACTAACTCGGCGGGTTTGCCGAAAGTGTCCTCAAAGACGGCGCACGCCCATTCCGATTGCATATTCCCTCACCATATCACGGATAGCCATCAGTGAACCTGGTAATTGTTCCATGGGGGCATGGCTGGCTGGTATGGAACCCCCTAGATGGAGCGGGCCGGCCACTGTTTGTTGCCCTTTTCGTGGCTGGTTCCGCCTCCATTTTCATGACACTTGGTAACCTCAGGGCATGGGTCACCAAGGTCGCCTGGAAACGGCGCAACAATGGCTTGCCGAGCACGAATCCGACATGCTGGCGGATCTCCAAGCACTTCTCCGCATTCCGAGTCTGGAATCTGACGCTGAACCAAACGCACCTTTCGGGGCCGAGAATCGTCGCGCCTTGGACTTCATGCTTGATCTCGCTGAAAAGGCCGGGCACACCACCAAAGACCTGGATGGCTACTGCGGGTACGCGGAATATGGCACGGGCGAAAAGGAAGTTCTCACGCTGGGGCACCTGGATGTGGTGCCGGTGGGTCCGGGCTGGACCTACGATCCATTTGCCGCGACCCTGGCCGATGACGGCTACATTTACGCGCGCGGGGCCTGTGATGACAAGGGCCCGACGATGATGATGTGGTACGCGGCCCGGGCGGTGCAGCACGCGTGGCCGGACCTCCCGGTGCGCCTGCGCTCGTTCTTTGGGTGCAACGAGGAAAGCGGATTCCAGTGTGTTCATCACTACACCAAGCACGAAGCGCCCCCCACCCTGGGGGTGGCCCCGGATGCCGGTTGGCCGCTCATCAACGCGGAAAAGGGCATCTCGGACCTCATCGTGGTGGTGAGCCCGGCGATGTGGGAAGGGCTAGGCGTGCAACTCACGGCGTTTCGGGGCGGTCAGCGCCCCAACATCGTGATTGACCACGCCACCGCCACCGTCCGCGTGACCGCCGATGCCCGTGATGAGGTGGAAACCAATCTCAAAGACAGCTGGGACCGCAACGTGACGGCCGCCTGGGACGGGGACAACCTCCACATCGAAGCCGTGGGTAAAGCCGCTCATGGCAGCACTCCGTGGGTGGGCGACAATGCTGCCGCGCGTGTGCTGCGGTTCATCAAAGATATCAGTCCGCGTATCGAAGCCGGGAAGTGGCAGGCGCTACTGGATATCTTCCAGATCAGTGGTGCCGGCGTGGGCCTGCAACTCAGCGACGACCCCAGCGGGCCGCTGACCCTGAACCCCGGCATTGTGGACCTGACCGACGCGGGGCTACGCTGCACGCTCAACATCCGCTATCCGGTGACGTGTAAGTTCGATGACTTGCGAGCGCGGGTGGAGGCGGCCCTCGCCGCCGGTGCGATCCCGGCGACCGTGGAATCCATGAGCAACAGTTCGCCGCTGTACTTCCCGACCGAGCACCCCTTGGTCGAGGCTATCATCAGTGCCTACGAGGCTGAGGAAGGAGAGCGCCTCACGCCGCGCAGCATGGGCGGGGGCACCTACGCCCGCGCGGTACCCAACTGCGTGGCCATTGGTACCAGTTGGAGCGGCGACGGGGATGCGCATGAAACCGACGAACGCATCCACCGCTCATCTCTCATGCGCACCGCCCGCATCTACGTGCGGCTTCTCTTCAATCTGATTGAAGCCGCCCAGAAGGCGTAACCGTTAGCGCCGGTCAGTACGGAAGCGTTCGATAATCGCGAGCGCTTCCTCTTTGCCCTTCCAGCCTAGCACGTCCACGTTCTTGTTTTCGAGCGTCTTATAGACCTCAAAAAAGTGGTGGATTTCGTCAAGTGTGTGCTGGTGGACCTTGGACATATCTTCCCGGTCGCCAAAGCGTGGGTCGTTGCTGGCCACGCACAGGATCTTCTCGTCCGGGTCTCCTTCGTCGCGCATTTCCAGCACGCCGATGGGCTTGGCGTCCACCACGGTGCCCGGGGGGCAGGGGTGCGAAACCAGGAGCAGGGCGTCCACCGGGTCGCCATCTAGGTAATGCGTTTGCGGGATGTAGCCGTAATCCCAGGGATAGAACAGCGGGGAGTGGAGAACGCGATTCAGGCGGATCACGCCGAAGTCTTTGTCCAACTCGTACTTGTTGGTGCTGAACCGGGGGATCTCCACGATGACATTCACCTCGTGGGGGGCGTTCGGGCCGATGGTGACGTCAAGCAACGACATGCCGAAATGCTACCGCTCCCCACGCAGAAAGCCCCCCGGTCCTAAGTAAACCGAGGGGCATTTGACTTGGGCTGAATTGCCAGGCTTAGGCTTGGCGTCGTCGTCGGCGGGCCAAAGCAGCCAGACCAGCGCCCAGCACCAGCATCGTGCCCGGTTCTGGCACGCCGGCGATGCCGGTGTTCTGCTGGATCCAGTTGGCACCCGTCGGCACCGTGCCGCCGATGCGCGCGTAACCGCTCAGGTCGCCGTAGTCGGCGTTGCCCGTGCCGTCCACCCAGGCCAACGTGCTCGTCACGCCGATGAGGCGCCACACGGGCGAGGAGGTCGTGCCGAAGTTGCCGAACAGGCCGCCGCCGGAGTCACCACCCGCCACGTTGCCTTCCAGGTTGCGAGGGATGGCCGAGCCGATGACGTTGTCAGCGGGGTTGATCGGGTTGTCGAAGTCGGTGAAGATCACGTTTTCGCTCGCGTTCGTGTTCACGTAGTCCGCCACGTTCTCGAAGGCACGGCGCGTACCCGCCCCGGCGTTGATTCCGGTAAGACCCGTACCCGTTGCCCCGTAGCCCACGCTGACCGTTTCGCGGCCCAGTTCTAGGGCACCGTTGTAATACGGCACGGCGGCCACGCCGGGGTCGGTCGCCAAGCGCAGAAGGCTGAAGTCATTGTTGTTGAGTGCCCAACCAGAAAAAGCAATGACTTGGGTGACGGCGATGTCGGTGCCAGTCACGTTGAAGGTCGGGTTCTGCGAGATGTTGCTGGCCACGTGCGCGGCCGTCAGTACCCAGTGCGAACCGTTACCGAAGCCAATGTATGTTCCCGATCCCAGGCCACCGGTGACGTTGACGCGGCCCACCGAAGAGAACGGGGCTTGGTCGTCAAGCGTGGTGTAAAGAGAATCCGCACGGTCGTGGCGGATGGTCGAACCAAACGAGACAGCAGTGGCTACACAGGCCAAGGCAAACAAAGGCAAACGCATAGTATTGTCCTCAAGCGACCGAAGTCGCGCGCATGCGCTCAAGAATACAGCAAGGGAAGTAGGGATTAACCCCCTAATAATACGGTGTTCGCCGAAATTCCCATGGAAAACTCGTACTATTCCCACTCGCCCATGAGGCCCCACTTGTGAGCGGCGGTGGCGCGGATGGCGACGAGTGTGCCGGGCTCGACCTCCCGGGCCGGGAAGTGGACCATGCGGAAATCGCGGCTGTACCCCTGCAGAAGGGCCTTGTTTTTAGGCGACGGCCCTTCGACCATCACTTCCAAGGTGCGGCCGACTTGAGCTTCATTGCGGGCAATCTGGATCTCGGTTTGCACGCGGATGAGCTCTTCTAGGCGCGCGCTGGCCACCTTGTCATCCACTTGCTCCATCTGAGCCCCGGGCGTGTTGGGGCGGGGCGAATACTTGAACATGAAAGCCCCGTCAAATTGGAACCGGCGCACCGCCGCCAGCGTGCCTTCAAACTCCTCGTCGGTTTCGCCGGGGAAGCCGACGATCAGGTCCGTGGTCAGGCCAATGTCGGGCACGGCCGCGCGCAGGTTTTCCACGATCGTGGCGTAACTCTCGACGGTGTACACCCGGCGCATGCGGCGCAAGAGATCATCGTGCCCCGCCTGCAGCGGCATGTGGCAATGCTCCATCACCGGCTCGACGTCGCGGATCACCTCAATGAGGTCCGACTTGAAATCGCGCGGGTACGGCGAGGTGTAGCGAATGCGCTGCAAGCCGGGAATACCGCTCAAAATGCGCAAGAGCTGCGCGAAGGTGACCCGGCCTTCTTCCAGACCCTTGCCGTAGCTGTTCACGGTCTGGCCGAGCAGCGTGATTTCCCGGGTCCCCTGGGCCACTAGCCCACGGACTTCGCGGACTATATCTTCGGTCGGTCGGCTGCGCTCACGGCCGCGCGTGGCGGGGACGATGCAGTAAGTGCAGAACTTGTCGCACCCGTACTGGATCGGTACGAATGACTTGAGCTTGGCCTGCCGTCCCACCGCCCGCTGAGGAACATCGGTGACGATGGCGCCCTTGCGCTCCGGAAGGTCCAGCCGCTTCTGGAAGCGCCGGGTTTGCAGGGCTTCTTCCACCAACGCCGGAATGCGGATGACCTGGGCCGTGCCCACCACAAAGTCCACGTGCGGGGCGCGCTTACGAATCTCATCGGCGCGTACCTGCGCCATGCACCCGGCCACCCCGATCACCAGGTCCGGCCGGGCGTCTTTAATCATCTTAAGTTCGCCCAGGAAGGAAAACGCCTTGTCCTCCGGCTTCTTACGCACACTGCAGGTGTTGAGGATGACAAGGTGCGCCTCGCGAGGGGAAGCCGCCGGCGTGAACCCAATGGACTCCAACCCCAAAGCGATCTGCTCGCTGTCCTCTTCGTTCATCTGGCACCCCCAGGTCTGCACGTAGTAGGTGCCTCGCTGCAGCGAGCCACCCGGGCGGGCCGGCAAAACGGAGGGGGAAAGCGAGATCAGACTCATAAGGAGGGTGAGGGAGGCCGTCAAGATACCCGTTTCGTAGGTTCAATGAGAGGACGATCAGGGTCCGGAACGTATACTCAACTATTGTGCCGGTCTCGACTCTGAACCGACTTTCGATTATCTTCTCGGCGCTCGGCCTTTTTGTGGCCGGCTATCTGACGCTCAGCCACTTCCAAGCGAAGGATGTTTTCTGCGGCGGCTCATCCAGTTGCGAGGATGTCCTCAATAGCCCGGCGGCCAAAATTGGGGGCATCCCCACTGCCGCACTTGGCCTCGCCGCGTACGTCGTATTGCTGCTTTTGGCCTTCTTCCGCACCTCGAAAGTAGGCGCCGAATTTACCAAACTGGCCAAGACTGGATTTGCGATCACGGCGATCGGTTTCCTCACTAGCGTGGGCCTCATTTACTACGCCCTCGCGACCATTGGGGCGCAGTGCTATTGGTGCATGGGTTCAGCGTTCATCATGACCGTCCTCTTTGCCCTGCACGCTGCAATGGTGAAAGCCGAAGCCCCGGAAGAGCCGGACAAGGCGGGCATGCCTTTGGCCGTGGGGGGCGCAATGTTAGCCATTGCCGCCGCCTTCATCATGTTGAATGTGGACGCCGGCAAGGCCCCGGCAGGCGGCACCCGCGTGACGGGCGTGACTGAAGCCCAAAAGCGCCTTTACATTCCCGCCGCCACCAGGATGAAGGGCGATGAGAACGCCAAGATCACCGTGGTCGAGTACATGGACGTGAACTGTCCACCGTGCCGGCTGGCGGCGCCCATGGTTGAAGAATTGATTGCCAGCTACGGCGGCAAGGTGCGCCTGGGCATCAAGCATGCGCCGCAGATCCTCCCGGGTCACGAAACCAGCCCCAACGCCGCTTCGCTCCTCACCGTCGCCGAATCCAAGGGCAAGTTCTGGGAGCTCTATCACCTGATGATGGACCCCAAGAACGAAACCACGGTGAAGAGTAAGGAGGGTCTCAAGGCGCTGGGCAGGGAAGTGGGCCTGACCGAAGCCGAAGTGAACAAAGGCGTAGACACGCCGGATAACCTGATTCTGGACATCCTGAGCAAGGACTTGGATCAGTTCATGAGCCTGAACCCGCCCGGGACGCCGCTGTTCTTGATCGTCGCGGACGGTAAGGACCTGCGTCACGTAGGGCCGCGGCAACTGGGCAAGGTGCTGGAGTCGGCGGAGTATGCCGACCTCCTCAAGTAAGTCCGAACGATGACACCGAAGCGCGGGGCTCCCGTTTGTGTGGCGATGTCCGGCGGCGTGGATAGCGCCGTCGTCGCGTACCTGCTTAAGAAGCGCGGGTACGACGTGGTGGGCATCACCATGCAAATCTGGCAAGAGAGCCAGCGTGACCCTCGCCACGCCGGTTGCTGCAGCCTGGGCGCGGTGGAAGATGCCCGCCGCTCCGCCCGGATGCTGGATATCCCGCACTACGTTATCAACTTCAAGGATCAGTTCAAGCAGACCGTCATTGACGAGTTCGTGCGCGAATACGCGGCGGGCCGCACCCCCAATCCGTGCGTGACCTGCAACAAGAAGGTGAAGTTCGAGGCCATGCTGCAGAAGAGTCAGGAACTTGGTTGCGAAGCCCTCGCCACCGGCCACTATGCTCGGCTCCGCCGCGACCCCAAAACCGGCCTGATGCGCCTGATGCGCGCTCGGGGCATTGCCAAGGACCAGAGCTACGTGCTGTACGGGTTCACGCAGGCGCAGATGGAGGGTTGTTACTTCCCGCTCGGCGAGATGCCAGACAAGGCCGAGACCCGACGCCTGGCCCGGGAGGCTGGGCTACCCGTGGCCGACAAGCCCGATAGCCAAGAGATCTGCTTTGTGAGCGAAGCGGGCGGCTACCGCGAGTTCTTGCGCAAGTCGCGGCCCGATATGTTTGAAGAAGGCGAACTGGTGACCGTTGGTGGCGAACGGCTGGGCACCCACCAGGGGGTCGCGGACTTCACCGTAGGTCAGCGCCGAGGCTTGGGTGTGGCCAAGGGCAAGCCGCTCTACGTGATTGAAATTCAGCCCGACCAAAACCGCGTGGTGGTGGGCACGGACGAAGACCTCAAGCTGACGCATGTCCGAGTGCCCGCGTGGCACTGGACATCCGTGGCGCCAACACACGAACCCCTGCGCGTGCAAGCCAAAATCCGGTACAACATGGCTCCTCAACCGGCGACCCTCCGGGTCGAAGACGGCACCGCGACTCTGACATTTGATCAGCCGGTCCGGGCGGTCACACCGGGTCAGATTGCCGTGGCGTATCGGGGCGAGACGGTCATTGGGGGAGGGAACATCGAATGACAGTAGAAACCGGACTTCTCATCACAATCGTGATTTTGGGGGCCGGCATGGTGATCGGGGTGGCATTGCTTACCCGCACCATGGGTCTTCTGCGCAAAGAGGTGAACCAGCTTCAAAATCGCATTGCTCGGCAAGATGCCGAACTCACCGCGCTGCAAGACCAACTGACGGAGTTCAAGCAGTCTCGCCAACCCGTGACCGGGCATGATCCGATCATTGCCGCCTTGGAAGGTTTGGCAGAATTTCAAAAGAGAGGGCCCGTCGGCACCGCTATTCATGTCGGTATGGGCCTGATTCGGGCATACTGGAAACCAAAGCGCCGCGCATTCCCCGCGAAATCGGGGGCGAAGGCACTCGGAGAATGAAGATGAATCATCAAGACGATAAGAACGCACTCGTTTACCTGCTGGCCGGATTCGGCCTCGGCGCTCTCATCGGTGCCGTCGCGGGCTTGCTCTTTGCGCCAAAGGCAGGCGAAGAAATGCGCCACGAACTGGCCGACCGCATGAAGGAACTGAAGAGCAAGACGGAAGATTACGTGGCCGAGCAGCGCGCCAAGCGCCGCTCGCTGGCGGGTGAACCGGACGAAGCAGGAGCCTAAGGACTCCTTCCTTCTGTGAACAAGCCGGCCGTGGGAGGATGGCGTCTCGCCCTTTGGGGGGCGATCGTGCTTGCCGCGGCCTGGTTCCTTTATTCTGTCCGTGCGATTTTGCCGCCCTTCCTTTTGGGTTGGGTCATCGCCATTGTTCTGGAGCCCGCGGTGCGATGGCTTCGGTTGCGCGGGATGCCGCGCATGGCCGCCGTGCTCTTGCTCACGATAGTGTTTTTCGGCCTCGCGACGCTGGTGGTCGTCAAAGTCAGCCCCATTGTGGCCGGTCAGATTTCGTCCGTTCGCGACCAGCTTGTGCGCGTGACGCAGGGCCTTGCCGAAGGCGACCAGAAAGCCAACATCTACACCAATTGGAATCCAGCGGTGCGCGCCGCGCCCGATGGGGCCAGCGCCATGGTGGACGATCTGCTGAGCCGCTACGGCGACCAACTGACGCGGGCGGGGTTGCCCTCAAACCGGCAAGCCATCGTCGAGCAGTACGTCGAGCCCCAACGCGAGAACCTCGTCAAGGCGTTGCAGGGCTTCGTCAACGGCTTCTTCGGCATTGTGGCGGGGGCGGCGCAGAGCGTCTTGCTGCTTGCCATCACGCCCTTGATCGTTTTCTATCTGCTCAACGACATGGACCGGATGGGCAAACGGGCAGCCACCTGGATACCCGTCAGTATCCGCAAAGAAACGCTCAGCCTCATTGGCGAAGTCAGCGGGGTATTCCGGTCGTACTTGCGCGGGATCTCGATACTCGTGCTCATGTATTCGGTGGCGGCACTGCTCTTGGGCATCCTGGGCGTGCCGTTCTTCATCATCCTCGCGGCGCTAGCGGGCCTGCTGTATCTCATCCCGATGTTCGGGAGCCTCATCAGTACCGTAGTCATCTTTGTGGTGTGTCTGGTAAGCGGCCAGAGCGGCCCGGCGTGGACGTCGTTCGGCTCGCCGATCATGTACGCCATCATTTGCACGGTCGCGTTTTCGCTGCTCTCGAGCTTCGTGTTCGACCAAATCATCGTGCCACAGGTCATCGGTGGCGCGGTGGAACTCCACCCCTTGTTCAGCATCTTTGTCATCACGGCGGCGGGCGCTCTGTTTGGGGTGCCGGGGATGCTGTTGGCCTTCCCGGTGGCGGGATCGGCCAAGGTGATCTTGGATCGGTTGCTCCGGGTGGTTAGTCAGCCCCCACCGGCCCTCGCGGGCTTGCCAAGTGTGCCGATGCGGCACCGAGTTTCGGAAGATTAACCCGGTCGGCTTCGTTCGGGCACCGCAAATCGCCGCGCCAAATCACTAGCCGTAAGCATGAGCTTTCGTCGGCCCGAGGGGAGCACCAGGTTCCACCGGATGGGCGTGATTTCAAACTCCCAATCCGCCTCGCTTTCTCGCCACATCATAAACAGGCGTTCGCCATCAAAGTCCATGCCCTTGAGCTGGCTCACCAGCCCCATCTGCCGACGGAGCCATCCCCGAAATTGGATACGATCCGGCGTGATGCGCAGGGTGCCGCTCCAGCGCTGGCCGTCCTTCACCCACACCGCGCGGCCACTCCAGCACAGGGCATTGGCTTCGCCATCCAGCCCCAGTTCGCCCTGCGCATAGGCCAGCCGCAGGGCATCGTCAAATAGTTCTTCGAGGTCGTCCTCTTCGTCGGCGGTGGGCAGGTTACGGGCGATACGGTGCCAGGAACCGAGGTCGTGCACCTCACCCAAGTGTTGGGCGATGGGGTTGGTCTCGGCGCGCACCAGCTTCAGCCCCTGCGGGGTGGTGTCGAACTCCACGTCCCCGCTCCGGCACACCAGACCGGGGTTGGCGGTGGTCTGACCCACGGCCACCCACGGCAGAATCTCCTTGTTCAATGCCCGCAAGGCGTAGCCCCGCTCAAACCCTGACCCCGTTTGGGGAGAAAGCAAAGTGAAAACTCCGTTCTCGGTGTGCCCGCGCGCGTCGCACTTAGGGCACATGCCGTTGCCAAGCCCCATCTCGCCGGTGGCGGCGAGTTCGGCCCATTCCCGCATCGTCCAGGCGTCTCCCTCCGGGCCGAGTTGCCAGGTGTTGTCGGCGGCGGGGGCCAGGGCCTGTTCACAGTCCTCACAAATATAGAGTTCACGCTCGGTTAGGGTGCCAGCGTCCGGCTGAGCATGGCACCAGGCGCACTTCCATCCCGTTTTGGTCTTGATGAGCAAGCCACGGTCACACTCGGGACAGGCGGGGCGGCGCTTGCTCGTGGTGCGGTGTCGCAGCACCCCCGTCTGGCACTGGGGGCACATGCCTTCTTGGGCACGGTAGGGTGTCCAGCGTCCGGCCAGGCACACCGGGCAGGTGCGGGGTTTGGCAGGTTTGGGGTCTTCCAGAACATCACCGCAGGCCGGGCACTCGCGCCGGGCAAACTTCAAATCCTGCAGCGCGACCCGGATCGCGTCGAGGTGTCGCCATGTCGGTAGCGAAACAGGCACCGACTGCAACGCCCATGCGGAACGGGCTTGCATGGCGGTGGCGGGGCGCACGGCCGGGTCCAGGCTGCGCCACGAAGACAGTTCATCCGGTCCGGCGGGCGGATGGAGCTGATCCAGCAGGGCGGCCAGGGCGTAAAGATCGCGGGCGGGCAGGTGCATCCGCCGTCGGTCGTGGCCCTCGGGGGTCGGATCCATCGGATCGTCTTGGTCAAATCGGTCGGCCAGCCAGTTGCGGGCCACCCCGATTCCGCCCAGCCACGGACGCCCATCCTCATCCAAAAAGACGGCCCGGGGCGTCACATCCCCGTGAATCCAGCCGTGCGCGTGCCACTGCTCCAGGATCAAGAGGAGGCGCTGCGCCCACCGGTCACGTTCAAGAGTGTCGAGTGTAACGGACGTTTCGTCGAGGCGCACGGCCCCGGGGATCGCGTCGGTCACCCACCACAGTTGGCCGCCTTCAAAGCCCACCCACTCGGCGCCCAGCCAAGGGATGCCGAGGCGCGGGGGCACGGCCAGCAGGGCGCGCCGCACCATGTGGGCCAGCACGCGCCGCTCTTCCGCTCCAAGTCCCTTGGTCGCAGTCTCAGCGAGGCACCACGCCCACTTTTCGGACCCCGTGGCAGACTCCAAGGCCACCCAAACCGGATGCACGGGGTCTGCCCACTTGAGTACGCCCCGCAGGTAGCGGCCATTGGCCATGGGGGTCATCGGGGCCCGAAGGGAAGGCGGCTGACTCACAGACGTTCTTAGTAACAAGATACACTTTTCTCTATGCTCACCTCTTGGGTTTTGGCCGGTACCCTGCTTTATGCGGCCCCGCAAGGGACGACGCACGACTACACCGTCAAGGCCACGTTTGATGGTTTCTTGCCGATTCTGGGCGGCAATACCGGCGTGGTGGAAACCAATATGGTGGTGCGGGTGGACGGCCTGACGAACGGCAGCGAGACCCTGAAGGCCGCTAGCGAGATCACCGCCTTCGATATCGCCTTCAACGGCGCGAAACTGCCCCTGGGGTTAGAAAGTGTGCAGGAGTTCTTCCCCCGCACCACGATTGAGTTCTCTCCGGCGGGTCGTATTCACAAAACGAATGCGCCCGACCTCACCCTGCCCGTGCGTCTGCCGGGCCTGGATGCCAAGCGCTTCCCGGACATCACCTACGTCCCCATCGAATTCGATGCGAAAACGGCGGAGGTGGCCCAGGAGTGGACATTCGAGCGCATCTTCGATGGCGCGCCCATGGTTTATCGCTGCCGTCTCGAAAGCCTGACCGCCACCCACGCCGTGGTCTCCGTGAACATCGCCCAGGAACTGAACTACCTGGAGAACGAAGCCCTGGAAGTCGTGAAGGAAGAGAAGGACGCCTACAGCCGGGTGAAGGCCAAGCTCACGGGCGCGGGGCAGGTGATCTTTGAGCGCGAAGCCGGGGCCGTGGCCCGCGTGTTGATGACCAACGACTCGGTAAGCCAAGTCACCCACATCAAGACTGGTGAAACCATCGAGCGCAAGCTCAAGACGACCTTTGTGGTGGATCGCAAGGGGGCCAAGCTGCCGGAAGCGGGAGTGATCCAGACCAAGGTGCCCGAGGTTTCAATTTGGGATCGCGTACGTGCCAGCGCCGCGACCGCGCCGGCTCTGGCCAGCGTGTGGTGGCAAAAGATCAAGCCGAACCTGGCCTTGAACGCGAGGGAAGCGTGGCAACGCACCTTCCGCTGGGCCCTTGAGCTGTGGCAGCGCGTGGGTCCGGGGGCGTGAACGCCGCCGAGCGCGCGGCCTGGCTGCGCGACGAACTGCACCGGCATAACCGCCTCTATTACGTAGACAACGCGCCGGAAATCAGTGACACCGAGTACGACCGGCTCCTCCGCGAACTGAGCGACCTCGAGACGGCTCATCCGGAGTTACTGACGCCGGACAGCCCCACCCAAACTGTGGGGGTCGCGCCCGTGGCGGCGTTTGGGGAAGTGCGGCACCGCGTGCCGATGCTCTCGTTGGACAACGCCTTCAACGAAGCCGAACTCAAAGCTTTCGACCAGCGGGTGCGCAAGTTTTTGGGCCAAGACGAGCCCGTGCGGTACGTGGTGGAACTCAAGCTGGACGGAGTGAGCCTGAGCCTGACCTACGAGGATGGCCTGCTCATCCAGGCCGCCACCCGTGGGGACGGCACCACCGGCGAAATGGTGACGGCCAATGCCCGCACGGTGCGCGGCGTACCCCTGCGCCTGGCTGGACCGGCCCCGGGATTGATCGAGATTCGCGGAGAAGTCTTGATGACCCGCGCCGACTTCGCCCGGCTGAACGAAGAGAAGTTGGCCCGGGGAGAAACGCCCTTTGTGAACCCGCGCAATGCCGCCAGCGGGGGGCTTCGCCAACTCGATAGCCGCCTGACGCGAGAGCGGCGGTTGCGGTTCTACGGCTACACTTTCGGGGCAATTGAGGGCCCGGCGGTGCCGGAAGACCAAAGCGCCCGCCTAGCCTGGCTGCGCGAAATGGGAGTGCCGGTGGCCGCCCACGCGGAAGAATGCCCCGACATTGAGTCCGTCATCCAGGCTATTGCCCGCGTGCAAGCGCAGCGGCCTGACTTGCCGTTCGACATTGACGGGGTGGTCATCAAGGTCGCCGATGGCGCCCTGCGGGAGCGTCTGGGCGACACCGCCCGGGGGCCGCGCTGGGCGATTGCCTATAAGTTCCCGGCCGAACAGGCCATGACGCGTATGCATGCCATCACTTGGCAAGTGGGGCGCACCGGGTTGGTGGTGCCCGTCGCCGAACTTGACCCGGTTTATGTGGGCGGTGTTACCATCAGCCGCGCGACCCTGCACAACCCCAGCGAACTCCGCCGCAAGGACGTGCGCGTGGGTGACACCGTGATTGTCCAGCGGGCCGGGGACGTGATCCCCGAGGTGGTGGGTCCGGTGCTCGAACGTCGCCCGGACGGCACCGAACCCGTGCCCGTGCCCACTGAGTGCCCGGTGTGTGGCACGCCTTTGGCCTACGGTGAGGGGGACATCCTGCTTCGTTGCACCAACAAGCGGGCATGCCCGGCGCAACTCCTGGCGGGCATCATCCACTTCGTTTCGCGCAACGCAATGGACATTGCGGGCTTGGGCGAGAAGCAGATTCAATTCTTCCTGGATAAGGGCTGGATCAGCGACATTCCAAGTCTCTACGAACTCAGCCAGCACCGTGAGGCGATGGTGAACGAACCCGGCTTGGGCCAGCAGAGCGTGGACAATATCCTGGCGGCGATTGAGGAGAGCAAGACGCGGCCGTTGTCGCGAATTATCAACGGCCTGGGCATTCGGTTTGTGGGGGAGAAGACTTCAATCGACCTCGCCACCGCCTTCGGCAATCTCGACGCCTTGGCCGAGGCCGACGAGGCACGATTGCAAGCCGTGCCCGACATCGGGGAGCGCACGGCCGCCGAGATCGTCACCTGGTTTGCCGATGACGAAAACCAGAAAATGCTGGAACGCCTAAAAGCTCACGTCAACCCCACCCTCGCCGACCTGGAGCCCCTGGGCGACCAGTTCGCGGGGCAAACCGTGGTGTTCACGGGCAAACTGGAAACCATGACCCGCGAGGAAGCCGAAGCCTATGTGCGGCGGCACGGCGGCACCCCTGCTGGCAGCGTGAGCAAGAAGACGAACCTAGTGGTTTACGGGCCGGGGGCCGGGAGCAAGCTGGCCAAGGCCGAGCAGCTAGGCGTACCGCTGATGACCGAAGCCGAATTCTGCGAGAAGTACCGCCCGCTCGAATCGCCGTGACGGTCATCGAGTTTGCGCCCGGATCGCTGGACTTGCCGCAGTGCGTGACGAGCGGCATGGTGTTCCGGTGGACGGAGACTGCCCCGGGCGAGTGGCACGGCGCAGATGGACCGCACGAGTGGCGGCTGCAATGGCACCCGGACCGCATCGAACTCCTCCACGGTGACGCCGACGCCCTGCGCTCCCTGCTCCGACTCGACGAAGATTTGGACGCGGTGCGCCGGGCCATTGCCGCCGCCGATCCTGATCTCGCCGCGTGCTGGGAGGCCCGTTCGGGCTTCCGTTTGCTGCGCCCCCTCGACCCGGTGGAGGCCACCATCGGCTTCCTCTGCACCAGCAACAATAGTCTCCACCGCATTGTGCCGATGGTGAGGTGGCTGGCCGCCCGCACCCCCGGGCATGTCTTCCCGGACCTGGATGTCATCGCCAGCCTATCTGAACAGGAGTTGAGAAAAGCCCGTTTTGGCTACCGCGCCGTCACCATCCCCCGCGCCGCCGCCCAGCTCGCCGCCGACGGAGGCCGCGAACACCTCCTCAATCTCCGCCAAGCCCCTTATGAGGAGGCCAAGGCGTACCTCCTCACCCTGCCCGGGGTGGGGCCGAAACTGGCCGATTGCATCGCGCTCTTTGCCCTGCACCACACCGCCGCCGTGCCGGTGGATACGCACGTGTGGCAACAAGCGGTGCGCCGCTATTTCCCCGAATGGGCTGGTCAATCTCTCACCCCCGCCCGCATGAACCAGGTGGGAGACGCCCTGCGGCAGCGCTTCGGCATTCACGCCGCTTGGGCGCAGCAGTTACTCTTTCAGGAGAACCTCCGCCCCGCTTGAACGTACAATATCTGTATGTCCCTCACCGCTCTGGTTCTCGGCGCATTGGCCATGCAGTCGGCGCGCAATTACGGCATTCCGCAGGACTTCATGGAGATTGATGACTCGCGTCTCACTGAGCTGAGCGGTTTGGGTGCCAGCCCATTCCAGGATGGCGTGTTTTATGGCCACAACGACAGCGGGGATACGGCGCGTTTCTTCCGCATGAGCCGCGAGGGCCGCATCACGGCCACCTTCACCCTCTCGGGGGCGACGGCCAAGGATTGGGAAGACATGGCAGTGGTCAATATTGCAGGTCGCGCGTGGGTGTATCTGGCCGACATCGGCGACAACAACCGGCAGCGCGCGGACGTGGTGATCTATCGCACCCGCGAACCCGAAGCCGGGGTGGCCTCTCGCAATCTCACCTTTGAGACCTATCGCCTGAAGTACCCTGACGGGCCCCGAGATGCCGAGGCGTTCTTGGTGGATCCGCGTAACGGAGACTTCTACATTGTGAGCAAGGCGGCGACCGGGAGCTCCGTGTATCACTTGCCCGCACCGGCGCGGAGCGGGGGCTATCGCCTGAGCAAACTCGGTGACCTGCCGATTGCCACGGGGGGACTGGGTGGAAACCTCGTGACGGCCGCGGACTGGAGTCCCGACGGCAAGTATGTGGTGGTGCGCACCTACTCCGGCGCCCGCGAATACCCCGTACCCGCCAACCGACGCGACTGGTTTAAGCAGCCGCACGTCACCGTAGAACTGCCGGTTGAGAAGCAAGGCGAGGCCATTTGCTACAACCGATCCTCCAATGCGCTGATCTCGGGCAGCGAGGGCCGACCCGCCCTGTTTGCCATCATTCCGCTCGAGCCCTGATTTCTTGCGCTGAATGGCGCAAGAATCATGGCTTTTGGCGCGGTTGTTAGGGAAAATCGGGCCTCTTGGTCTGGGTCCGGAGGGCCGGAGGTGGGGAAAAGTCGGTGCACGGCCAACAAACCAGGGGGTAGCGTCTTTTCGCTCGGGCGGCGTCTCCGCGTTGCCCGAACCACCCAGTTATGCGGCGTGAACTTACATTCGTTGGGGTCTTACTGGCCCTCACGATGATTGAAAGCGCAGATGCGAACGGCAAATTGATGCCGAACGTGTTTGCCGAGCGAATCACCTATTCGGTGCCGATTCAAGCGGCGGCGCCCGCCCCCAATACCTATGTGCTGGATGATAGTCTGCCCGTGGGCAAGATTGTGGATGGCGGCGGTGGCGTGCCGGGATTCATGGAGCGCACGGTGGCCCGGCTGTGGGTCGAGGGCGAACTGAAGTCCGAAACCGTGGTGGCCGAACGCGAAGTTCCGGCCATTCCCGGGAGCATGCGCATCTCCTCGATCGGTTTTGATGTGCCGCACAAGCAACTGACGCTGGCGCGCACGATGACTGTGGAATCCACGGCCTACACCCCCGATGCCGGCCTCGGGAGCCGCGCCACATTCCGCACGGCCACCGGTCGCCGCGCCGAATTCGGCGTGATTGCGGTGGACCCGCGCGTCATCCCGCTGAACACCTTGGTGTTTGTCGAAGGTTACGGCCTGGCCCTAGCCTGCGATACCGGCGGTGCCATCAAAGGGAATAAGATCGACGTGTGCGTCACGACGAGTCGAACCGCCCGCATTTGGGGACGTCGAACCGTTCGGATCCACGTCTTCAAGGAACGGATCACGCGGTAATCGCACCGGTTTCTGAACGGCTTCTTCGGTTCGGCATCCGAGCCGATAAAGCCTTAGGTCAGCACTTTTTGGTCTCGGAAGGGGCTGTCCGCCGTATCGTCGCCAGCGTGGCCGATATGGCGGGGATCTTGGAAATTGGCCCCGGCCCTGGTGCCATCACCCTCCCCCTGAGCCTCGCCCACCCCGTCACCGCCATCGAGCTTGATGAACGCTGGCGCGGCCTTTTAGCTCACTATTGCCCCGAGGTCGAGGTGATTTACCAAGATGCCCTGCAGGCCGACCTGGCCACGCATCTAGAGGCTCTTCCCGCGCCTCGCGCCATCGTCAGCAACATGCCGTACAACATCACCGGGCCGCTGCTGGCGGCCTTCTCGGCCCAGGCCGGGCGGGTGGAGCGCTTGGTGCTGATGATGCAAAAGGAGGTGGCCGACCGGATTATCGCCCCGGCGGGCGATGCGAAGCGCGGCGCACTCTCGGTGGTGATGCAAGCTCAATTCGCCGTGAAGTGGCAGCAAACCGTGCCGCCGGGGGCCTTTGCGCCGCCGCCCAAGGTGCAAAGCGCGGTGCTGGAGTTCACACCCCGGGTGGTGTTGCCGGCGGGGTGGGCGGAGTTCGTGCACGCGGGATTTCGCCAGCCACGAAAGACCCTCGCCAATAACCTCAGAGAACGCGGCGGCGCGGCACTTATTGAATCGGCCGGCTTGCCGGCGTCCATTCGCCCGCACCAACTCACCGAAGCGGAGTGGCAAACGCTATGGAGTCACTCGAAAGCCAACTGAAGGCCAAAGCCCGTGAGCTGGGGTTTGGGCTGGTGGGGATCACCGATGCCGCGCCCCCGCTGAGCTACGAGGCTTACGGGCAGTGGGTGGACGACGGCCACCATGGCACGATGGCGTACATGGCCCGCTCGCGCGAGCTGCGGGCCGACCTGAACACCCTACTCCCCGGCGTGCAGAGCGTGGTGGCGGTGGGGGCGTTCTACCGGCAACCCAAGGATCTCCCCGCCGGCCACCCGAAGATTGCCCGCTACGCCCTGGGGCGCGATTACCACAAGGTTCTGCGCGGCCGCTTGCGTACGCTGGACCGCTGGTTGCACGCCGAGGAGGGCCAGGGGCGCATCTGCGTGGACAGCGCCCCGGTGCTGGAGCGCGAGTACGCCCACCGCGCGGGCCTGGGGTGGTACGGCAAGAACACGATGCTGATCAACACCCACGCGGGGAGTTGGTTTGTCATTGGCCTACTGCTCAGTACGCGCAAGTTGGCCCCCGATGCCCCCGCGCAGGGGGGCTGCGGCACCTGCCGCGCCTGCATTGACGCGTGCCCCACCGGGGCGATTGTGCATCGTCATGGGCGCTGGCAAGTGGATGCCCGCGATTGCATCAGTTATCTCACCATTGAGCATCGAGGGGAGATTGACCCCGACCGGGAGGCCAAGCTGGGCGACTGGGTGTTCGGGTGCGATGTGTGCCAGGAGGTCTGCCCCTTCAATACCGTCCGCCCTAGTCAGCCCGGCCGCGCGCCGGTGCTGACAATGGCAGACTTCCTGGCCCGCACTTGGCCTCCGGTGGAGGAGCTTGCAAATCTCACCCCGGAAGCCTGGGACACTCTCACTGCCGGATCGCCGGTGCGCCGCGCGGGCTTCGACGGTTTACGACGTCACGCTCGCCGGGTGCTCCGTACGCGCGGTTGAACGGTGCGCCACGGCGTCCGCGTACATGGCTTCGTAGGCTTGCGCGCTGGATGACCAGGAGAAGTCCTGCGTCATGCAAGTGTGCACCAGCTTTTGCCACGTGTCGGGGTCACGGAAGGCCGTAATCGCCCGGGCGGTGGCATCTCCGAATTCTTCGGCTGTGCGTTCGGTAAAGACGAAGCCCGTTTCGCCCTCCTTCACCGTGTCGGCCAGGCCGCCGGTTTGGCGGACCACCGGCACCGTGCCGTAGCGCATGGCAAACATCTGGCCCAGGCCGCAGGGCTCGAAGGCACTGGGCATCAAGAAGATGTCGCACCCGCCGTAGATTCTTTGGGCAAGAGGTACGTCAAAAGCCTCTACAAATCTCACACGGCCGGGATACTGAGCCTCCAGTCGGCGAAGCTCGCCGGCGGACCACGGGTCACCCGTGCCCAGTACGATCCAGCGCGCCCCCATACCCAGTATGCGGTCGGCCGCCCCGATCATAAGGTCGAAGCCTTTCTGGTTGCTCAAGCGGCTCACCACGCCCAGTAAGGGCGCATTGGTGTCGGGGTCCAAGCCCAATTCTTCCATCAGGTGGGTGCGGCTGGCCGCCTTGCCACTGAGGTCATCCACCGAGAAGTTGACGGGCAGATCGGGGTCGGTCGCCGGGTTGTGGTGGTGGACGTTGATGCCGTTCAGAATCCCGCGCAGTCGGCCCTGGTCATAGAGATAACCCATCAGGCCATCCAGACGGCAACCGTACTCGCTGGTCTGGATTTCTCGGGCATAGTTCGGGCTCACCGTATTGACCTGGTCCGCGTAAACACACCCAGATTTCAGAAAGTTTACGGCCCCATAGGTCTCCAAAGCGTGCATGTTATAGAGCGACTTGGGCAACCCCGCCACATCCAAGGTATCCGGCCCAAACTCTCCTTGGTATGCCAAGTTGTGGATGGTCATGCAGCTCGCCACGGCTTCCCAGCGCCCGCCGCGCGTCTCGCGCATCAGCACGGGTAGGAAGCCCATGTGCCAGTCGTGGGCGTGCACGATGTCGGGGGTCCAGTCGGTGGCGAGGCAGGCTTCCAGCGCCGCCTGAGCAAAGAATAGGTAGGCATCGCGCCCCGGGGTGTAGACCTCTTCGCTCCGACTAATGCCCGAGAAAAACCCGCAGCCCTCGATCAGCCACAGGGTTAGCCCCTCGGCGTGGACCTCGTGGAGGGTGGCCCGCGCCGTCCAGTACGGGTTCATGCGGACTTCGAAATCAATGCTCCGCTGGGGCGACCACCGGTCCAGGATCATCTGGTAGGCGGGCATCACGACCTTAACGTCGTGGCCCCGGGCCTGGAGGGCGAGGGGCAGGGAACCGGCCACATCGGCCAGCCCCCCTACCTTGGCAAAGGGCGCCACTTCGGCGCTGGCAAAGAGAATCCGCATCTAACTGTATGATCGGGACGTTACAACGCCTCGATCAGCACCGCCGTCGCTTCTCCGCCCCCAATACAGGGTGTGGCAATCGCATAGCGACCCCCACGGCGGCGCAGTTCGTGCAGGGCGGTGAGCACTAGACGGGCTCCGGTCATCCCGATCGGGTGACCGATGGAGACCGCGCCTCCGTTCACGTTTAGCTTGTCGTGCGGGATGCCCACTTCGCGGGCGGCGTACATTGCCACCACGGCAAAGGCTTCGTTCACTTCAAATAGGTCCACGTCGGCGACGGTCAGGCCGTGCTTGTCCAGGAGCTTCTGGATCGCAGCGGCGGGGGCGGTGGTGAACCACTCCGGCGCCTGCGCATGCTGGACATAACCCACCACCTGGCCGATGGCCGTCTTGCCATTGGCTTGGGCCCAGGCTTCGCTGGCCAGCACCAGGGCGGCCGCGCCGTCATTGATGCTACTGGCGTTGCCGGCGGTGGTGACACCTTCCTTGCTAAAGGCGGGGCGGAGTTCAGGAAGCTTGGCGGGGTTGCCGCGGCCCGGTTCTTCGTCGGTGTCCACCATCACCGGGTCACCCTTGCGCTGGGGCACCGCCACCGGCACGATTTCGTCCTTGAACTGGCCCCCAGTCTGGGCGGCCAGGGCGCGGCGGTAGCTCTCGGCGCTGTAGGCGTCCAGCTCTTCCCGCGAGAATGAAAACTCGGTGGCGCAGGCGTCGCCGCAGGTGCCCATGTGGACGTTCTTGTAAGGGTCCCACAGGCCGTCATGGATCATCAGATCCACCAGGTTCCCGTTGCCCATGCGGTAGCCCGCGCGGGCCTGGGGCAGGGCGTAGGGGGCGTTGGTCATGCTTTCCATGCCGCCGGCCACCACCACTTGGGCGTCACCCAGGGCGATGGCTTGCGCGGCCATCATCACGGCCTTCATGCCGCTGCCGCACACTTTGTTGATCGTGGTGCAGGGCACGGATTGCGGCAGACCGGCGCCAAGGGCGGCCTGGCGGGCGGGGGCCTGGCCGAGGGCGGCCGAGAGCACATTGCCCATCAAAACTTCATCCACTTGACCCGCATCCACTCCGGCGGCGGCAAGGGCGCCCTGGATGGCCGTAGCACCCAATTGGGGAGCCGTGAGACTACCAAGAGCCCCTTGAAAGGCACCGATGGGGGTGCGAACGCCACTGAGGATGACCACGTTGTCCATGGCCTAAAGTATGCCGGAACTTAGGAGCCTTCTTCGGGTCCGGCGGGGGTTTCGGACTTGCCCATTTGCAGGCGGCGATTGAGGCCCCGCGAGACGTATTCCGTTTCCTTAAGTCCGAACGCCTTGCAGATAAAATAGTACGCCCAGGCGTAGAGCAGGGCCAGGAAACCGGTGCTGGCCAGCACCCCCAGCTTGCCACCGGAGGTGGTGAGGGCAGGGAACTGCCAAATCAGCGCCGCCAGGGCCGTCGCCGGAATGGCCATGGCCACGAGCGTTTGCGCTTGCACCTTCAGGATGCCCTTGATGTCCATGCTGGGCGCGATCTTCTTGGCCCCGCCGATGAGCAGGATGGCCAGGAGCACCGCCGCGAGGCTGCCCGCCAGCACCAGGTTGTCGTAGCTGCCCCCTTGGCGGGCCACCAGGTAGCCGCCCGCGCCGAACGCCGCCGTAGCAATGGTGCCGTAGATGATGGGCGTGACCGAACGCTGCGCGGCATAGAACCCGCGCATGAGAATCGGCTGCATGCACCAAGCCGGGATGCCAATGGCAAACATGCGCAGACCGGTGGCGGTGAGGTCGGTGTTCTCGGGCTTCCAGTTGCCGTGCTCAAAGAGCGACCGGATGATTTCGTGCGGCATAGCCAGGAACAAACCCGCAAACGGCACCGAGAGGAAAATCGCCAGCCGCAACGACTTGGCCAATTGATCATCAAAGAGGTCTTGGCGCTTCTGGGCCAGGAACTGAGCCAGGGCAGGGAAGGCAGCAATGGCGAGGCTTTGGCCGAAGATGCCGAGCGGCACCTGCATCAGCGTGTTGCCGTACTTGATGGCGGTGTTGATGCCGTCGCTTTTATAAAGCGTGCCGAAGTTCTGGATGAGCAAGGCAAACACCCCGGGCAGAGAGAGGCCGAGCACCACCGGGGCCATCAGCCGGAACACCTTGCGCACGCCCTCGTGCTGAAAGTCGAGACAGGGCCGGAATGGCACCCCCATCCGGCGCAACACCCATAAAGGCACAAAAATGTTGCCAATGAACGCCCCCGCCAGCGCTCCCCACGAGAGGCCCGCGATGCTGGGCGCGGTGAAGTTGGCCAGCACCAGCGCACCAACAATGATCCCGCCGTTATAGATGTTGGGGCCGAGGCCGGGGACCGAGAACACCTGCCGCGCGTACAGCGTGCCGAACATGAGGCCGCCGAGAAAGAAGGCGTATTGCGCTGGCAGCACAATGCGGCTGAGATAAGCGACCAGCTCCCGGTTGGCCGTGGCCTCCATCGCCACCACGTAGGTCAAGGGCTCGGCGAAGATCCAGGCGAGGGTAATGACGACCAAGAGGGCCGCGCTCATGATGCCAAAGAGGCTATTGAACACCCGCCAGGCGTCTTCCTCACGGTTGGTGTGGAAGTACTCGCTGAACACCGGGATGAATGCTGCGCTCAGGGCGCCGCCGGCGATCAGGAAGAAGATGATGTCGGGGATTTGGAAGGAAAGGACGTAAGCGTCGGTCTCCGCGCCCATGCCAAAGCGGCCCGAGATGACGGCTTCGCGGATGAGGCCGAGAACCCGGCTGAGCAACAAGCTGGCCGTCATGATCCAGCCCGCCCGAACCACATTCGGGGTTGTCGCGTTGCTCATCGCGATACACTATGACAAACGGGAGCCCCCCAATTGGGGACTCCCGTTCGTTCTGTTACTGGGCCAGCTTAGATGTGGCGCTCAACCAGGTTCTTGATCGCTTCCTTCGGACCCATGCCGACCATGCGGTCAACTTCCTGGCCGCCCTTAAAGACGACGAGGGCCGGGATGCTCATGATGCCGTAACGGCTGGCGATTTCGCCATTCTCGTCCACGTCCACCTTAAAGACCCGGGCGCGGCCGTCGAGTTCGGTGGCGACTTCGGCGACCGAACCGGCAATCATGCGGCAAGGGCCGCACCAGGGAGCCCAAAAGTCCACAAGTACCGGGACATCAGAGGCGAGAACTTCGGTATCAAACCGATCGGCAGTCATTGTGAGATTGTCAGCCATGGCCATTTATTTCTCCTTACGCCGGTGACGACGCGGATTGACTTCGGGTATACCCTCGACAAGCCGAAAGGCCCTGGTGTAACATCCGGGGTAGATCGGGAGTCGAAGCCAACATGCGTGCGACAGGATTGAAAACGATGATGCGAGTGACCCTTGGGGTTGTCCTTGCGAGTGGAATGGCCGTAACGGCCCTCGCCCAGTCGGGCCCGCAGGCTCGACGTGGCACGGCCGAGTCGAGCCTCGTGGGCGTGGCTCTTTACGATACGGCCCTTCGAGTCGTAAACCTTTACGGTTCGCCGGATGAGATTCAAGGTCTCACGATCGGTCAAGGAAACGGGGCCGGTGGCGGTCCGGGTACCGGGGCTACGGGTGCGACGGGTGGCGGTGCCACGAGCTCGAGCGGTGCCGGTGCTGTGACGGCGGTGGAAGAAAATCGACCCGGCGTGGGTGGTCTCTATGGCAACCCGTTTGGGAACCAAAGTGAATTTTGGCGGCAAGTGCGACCGGGCGATAGCGGGAGCGAACAAGAAGCGCGTAGCGGTGGCGCGGGCCGGCCGGGGGCCGGTGGTCCCGGCGGAACGGGCGCTCCGGGTGGCGGCGGTGCTGCCAGCGGTGGCTCGGGTACGCAAATCGTGCGCTGGGTTTATAAGCGCGGTTCCAGCCGCTACGCCTTCGTGTTCGACCGGTTCAGCCGCGTAGTGCAGATCGAAGCCGTGGGTATGAACGACAGCAAGCCGCGCACGCGCCGCGCCATCTGCTTCGGCTCGTCCTTCGCGTCGGTCATCAAGGCCTACATCGAGCCGGATTCCTACGAACTGATCGGTGACACGGTGATCGTCCGCTTCTTGGCGAACGACCGCGTGGCCTTCCGCATGCAGCGACTCCGCCCGAACGGCACCCACGTGGTGACCGGTATCGTGGTGGCGGCCGCCGCACAATAATCTGAACTCGTAACCTTGTCCGACGACCTCGACCGCATACGCCAGCGTATTGACATTGTCGATCTCATCGGACAGAAGGTAACACTCTCGCAAAGGGGCAAGACCTGGAAGGGTCTTTGCCCCTTTCATGACGATAAGAACCCGAGTTTCCAGGTCAATCGAGAGCTCGGGCGATATCGTTGCTGGGCCTGCGGGGCGCAGGGCGACATCTTTAACTGGGTGATGGAAACCCAGCGCCTCACCTTCACCGAGGCCATGCACGAGCTCGCCGCCATGGCCGGCATCAAGCTCACCAAGAGCGGAGAACGCACCACCCCCAGCCAACGCGAAGCGGAAGATGCGTTGATGGCCCTGGCCCTGAAGTTTTATCGCGAACAACTCGACAAGGCTAGCCGGGCGCTGGAGTATTGCGAGGAGCGGGGACTTGACCGCACCCTTAGGAACTATTGGGAACTGGGATACGCCCCCTCGATGGGAGACGCCCTCGCTCAGCGCATCAAAAAGGAGGGCCTCTCGTTGGCGTTGGCGCAGTCGATTTCGTTGGTGGATAAGGACGGTGGAGGGTCTTACTTTGACCGTTTTCGGGGGCGGCTGATGGTGGCAATCCGGGATGAACGCAGCCGGCTTGTGGGGTTCGGCGGGCGCATTCTAGGCGACGGCCAACCCAAGTACATCAACTCGGCGGAGAATCCCGTGTTCCAAAAGGGGCGTCTGCTGTACGGCCTGCACCGGGCCAAGGAGCCGATGAGCAAGGGTGAGCCGGCCGTACTGGTGGAGGGCTATTTCGACGTGGTGGCCTGTCATCGCGCCGGATTAACCACCGCCGTGGCTCCCTTGGGCACGAGCCTGACGGAAGACCAAGTGCGGCTGCTTTCGCGGTGGACCAACCAGGTGAACGTGCTACTCGATGGCGACGAGGCCGGTCTCAAGGCCGCCGAGCGGGCAATGGAGATGCTGGTGCCGGCGGGGCTGGCCCCGCGCATTATCACGCTCCCGAGTGGGGACGACCCGGACACAATCCTCCGCCGCGAAGGGGCCGAAGCCCTGCAAGCCCGGCTCAAGGAAGGGAAAAGCGCATTGGAGTTCCGGCTCTGGCTGCTGGAACGCCGCAAGAGCCCCGAAAGCCGTGAGTTTTGGCAAGAACTCGCGGAGTTGATCGCCAAGAACGCGGACCCGCTGCAGAGCGAAGCGTGGATCGAAAAATACGCGCCGCGCTTTCCCGGAGTCCGAGACGCCATGGCCAAGCGCACCGCTTTGCGCGAGATGGTGGCGACTCACCGCCCTGCCCCGGCCGCCCGAGCCCGGCGACGCGAAGCCCCCAAGGTTCCCCGGGGGCGCCGGATGTTCACCGAACTCCACACCGCCGAAATCCGGATTCTCAGCGCGCTAACTGAACCCCACTTGGTGCCTCAGGCCGACACAGCCTTGCGGGAAGCCAGTCTCTGGGAGACGCCGATGGCGGAGCAGTTCAGGGCGGCGTACCTGCGTATGGCGCCCGAACGCGCCCCCGATGGACCCCTCAGCAGTTGGATCCACACCCTGGACGATGAAGATTTCAAGTCGTTTTTGGCGTGGCACGCCGATCGGCCATCGTTGCTCGACCCGGAAGCCCAGGAGAAGGAGATCGAAGGAGCGATGGAGCGGCTTCGAGAACGCGCCGAGGCCCGCCGCCTGAGGGACCAGATGGTGGAACCGGAGTGGGACACGGATGCCCTGCGAGAATTGACCGAGCGCGCCCGGCGACTCAAGAAGGGTGACGAGGCCAAGAGCGAGACAGACGACGACCTTTTCGCGTAGGTAAGAACGATGACCGCTCCCGAAACCGATGTTTTGCTATCCACCGGGGACCGGGTATTGCTCCGATCACTCTATGAGACCCAGCCGCTGGCGTTGGTCTTCTTACGTCACTTTGGCTGCACCTTCTGCCGCGAGCATGTAACTGATTTGCGCGGCGAAACCGATCTCAATCTCGCGTTCGTTAGCATGGCCGACCGAGTGGAGAGCGAAGCCTTTCAGCGGAAGATGCAGGTAACCCATCCGTTTATATGCGACCCCGAGGTGCGGTTGTATGCACTTTTCGGGCTCAAACGTGCTTCGATTGGTGAAGTGTTTAACCCGCGAGTGTTTATGCGCGGTGTGCAAGCGGTGGGCAAGGGCAATGGCGTGGGCCGCCCCGTGGGTAACCCTTGGCAACTGCCGGGCACGTTCATCCTGAATACGAAGGGTGAAGTGGTGCACGCGCACCGTAGCCGCGACGCGGCGGACAACTTAAGCACCGCTGAGATTCGGAAGTATCTCGCTGAGGCGGCTGAGGTCGAACACGCCCGGGGCTGAGGCGATCAGCGGCGGCATGAGGCCGGGGACCGGACTGGTGGCCGGATCGAACTCCTGTCCGTCGAGGGTCCAATACTTAGCCCCGAGCTCAGTGAGAATCACGAAGGAAGCGGCGGCATCGTAGAGGCACGCTCGGCTTGAGGTCATGGCCCGTAAGCGTCCGGAGGCCATGAACATGGCTTCGATTACAAACGCGCCGTTGTGTCGCATTTTGCCGGGATAAACCTTACGGAAAGCGTGGTAGGTGTCCACATCCCCGTACCCAATGAGGTCCGAAGGTTGCGTGGGTGAGGCATCCAGCATCGGCAGGGGTCCGCCGTTGCAAGTGGCCCCGCCGCCCAGGTGCGCGGCGTACATTTCGTCCAGTTCGGGCAGGTAGACCGCGCCCAAAACCAGCTTTCCGCCCATCCGCAGGCCCACACTCACGCCCCACAGGGGCTGCCCAAAGGCGAAGTTGCTGGTGCCATCTATGGGATCAATCAGCCACAAGGGTTCATCCTCGTTGCCGGCAAAGCCTTGCTCTTCCCCCCACACCACCCCGGGCTGCAACTCGAGCAACAGGGGTCGGAGATAGGCCTCCACGGCGCGGTCGGCGGCCGTTACCAGGCTGCCGTCAGCTTTGGACTGAACGCCCAGCGCGGTACGGAACGAAAGGGCAAGCCGGCCGGCCTCGTAGACCCATTCGACCAGTTGTGCGCGCTTTTTTTCGTCAATCACCGCCTCCTGACGTTACCCCTCATTAGGCCCGAAGCAAGAACGCTTGGCCTACACCGCTTGACACCAGAGAATGAGTGCGGTACAACTCTATCGCGCGACGCGGGAGTAGCTCAGTGGTAGAGCATCTCGTTGCCAACGAGAGGGTCGCGAGTTCGAATCTCGTCTCCCGCTCCAATCCGCTTGCGCATTCCTCCTTTACGCTCCGGGTAGAACCCTGGCATGCCCTTGACGGTGCTCGTCAGCTGTGCCATGGACCTGGTGTGGCGCATTCCAGCATTTCCCCGCCCGGGGCAGTCCATTGCCGAGGCTAAACTCCAACGATTTCCTGGGGGCAAGGGCGCGAATCAAGCCGTGCAGG
>CAZVHE010000001.1:56207-56447 GCA_964627705.1 uncultured Chthonomonas sp.
ATTCGGGCAAGTGATTCTGGACATCCTGCGGCAAGACGGCATCAACGCCGACGGTGTGCGCGTGGTGCCGGGGGTCAGCACGGCCACGGCGGGCATCTACGTGGAGGCCTCGGGGCAAAACACCATCTGCATTGATCTGGGGGCCAACCGGTGCGTTACCGAATCTGACGTGACCACCCACATGCCCGCCGCCAATGAGAATTTGGTTTTGAGCCAGCTGGAGATCCCCTCCGAGGCCAC
>CAZVHE010000001.1:56457-58050 GCA_964627705.1 uncultured Chthonomonas sp.
GGCCCTGGTGGCGGCCCTGGCGGCCGCCCAGCGCGGTCGGCTTTGTCTGAATCCGGCCCCCGCTGCCCCGATTGAAGAGGAAATCTGGGCACGCACCTGGCTCTTCGTCCCGAACCAAACCGAGGCCGAGTTCTACGTCCAAGCCCCGGTGCGGAATGGGGAAGAGGCACGGGAGGCTGCCCGGCAGCTCTTGGCCCGGGGGCCGCAGCATGTCGTCATCACGATGGGCGACCAGGGTGCCTACTGGCAAAGCCGCACGGGGGAGGAGTACTTCGCGCCCGCCCCGAAAGTGGATGCGTTGGACACGGTCGCCGCGGGGGATAGTTTCTGCGCGGCGCTGGCCGTGTCCCTCGATCAAGGTAACGACTTTCCGATGGCGCTGAGCTATGCCGTGCGCGTGGCTAGCCTGAGCGTTACGCGCTCCGGGGCCATGCCCTCCTTGCCCTATCGGCACGAAATCGCCGCGCACTAGCCCGCAGTCAGCAGGGTGTGCGTGTGCCGTGGCAACATCAGCCCGACGATGGTGAGTGCACAAACCAGCGCCAGCGTGATCCAAGCCGTGCGATATTGGTTGCGGCTGTCTTGGCATTCATGCTCACTGCAGCAGTGGCGGCGCGGCCCCCACTTGGCCCAACCAAAGAGCACGGCCACCTGCAGCCAACTCAGGCCCACTAGCCACGGCTGGTACGGCTCAAGTTGATGCAACCAACTGAGGCCGGAAGTGCCCGCGGTGAGGGTCGCCAAGAGCACCGGCCCACAACACGGGATGTGCCCCAGCACGGCCGTCATCACGGGCAATGCCACCACGCCTCGTTTGGGACTCATATACAAATGATATCGGACAAACAGAGCAAATGCAAGAGAATTGCAAAAGGACCCGTGCCCGATGGCCATGCAAGAAAAAAGGGCGGCACCTCTGGGCACCGCCTTTTCGATGAGCTAACCGGAAGGGTGCTTAGTTCATGTGGGCAATGAGATTGTCGCCAAACCCACTGCAGCTCACTTCGGTGGCGCCGTCCATCAGACGAGCAAAGTCGTAAGTGACCTGCTTGCTGCCAATGGCGCCTTCCATCGCGCGGATGATGAGGTCAGCGGCTTCCGTCCAGCCCATGTAGCGGAGCATCATTTCGCCGCTCAGAATCACGCTGCTCGGGTTCACCTTGTCCAGGCCCGCGTACTTGGGCGCGGTGCCGTGGGTGGCTTCGAAGATCGCGTGGCCAGTGACGTAGTTGATGTTCGCGCCCGGAGCAATGCCGATGCCACCCACTTGGGCAGCGAGGGCGTCGCTGATGTAGTCGCCGTTGAGGTTGAGCGTGGCGATCACGTCGTACTCGGCGGGGCGAAGCAGGATCTGTTGCAAGAAGGCGTCGGCGATGACGTCCTTAATCACTAGACCGGCGCCCGGCTTGCCTTCCGGAATCACGTGCCACGGGCCGCCATTCAGGGGCTCCGCACCAAAGAAGTCGCGCGCCACTTGGTAGCCCCAGTCGGCAAACGCGCCTTCTGTGAACTTCATGATATTTCCCTTGTGCACCAGGGTCACGCTCTTGCGGCCTTCGGCGATGGCGTGGCTGATGGCGGAGTGAACGAGGC
>CAZVHE010000002.1:0-236 GCA_964627705.1 uncultured Chthonomonas sp.
CGGCGTGCGCTCGCAACCTTGGCGATCATGCGGCTCCACTTGCGGGCGTTGTCGTAGCCTTCCAACGAGAACGGGGCGACCTCGCCCGGGCGGTGGCACACCAAACAGTTGTCGTTGATGATGGCGGCGATGTGCTCGGCGTAGTTCACCTCCTCCATCGAGGGAATCGGATCACCGGCCATGAGGAAGCAGCCAAAGGCTTCGGCTTCCTTGATTTTGGGTTCCTTGCCGTCCAG
>CAZVHE010000002.1:256-13822 GCA_964627705.1 uncultured Chthonomonas sp.
CTTGAGGTAGTGGGTTTTCACTTCCTCGGTCACCTTGGCGTCGTCCATCGGGCCACGGTAGAGCACAGTATCACCTCGGCGCACGACCACGGTCGGCACAATTTCCACGCCGGACGATTTCGCCTTGCTCCCCCCGACATCGAGGTGGAAGGGGAAGTCGAGTTTGCGGTCGCGCATGTAGTCGGCCACGCGGCGCTGGGTTTCGCCTTCATTGGGGAAGAACTCCACGCCCTTGGCTTCCCATTCGGTTTCCAGCTGAGCCAGACGCGGGGCCGTGCGCATGGCCACCGGGCAGTCGGTGCTCAAGTAGACCGAGACAGTGACCTTATTGGTGGCGTCGGTGGCCTTGGAGTCGGCGACGAGGGTCCACCCCAAACCAATGGTCGCGAAGCCGACGCCGGCCAGTGCCCACACTCGTAAAAACCCCAGTTCGCTGCGCCCAGGAGCCCGATTTGTGCTCATCTTGCAAGTATAAACGTCCGAACGAGTGCCAAGGTTGAGTGAAATGTCGGAAAAAGTTGTTTTTGTCACCGGAGGCTCGCGCGGCATTGGCCGAGCGGCGGCTTTGCGCCTCAAAGACGACGGCTGGCGAGTGGCCATTCATTACGGCACCAACCACGCGGCGGCGGAAGAGGTGAAGCAAGCTCTAGGGGATGCCTGGGCGGGTTCCTACGCCTGTGACTTGAACGACCCGGCGGCGGCGCGCGCCATGATGCAGCAGGTGCTGACCGACCTTCCCGTGAAAGCGCTGGTGAACAACGCGGGTATCTACACCAAGGTCAGTTTCTTGGAGGCGGATGCCGCCACTTTGCAAGACGTTTACGAAACGACTATGCGGGTGAATTTCTACTCGCCCCTGGCGATGATCCACGAGGCGGTGGCGCACTTCGCCAAGCAGGGCGGCGGGCGGATAGTCAACGTGGCCAGCCGGGTGGGGCACCGGGGCGAAGCGAACGCCAGCGCCTATAGCGTTAGCAAGGCGGCGCTACTCAACCTGACCCGCGCCTTGGCAGTGGAGCACGCCAAGCTTAACATTTGGCACATGGCCATTGCCCCCGGCTGGGTGGAGACCGCCATGGCCCGGGAAGGCATGGAAACCCGCCTACCTCAGATCTTGGCGGATATTCCGCTTGGGCGCATGGCCAGCCCCGAGGACTGCGCCGCCGCCATCGCCTTTTTGCTGCGCGACGAGACGGAATACATGAGCGGCATCGTGATTGACATCAACGGCGCGAGTTACCTGCGATGAGCCTCCGGTACACTAGTCGCGTGCTCGCCCGCACTCTTTTGGTCGCCCTGGTGGGCGGCTTTACTTTGGCATTTGGGGCCCCGCCCACGGCCCCCGAGGAGATGCGCCGCCGGGAGTTCCTGGAAAACGGTGCGATTACCTTTGCTCAATTCGAACCCAAGCGCACCACCTTTAGTGTGACGCTGGCGATCAGCGCCGACAATGTACGGGACACCGAGGAGCGTCACGGCCTGCGCCACCTTTGGGAGCACTTTGTAGCCCGAGGGGATGGCACGATTGACCGGCGACTGGAGCGGATGGGCTGTTATCTCACGGCCGTGACCCAACGGGATGTCACGCTGTTCCAGATTCAAGGCCCGGTGGGGGCCGAGGAACTGGCCCTCGATATCGTGCGCGAGATGACCGCTCCGCTCCAAGTGAGCGAAGAAGCGCTGAAGAAGGAGGTTGCGATCATGCGCCAGGAGGCCGCCCTGCGCACCGACCTGGATGCGGTGAGCGATGCCGCTTGGCTGGCCGCCTTTGGTCCGGAAGGCCGCAACCCCTTTGGCTCTTTGGAAGCCATGGCTGGTCTGAATGCAGAAGACCTGCGCGACCTTCATCGCCGTCAGATGGTGGGCAACGGAATGGCTCTCGTAATCGTTTCGGCGACTGACCCCAAAGCGTGGTTGGGTCCGATGCGCGCCGTGATTGGCGACTTGCCTAGTGGCCCGGAACGCTTCCCCGATAACGAGGAAGAGCCGATCAGTGTGGAGAAAGGCTTCAGCCCAGCGGGTGCGGCTCGGGCGGCGGTTGTGCCGGGTCTGGGTGACCCGGCCACTTTGGCCACCCTGGCGGCGGCCCTGGCCATTCGGGCGGAGTTTCCGGACATCTCGCCGGTTTACACGCCCAGCACGCGCCCCGGGCTCATCACCCTGCGGGCGGCGGATTCGGCCACGCTGAAGTCCATCGAGATGGTGCAGCCGGCCTTGTTGTTCCCAGTGGGGCAGGGTTATCTGCGGGGCTGGATCCGCGCCCAGCGCTCGGATCCCTTGGCCTTCGGCGCGATCATGGGGGTCTTGCTCCTCCAGCGACCGAACTTTACGCTGGATGACATGGAAAATCAGGCCTCGACGATGACGGTAGAGCAGTTTGCCGCCGGACTGGCGAGGTTCCGAGCCGACCGGGCCGTGATTGTGGAAGTCGGAGGTGGACAATGAGCACCCTTGCCAGCCTCGTTCTGGCCACGGCCCTGGGTCAATCCCGGGCCATGCCGCAAATCACCGAGATCATGGTGCCCGATTCCGGACGCGTGACGGTGTGCGTGGCCGTGCCCGCCCCTGAAGACATGGGTGGCCGTAACCGGACCGCGTGGCGCTTGATCGGGGAGACCCTAATGGAAGGCAGTGGTGCCTATAGCCGCCGGGTGATCTTTGCCTACGGCAGCCAGGCGGGCGTGGCCCCGCGCGTGCAGGTGTTCTCGGATTGGATTCTCATCCAGGTGAGTGCGCCTAAGGGGGGCACGGACATTGCCGCTCAGATTGCGGCGGGCATGGCGACTGATGCTCGGCTCTCCACCTTAGATGTAGAGAAGGCCGTCCAACGGCGCAAGACCGAAGGCAATCCCTGGGTGTTGTGGGGCGACGCGCAGGAACCGGAGATGACCCGGGTGGATAACGCCTATATCAAGCGGGTGTACCAGGCCGCATTCCGCGTGGAGCGCATGCACGTGGTGGTGATGGGCGATGTCGCAGCCGGCGAAGGCGAGCGAGAGGTGGTGAAGTACTTCCGGGATCGCATCACCAATCCACCGAGCATGCCGAGGGACGTGAACGCCCGGCCGATCAAGGGCGTGCCGGGGCGCGTGGACTTCTGGGAGTGGCAAGCTCCGCTCCTGAAGCCCGGAGCTCCCGATTTTGCCCCGCGCATCCTGGCGCTCTATGCTCTGGGCGTGGGCAAAGATGGCTCGATGACCCGTGTGCTGCGGGAAAAACTCGGCTACACCTACCGCCAGCAACTGGTGCTGTGGCCGCAGCGCGATGGTTGGTTGCCGCGGTTTGTGGCGCAGCGAGCAGAAAGCGTAGATCCTGCCGCGGAACTCAACGCCAGCTGGGAGGCCATGCGCGCCGACATTGACGCCTGGGACAAGGTGACCCTGGACCGCGCCCGGATGCTAGTGCTCGGTAGCCTGGATACGGGTCTTCCAATGGATCCGTTCTGGATTGGGCCGGACTGGCGCTTGGGTGAATCCCTCGAAGACCGCGCAGCGTTTGCCGTTCACGGTTCGATGTCGGGGAAGGTCATAGATCCCGAACAGTTCGCCAGCGACAGCCTGAAGGTGGACCTGGAAATCCTGAAGGAGACCGCGCGCGAGATTATCGACGCGAGTTCGTCGGGCGTTTATCCGGGACTCGAAGCGAAACGCTAAGGAGTCCGGCTGGCCTTCGCCAGCCACGGCTTTACGCCTTCAGCAAAATCCGGGTGCTTCTGGCAGAGCGGCAGAAAATCGCACCGGGGGCAGAGCGCTTTCGGGGTGGGCTCCATACTCTCGTAGTCGGCGTTGAGAATCCGCTCGCCGATCTCCACGAGGTCGTTGATGAACTCTTCGCGTTCGGCCTCGCTGAGTTGCGCCGAGGCCGAAGCCCCTGTACGCAAGGCCACGATCGTCGCCTTCACGTTACGATCCGGGTAGTTGGCCCGAACGAGCACTTGGTACACGCCCATCGCGAGGTCGGCGTGGACTTCTTCGGAGGTCACGTTGCCGCGCCCACTTTTGTAGTCCACCACGTCGAGGGTGCCGTCTTCGTGTTCGTCCAGCCGGTCAATGCGCCCGAGGAGCACAAACGGACCCAAATCCGTGCGCAGAGTCTTCTCGACAAAAAGGGTGTTCGTGGTGACGGGAGGCGCCACCTCCTCCAGATAGTGGGTGAGGATGTCCTTGCCCTCGGCGAGGGCCTCCATCATGTCGGATTGGCTCTCATAGCCCGCGTCAATCCAGGCTTCCTCCAGCGCGGCCACGGCTTCCTCAGTCGTTGTGACGCCGCCGTCTTTTGAATCGTAAAACCTCTGTAAAACGTTATGAAGCGACGTTCCGAACGAGTAGTGCGCCTTGGAGCGGAGGTACCAACGACCCCGCCGATCCACGTACGTCCATTTGTATTTGACCGGACAGGCCAAGAACGTGGAGATGCGACTAGGACTCAGCGTGGGCTTCCGCGCCATGTCGCCAGAGTACCGTCCCCAACCCCTGGTATCTTCACCTCTATGCGTCTTCGGCGTTCGTGGATGATTCCCATTGTGGGAGCCTTGATCTTGGCCTCTGTGCCGGTGGTTCGGGCCCAAGTCGGTCAGAACGGTCAAACCGCGCCGGTGGAGAAGCGCGGTGCCCGGTTCATGACCTACAACATTCAGTGGTTGGCCGAGAACGAGAACCCGGACCGCATCAAGAACCTCAAGTCGGTCATCGGCAACATCAAGCCGGACATTCTCACGGTGCAAGAAGTGGCGAGCCTGAAGGCACTGCGCCAAGTTTTCGATCAGAACTACGAGATCGCCATCCTGGATGACCCCAAAGAAGCTCAAGAAGTCGCCGTCATCGTCAAAAAGCCCTGGAAAATCGAGTCGAGTGGCCTCGTGTTCACCGATCCTCAGCTTGATTTCGCCTTCCCGGGCAAGCGCGATGTGATGCGCGCCGTGGTCGTCAATCCGCAGGGCGACAAGATCACGGTGTACTCCACGCATATGAAGAGCCGACGTGGGGGCCGAGCCACCACCGATCCACAGCGCGAGCAACACGCGAGCCTGCTGGCGGCCTATATCAAAGAAAAGAACGAACTGTTCGTGCTCCTGGGCGGCGACATGAACGATGCGCCGGATGACCGCAGCGTCAATATCCTTGAGACCGGGGACCCTAAAGCTCCGGCAGGCCGCGTGACCCCCAAACTGCTGGTGAACGTATGCGACCGACTCAACGAACAGGATTACGTTACCATCGGCATGAGCTACTACTTCCGGGGCCAGGCGCTGACCCCGATTAGCCGGGGCGCGAAAGCGGACAACGACCGTTTGCGGGGCAAGGATTATGAGTTCCCGCGCGACGTGAAGGTGCGCGAGTCGTTCTTCGATAATCTGCTGGTCAGCCCGCAGATCTTCCGCGTCAGCCCGCCGACCGCGACGGTCTACGCTGGTGCCGATGCGCTTCGGGGCCGTGGCGGCCGGGTGAATGTGCCGGAATCCGGCCCGGTGGAGTACGTGGAAAAGGGCGATCGTGCCAGCGACCACCTGCCGGTGTACTACGACGTTCGCTTGCCGTAAACGAACTTAATAAGCGGTGCCCGCGAAGGGCGCCGACCACACCACTTCGCCGGTGGTGCTGATGAGGCCCATGGTTTCGCCGAGTTCAAAGTAGGCGAGACCGTGGGTGAAGTCATCGGCAAAGTCAAAGGTGCGGTCGAACTGCACTTTGCCGTTGCGGGCGATAAACACCGTCTCAAGCTGGCCGGCGCGTTCGCGCACCGCCCAAGCGAAGCCCTGCGAAAAGTTGCCACCGCCTACCACGGGGTCAGGTCGGAACGTCGGGCGGATCACCCATTCGCCCTTGGGGTTGATGTAGCCCAACTTGCCCCCTTCCACAGCCCATGCCAGACCTTCAGAAAAAGTGCCGGCCTGCGTGAACTTAGCGGGAATGCGTAGGATGCCCTCGGTATCGGCGTAGCCAACACGGCCTTCGGTGCGAACGGGGAAGAGACCCTCGGACACATCGCCGACCACTTCGCCTTCGGTGAAAACGAACTGACCATCTGTATCAATCAGGCCCTGCTCATCGGCGGTTTGAGCGCGCGCGAAGCCATTGCGGAACGGCTCGGCGTTACGAAAACGCGGCTTGATCGCCCAGGTGCCGTCCGGGCGGATGTAGCCGAATTGCCCGTTCTTTTTGGCCAGCGCCAGCCCTTCTCGGAACTCAGCCTTTCCGTCGTAGGCTCCGGGGAAGACATCGAAGTTCATCGGGATCGCCCAGTCGCCTGCGGGATTGATGTATCCGAGCTTCACGGCATGGCCCACGGGGGCCAGGCCCTGGCGGAAGTTGCCTGCCTCCGGGAAGGCCAAGGAAAGCAGAACCTGCCCGGTCGGGGAAATGTAGTGGGCGCGCTGCTCGATGCCGACGGCGGCGCGGTTCTCGCTAAAGGGGCGGCCCCAATCGTAGAGGCGCGGAGTCGCCGTGCGCCCGCTGGTGGAAATGTAGGCCACGCCCGTTCCCGTCACCACCGGCACCGGCGGCGCTGAAGGCGTGGTTTGGGTAACCAGAGCGAGGGCCAAACTAAGCATCTCTACGTGTCAAACGCAAGAACAAGGCCGAGCGTTGCTACTCTCCCAAAGTTCTTGTAAAACTAAGATGGGCCACGGTCCATCCGAGTTCATTCTTCATCGTGAAGGTCCCGCGAAGCGCCCGGGCGAGGCTGTTGACGATCTGTAGGCCCAGCCCCAATTCTTGCTCGGTGAAGTTCTCCGGCAATTGGCTACCGTTGTTGCTCACCCAGACGTCCACCTGGGTTTCGTTCACCTCCACGGTTACGTGGATGTCGCCACTCTGGTCCATCCCGAACCCGTGCTCCACCGCGTTGAGGATGAGCTCGTTGAGAATCAACGCGACCTGGGTCGCCTGGCTGGTGCTGAGTGACGTATCGTCACCTTGCACCTGGAACCGGATTCCCGAGCCGCGCAAGATGCTCTGCGAGGTGTGCTGGATGAGGTTCTCGGCCAGTGAGCGCAGGCCCACGTGATCGAGGTCGTCCCGGCTGAGGAGATCGTGCACAGAGGCAATGGCGAGGATACGCCCGAGGGAGTCGCCCAAGGCTTCGTCCACGTGGTGGTCTTGGCTTTGGTTCATTTGCAGCCGCAAGAGGGAGGCCACCTGCTGAAGGTTGTTCTTCACCCGGTGGTGCATCTCTTGCATCAGCGTGGTACGCACCTGCAAGCGGGCGTGCTCGATGCTGACCGCCGCTTGGCGGGCTAGGGCTTCGAGAGTTCGAATTTCATCGGCCGTGAACTGACGGCGCTCGGCGGTGTAGCAAGACATCACCCCGATCGTGCGTTCAAAGATCGTGAGCGGGACGCAGACCATGGAGCGCAGGCCTTGCTCTTCGGCGAGGTCGTGGCCGACGTAGGTTTCGTCTTCTTGCACGTCAAGGACCGTGACAGTGCGTTTTTGGCGCATGGCCTTGCCCGCGATGCTGGTCCCGAAGGGTAGCGCCGCCTTGCGGCGATAGGCGCGGTTGTCGCTTTGGGTAGCGCGCAGCACTAACGATTGCGTCTTTTCGTCCAGTAGCCGCACGGTCACAACTTTGTAGTTGAAGCGCCGCGCAGTAAATTGCACGAGGTGCTGGAGAATCTCTTCGGGATATTGGCTGCCGAGGAGCGTTTCGGAGACTTCCGAGAGCACACCTTCAGGGTCGGGCTCCGTTTGGTGGCGTCGGGCGCTGGAGTAGCCCAGCCAAAAGAGCGACAGGGCCTCGCGCCATTGTTCAGCCAACTCCTCCTGACGGCCGATGGGATTGAGGAATCTCAAGACAATCGCCGACTTCGTGGCGTCTCCGGTCAGCGGCAATACCAAAGATGCCTGGTAGGGGCGTTCCTCCGAGAACGGGAGCTTGGCGTCTTCTTGGTGTGCGGCGAGGTTTTCCGTCACCCAGATGATCTCTCCGGTGCGCAGGGCCTGCCCCGCAAGCCCCGCCCCCTTGGCCATGCGCATGCGGCCCACCATTTCGGGGTGGTCGTGGCTGTGCAGCCACTCCAGTGACTCCTCATGGTCCTCTAGCCAGTCCACGGTGTCGGCTTGCCATGCGGTCCGAGCGGCTTGGGCCACAGCACCCAAACGGTCGGCCCCGCCCGCGCTGGCCAGCGCTTCTTTGATGAAGGCCAGCGGACTAGGCTTCATTCGGGACAATGGCCGTGACGCGGCGTTGGTCGCGGGAAAGGTATCGCCCCGCCCACTCCTGGATCCGCTCGGGCGTGACGTCGTTGATCATCCCTCGCACTTCTTCAATCGGCACTTCGCGCCCGTAGTTCAGCTCATTGCGGGCCATCCGCATCATGCGGGGGCTGGCCGCTTCGAGCCCCAAAATCATGTTGCCCGCCAGTTGCACCTTCACGCGCTCGAGCTCTTCCGCTGGAACCGGTTCGTTGATGAGTTTGTCGAGCTCTTGGTGCACGACCTCTTGGGTCTCCGCCCAAGTGGCTAGGCTGGTGCCGCCGTAAACCGTATACGCCCCGCCCGACCGATAGGAGAGGCCATAGCTGCCAATGGCATAGGCCAGGCCGCGCCGCTCGCGGACCTCTTGGAACAACCGGCTGCCCATGCCCGAGCCCATCACCGAATCGGCCACCCATTGAGTGGGGTAGTCCGCGTCGGTATACGCGCAGCCCGCCGCGCCGATGCAGAAATGCACCTGCTCGACTTCCTTGCGCACAATGCGCTCACCGGCCTGGTGGTCGGGGCGGGGAAGCGGTGCCGAAGGCGTCCCGGCCGCGTGATGGCCAAGGCGGGCTTCGGCCATACGCACCACCTCATCCACGTCCACCCGACCGGCGATGGAAAGAAGCAAATTGCCCCCGTGGTAGCGGCGCGTCATGTAGCCCACGATGTCATCGCGGGTGTAGCTGGCCACGCTTTCATGGGTGCCAATCACGGGGAGGCCATAAGGGCTGGAGGGCCACAACTGTTCCAGGTGAAGCTCGTGCACGTGGTCGCCCGGTTCGTCCTCGCTACGGCGGATTTCTTCCTGCACCACCTTCTTTTCGCGCTCGATCTCTTCGGGGTCCAGTAGGCTGTTGTTGACCATGTCGCACAGCACGTCAATGCCGGTTTCCAGGTCATCGCTCAGCAGGCGGCAGTAGTAGCAAGTGCGTTCCTTGTCGGTAAAGGCGTTGAGCATGCCGCCGCGCCCTTCGATGGCCTGGGCGATCTGCGGCGACGAGCGGGTTTTCGTACCCTTAAAGAGCATGTGCTCAATAAAGTGCGTGATGCCCGCTTCGGTCGGCGTCTCATCAATGCTGCCGGTGTGGCACCAAAGGCCAATGGCCACGCTGGCCAGTTGGTCCATCGGCTCCACGAGGATCCGGACGCCGTTGGAGAGGGTGACTTTGGTTACCGCCATGTTCACTTCAGTTTGACGAAAACTAGACTAAGCGAACGACCAAACGGCCAAGCTTCTGCACTTCAAGCTCGATGGTGTCACCGGCTCGGACGGATTGGCCGCCGCCGCGCGCGTGGGCCAGGGTCGGTCCGGCAATGACCTCGCCCGGCATGAGCGGGCCGAACCGTGAAGCCAGGGCCAGGGCTTCGCCGTAGGGTCCCTGGAGGGTTTCGGCTTCGGAAAGAGTTTCGCCGTTGATGCGGAGACGAAATTGCCAGGAGTAGTCGGTGAGGGACTCGCCCAGGTTATCAATCAACTCGTCGGGAGTGGTGAGCACCGGACCGAGCGCCCAGAATACGTCGTTCGCGGCCGAGGGCGGCAACCCGTGTGCGGAGGCCGACTCGGCTTCATCGGGCAAGCGGAAGAACAAGGTGGGAGCGTATCCCAGGATGAACTCATGGGCTTCTTCGGGCCGCACATACTGACCACGCCCACTGATGACCAGGGCGACGCGGGCCTCCACGTCCAGCGCCCCCATCTCTTCGGGGAGCTCAATTTCACTATTGCTGCCCACCATGCGGGTGGGGTTGTTGAAGTGATAGCCCCAATTCACGCCGCCTTCGCCGCTCGGCTGAGCCTCAAGGACCCGGACACTGGGGGCCAAAATGATTGGCGCTAGCAAAGCCGCGGACTCGGTGTCGTGAATCCCGATGGCTTTTTCGCCGTCGGTTTCGTAGAACCTTCCTTCGTAATACAGGCCGGATCGGGGAGTTTGGGGTTCGGCATGGAGTACGAAACGGCACAGCTTCACGGCGGGAAGGGTACCTCCGGCCCCCGGAATGGCTTGACCTAGCCCCATCTGTCGGGTAGAGTGACAACGACGTCCTCGACGGGTTACGCATATGCCGCCGCTGAAGATTCTTGTTTGCGATGACGAGCGCCACATTGTGCGCCTGATCCAGGTTAACCTGGAGCGCCAAGGCTATCAAGTAGTGACCGCTTACGACGGTAAGGAAGGCTTGGAGAAGATCCGAGCGGAGAAGCCGGACCTGTGCGTTCTGGACGTGATGATGCCGTATATGGACGGTTTTGAAGTCCTGAAGGCGCTCCGCAAGGATGCCGCCACCATGGACCTCCCGGTCATCATGCTCACGGCGAAGGCGCAGGACAAGGACGTGTTCGAGGGCTATCACTACGGCGCGGATATGTATCTGACCAAGCCGTTTAACCCGGCCGAACTCATCAGCTTTGTCAAGCGCATCGCACAGGGTGGTGGCAACGCCTCCGACGGACGCTTCGAACTCTAAGGCGTGACCCTCTGCCGATTGGCCTGAGACTTGCGGCACTCCCTCTAGCAATGTTCGATTTGATGCCTCTCGCTGAGATCACGCAAGGTAGCTTGCGCACCACGCTCCTCGGATTGGGCGTGGTGCCGCCGCTTTTATGCCTGGGGTGGTTTGGCATGATGTTGCAACGCCAGGTGCACGGCACCCCGCGCTACATGAAGTGGATTGCGCTCCCGGTGCTGGTGTTCACTTCGATCTTTGTGTACGTGCGCCACGTCAGTCGCCTGAACGACCCCCTGTACAGCACGTTCGGCAACATCGGGGATGGCATGCAGCGACTGCACTGGGTTGCGTTCGCCGGCCCGCTGGTGCTGTGCGTCGGTTTGGCCCTGTGGGGCGTCATCCACGACCGCCGCGAAGCCTCGGATATGTAAGGCGCATCCCGGGCCGCTTGGCTCGGGTACCTTCCACCTGAGAGTCTGGTATCAGCTGAGATATCAGGAGAATGGAAGGAGAAACAGGATGACAAACTTTGCCCCGGGCAGTGGCCTGACCACAACCGAAGCTCCGTTTATCGAGGCCGCCAAGGCCAACGGCGAGATCTACATCGAACAGCCGTACGACCTGTACTCCGACGAGAACCACGAAGCCTGGCGGCGACTCTACGCCCAAATGTTGCCCCTATGGGAGCGGTATGCCAACGACCACTTCATGCAGGGGATCGACAACCTTTGCCTCGACCCGAACCGGGTACCCCGGCTTGCTGACGTCAATAAGTTTCTGAGCAAACTCACGGGCTTTAAGGCGAAGGCGGTGGCCGGATACGTGCCCGCGTTCCGGTTTTTCGATTCCTTGCGGGAGCGGGATTTCCCGACGACGATCACGGTGCGTCGCCTGGACAAGCTGGACTACCTCCCCGAGCCGGACATCTTCCACGACATCGCCGGACACGTGCCGATGCACACCGACCCGGCCTTTGCCGACACGCTGGTGCGCTTTGGTGACTGCGCCCACACCGCCGCCGAGTACGCGCAGAGCATCAAGGACCCCGACGAGCAAATCCGCGTGCTGGATTCGGTCATCAAAGCGATGGCCCGGTTCTTTTGGTTTACGATTGAGTTCGGCCTGATGCGACGCCCGGACGGCAAGGGGCTGAGCGTGTATGGCAGCGGCCTCTTGAGCAGCGCCGGTGAGATTGCCTACAGTATTGATTCTCCCAATTGTCAGCGTTACCCGCTCCAGTTAGAATGGGTGATCAACCAGTACTTCGAGATTGACCACTACCAGCCGCTGTTGTTTGTGGCGGAATCCTTTGACCACGTGTTCTCCTTGGTGGATGAGCTGGAGAAATGGATGAAGGATGGCCGCCTGAACAACGTAGCCCCGGGTGAGCCGCTGGTGGCCGAGGCGGACCTGCGCAGTTTCCTGTACGCCCAGGTGGGCTGAGTCAATGGCGTTTCCGTCAGCTCATTTGCACCGGGGTGAAGTGGTGTTACGATCAGCCACCCCCGATGAGGCCGGGGCGGCCCTGGCGGGGTTAGTGACGGATGACACGTTTCGCTACTTTTGTACGCTTTATCCGCAGGGGCCCTCGAACGAGGACTATGCCCAGTTCTGGAGACGAGCGGAGGCCGCCGGGCACCAGCCGTACCTGATCGAATGGCAGGGGCGACCCGTGGGGCAGTCTTGCTTTATGGATCATAACCGCGCTGCCGGCACGGTGGAGATCGGGATGACGTGGTACACCCCCGAGGCGCGCGGCACCGTGGTCAACCCGACTTGCAAGCTCCTTATGCTTGGGGAGGCATTCTCTCACGGGCTGCAGCGCGTGACCTTGAAGTGCGACGCGCGCAATGAGCGTTCGCGGCGGGCCATCTTGGGGATCGGCGCGACCTACGAGGGCACCCTGCGTTGCCACCACTATGCCTGCACCGGCGAGAGTCGAGATACGGCGATGTTTAGCGTGATTGCCAGCGAGTGGCCGAGGGTACGGGAGCAGCTTGAGCAACGGATTGGCGCGACGCGCACCGCAAACTAGGAACGGCCCCCAAAAAACTACTGGGACAGCCCTGAGACTGCCAGGGCATCGGGCTACAATGATAGGTAATGGCCACGGAAATCCTCATGCCCGAACTCGGGGAATCTGTCCACGAGGGCACGGTCAGTCGCTGGCTCAAGCAAGTCGGCGACTTTGTCAAGGAAGACGAACCGGTTGTGGAGATCATGACCGACAAGGTGAACACCGAACTGGGGGCTCCCGCGAGTGGCACTTTAGTGAAGATTTTGATCCCGGAAGGCGGCGACGTTGCGGTGTTCGCCACCATGGGCATCATTGAGGAAGACGCCGAACTGGCCAAGCAGATGCTGGCGGGTGAAGTGAGCGCCGAGGCCCCGGCGACGCCGGCGGCGAGTACAACTCCGGCGGCGAGTGAACCCGCTCCCACGCAGGAGGAAGTACCGGCGGCGTCCGTCGACCACGGCGAACGCATGTGGTTCAGCCCGTTGGTGCGAGCCATGGCCAAAGAACACGGCCTGAGCGAAAGCGAACTGCGATCCATTGCCGGATCGGGGGCTGGTGGCCGGGTCAATAAGAAGGATGTTGAGGGCTACCTAAAGAACCGGGGATCCAAGCCCAGCGCCGCGCCGACGGCCGCCCCGAGCGTGCCGCAAGTGAAGCCGGTGGAACCCACCACGGCGGGCGATGGCCAAGAGCTGATCGCGCTGACCGGTATGCGCAAGATGATCGCCGAGGCGATGGTGCGCAGCCACGCCGTGCCGACGGTTAGTACGCTGATCGAAGTGGACGTGACCAACATGGTCGAGTTCCGCTCGCGCAACAAGGACGCGTTCCAGCAGCAGTACGGCGTCAAGCTCACCTACACCCCGTTCCTCATCAAGGCGCTCACCGAGTGCCTGCAAGATT
>CAZVHE010000002.1:13934-26569 GCA_964627705.1 uncultured Chthonomonas sp.
AGCGTTCCGGTCATCCGCGACACGCACAAGAAGGACCTGGTGGCCATCGCCAAGGACCTGGAAGAGATTGCGGCCAAGGCGCGCGGCAACAAGCTGGGCGTGGAAGACGTGAAGGGCGGAACCTTTACGCTGACCAACCCGGGTTCCTACGGGGCTACCCTGGGTACGCCAATGATCAGTGCGCCGCAGAGCGGCATCCTGGGCACCTACGGCATCGTGCAGCGGCCCGTGATCATTGACGGCATGATTGCCATCCGCTCGATGATGAACGTGGTGCTGACCTACGACCACCGCCTGGTGGACGGTCTGATGGCCGGGCGCTTCTTGCAGGCGTTCAAGCAAAAGATCGAAGCGTTTGCCTTCTTCAAATAAGGCCTGTGCCAACGAGAAAAGCCTCCTGAATTGAGTTCAGGAGGCTTTTTTGTTTGCGGGCTTGGCTTAGCGGACCAGCTCGTAGAGGTCCTCGTCGCGGACCTCGGTCTTGGTATCGGCCATTTCCAGGAACTTGGTGTAGACCTCTTCGAAGCGATCGGTGGGGAAGTCAAATCCTAACTGGTTGAGGCGGTGCTTGAGCCCGTGCCGTCCGCTCCGGGCCGTCAGGATGATCTCGCTTCGTTCCGCCCCCACCAGGGTCGGGTCAATGATTTCGTAAGTGGATCGCTCCTTCAGCACGCCGTCCTGGTGGATTCCGCTACTGTGGGCGTAGGCGTTGGCCCCCACCACCGCCTTGTTGCGCTGCACCAGCATGCCAGTGAGTTCGCTTACCAAACGGCTGGTCTCCAGTAGCTTGGCATGCTGGATGGTGGTATCGAGGCCGAAGATGTCGCGGCGGATGAGGAGAGCAATCACCACTTCTTCCAGCGAGGTGTTGCCCGCGCGCTCGCCGATTCCGTTCACGGTGACTTCAACTTGGCGCGCTCCGCCCAGCACCCCGCCCAGGGTGTTGGCCGTTGCCATCCCGAGGTCGTTGTGGCAATGGCAAGAGAACACGGCCTTGTCGCTGTTCGGCACGTTGTTGATGATGCCGGCGATGAGGTCGCGGTATTCAGTGGGGAAGGTGTAGCCCGTGGTGTCGGGCACGTTCACCACGGTGGCACCCGCCGCAATCACGGCCTCCACTACGCGGTAGACGTATTCGGGCTTGGCGCGGCCGGAGTCCTCCATAAAGTACTCCACGTCGTCCGTGTACTGGCGAGCGCGGCGCACGGCTGCCACCCCGGTCTCCAGGGCCTGGTCTTCGCTCATGCGCAGTTTGTGCTGCAGATGATTCTCGCTGACGCCCAGGCCGGTGTGAATGCGGCGGCGCTCGGCGGGGGCCAGGGCTTCGGCGGCCACGTCAATGTCCTTCTCGCGGGCGCGGGTCAGGCCGCAAATGGTCACGCCTTTCAGCTCACGGGCCAGCGTGTTCACGCTTTCAAAGTCGCCCGGCGAGCTGATGGGGAATCCCGCTTCGATGATGTTGACGCCGAGGCTGACCAACTGATGGCCGATCTTGAGCTTTTGCTCCATGTTCAAGCGGACACCCGGACTTTGCTCTCCATCGCGCAAAGTGGTGTCGAACACATCTATGTGATTCGAGGCCATGCCTGCATTATACGGCCCTGCGGGCGGATCGTCATGCCAAGGGGATTCGGTAACATCGAGATTCGGATGGCAGATATGACCGAAGTGGATGTGAACATTACGGCGCGGGGCGAACAAGTGACTTTTCCTTGGGTTTGGCGCCTGTGCCGCGAGTTCGAAGTCGAAGTGAGCATTGTGCGTGCGAACGTGGATGCTGATTTCGGGGTGATCCAACTCCGGTTGCGCGGCGCGGTGGAAGAGATCCAGCGCGCCACGGCGTGGCTGATGACCACCGGCATGCACGTAGATGCCGTCCAGCGTTCCGTTGGCGCATGAACCCGCTTGAGCCGTATGTCCCGGACGATTTCGATGCGTTCTGGACGGAGGCGGTGGCCGAAGCCGAAGGTGCCCCGCTGGACTATCGGCGACACCCCCAAAGCGATGTGGCGGGGGCCAGTGGCACTGTTGACCTGCTGACGTTTCGCTCGATCACGGGTGAGACTCTGCACGGGTGGTTTGCCTACCCGGAGGGTGGCCCGAGCCCGGCGTTCCTCTGGGTGCCGCCGTACAGCCGCTGGAGCATGATGCCGAATCAATACGGCACGCGTCCCGGCATGTGCTCGCTCAGCTTCAATTTCTTCGGTGAGAGTGCCTTCCACCAAGAGACGTACACCCCCGCGCGGGGTTACTTCGCAGACGGGCTGTTTGAACCCGAGACATGGGTGTTCCGCCGGATGTTCCAGGATGCGGTGATTGCCACCCGGGTGCTAGAAGCCCAGATCGAAGTCGACGAAAATCGCATTGCCAGTTCGGGAATGAGCCAAGGCGCGGGCATTAGCATTTGGCTCGGCGCATGGTGTAAGCGCATCAAGGCCGTAGCCGGAGACATGCCGTTTTTGGGCGCGATGCCATGGGTGTTCGATCAGCCCATCCGCCGCTACCCGCTGAAAGAGCTCGCCGACGCCATCGAGCAAACGCCCCTTGGCCGCGAACGCGCCCTGATGACGCTGAGCTACTTCGACACCATGAACCAGGCCACCCGCTGCGCGGTGCCGACTCTCCTAACTGCAGGCTTGAAGGACCCGTCGGTGCGGTCGGAGCAGGTGCGGGCGATTTTCCAGGCGCTAGCGGCCGAAAAAAAGGAACTGGTCGAGCTCGACTGGGGACACGATTGGCACCCCACCATGATCGAGCGCAACCACAACTGGATGTTACGCGCGCTCAAGTGAGCGGCGGGCGGCGTCCAGCACCTTAACTTGCTCAAAGAGCTCCCGGGCGCGGGACAGGGGCCACTGCGTGGCGGCGTCGCTGAGGGCTTGGTCAGGGTTCGGGTGGATTTCGAGGAAGAGTGCATCAATGCCCACGGCGAGGGCCGCGCGGGTCATGGCCGGGATGCTCTCGCGCACGCCCCCGGTGGCCGTCCCGGCCCCTCCCGGTCGCTGGGCGCTGTGTGTGGCATCAAAGCACACGGGCACATCGTAGCTGCGCATGGTCTCCAGGCCCGCCATGTCCACGATCAGGGCGTTGTAGCCAAAGGTGGTACCACGCTCGGTGAGCATCACGCCACTAGCTCCGAACCGCCGCACCTTGTCCACGATGTTTTTGGTATCGTGCGGGGCCAAGAATTGCCCCTTCTTCACATTGACCGGTTTGCCCGTCTGCGCGGCGGCGACCAGCAGGTCGCTCTGGCTGCAGAGGAAGGCCGGGATTTGCAGGATGTCGGCGATGGTGGCGACTTCCGCGCACTGGTCCGGGAGGTGAACGTCGGTGGTGACAGGCAGATCGTGCGTGGCGCCTACGGTTTGCAGGATGCGCAGGCCCTCGGCCATGCCCGCCCCGCGCACGCTGTTCACGCTGGTGCGGTTGGCCTTATCGAACGAAGCCTTGAAGATGTAGTTGAACTCAAACTCCTGGCAGAGCGCTTTGCCCGCGCCCGCCACCTCTTGGCAGAGGTCCATGGATTCGGCCAGACACGGTCCGGCGATGATCGTCAGGCGATCACCGCCGACTTCGAAGTTACGGATGGGGAAGGAGTTCAACTCTTGGCCTCAGTTGCAGTTTGATACGCTTTGTCAAACCACTCCTTGAAAGGTCCCTCTCCGGGAGTGCTGCCGCTCAAGATATCCACCACCTTGCCGTCGGCCGTCATCATCACATAAACCGGGTTGGTGGCCTGCTTGGTTAACTCTTCGCGGAGTTTGGCGTTGCGGCGGTTCTCCTCATCGTCCCGGTCGGTGTAGAGTTCCACCGGCACGACTTTGTCAAAGAGCGGACGGATATCGGCGTGCGGGAATACGCTGCCTTCCATATAGCGGCAGTTCACACAGTTGTAGCCGGTGAAGTTGACAAAGATCGGCTTGCCGGTTTTCTTGGCGGCGGCGTTGCCTTCTTCCATGGTCATCAGCCACGGGATTTTGTTGGCCTGGGTACCGGAAGCACTGGCGTTGGCCACGTAGCCCGTCGGGGGCAGGAAGCCTTCCATCCAGCCCGTGCTCGCGCCGTTGAGCGCACCGAACCAGTAGAGCCCAAAGAACAGGTTGGCCAGGCCAAAGCCGCGTCGGAACCAACCGGGCTTGACTTCGTAGTCGTTCCAAAGCTTCAACACGCCCAGGAGCCAGAAACCGGCAATCGTGAAGATGGTCGCCCATGTGGCGAGGAAGATGGGCCGCGTGAACACGAACCACTGGCTGATGAAGTCGGCCTTGCTGAGATAGTGAATGGCCGCCGCAATCTCGATGAAGCCGAGATACTTCTTGAAGTCCACCATCCAGACGCCCGACTTGGGCATTTTCTCGAGGGCGGCAGGGAAGGCCGCCAGCAGCATGAACGGAATGGCGAAGGCCGCACTAAAGGCGAGCATGCCGATGATGGGGCGGACGAATTCGCCCTGCGTGGCCGCCACCAGCACCGTGCCCACAAACGGGGCTGTGCAAGTGAAGGACGTGATGGCAAAGGCCGCGCCCATCAGAACCGGGGCGATGAAGCCGCCCTTTTTGGAGCCCGTCTGCTGGGCTTTGTTCGCCCAGGCACTGGGGAGTTGAATCTCGTACAGCCCTAGCAGGTTGAGGGCGAAGATGAGGAAGACCACACCGAGGGCGAGGTTGAAGACCGGGTGGGCGGCGAAGACCTGAATCTGCGCCGGCCCGGCGACCAGCGCCACGGCGACGCCAATGATGGTGAAGGTGCCCATGATGCCGAGCCCAAAAGCCGTAGCCCCCGCCACGTTCGGCTTGCCGTCCTTGCCCTTGTTCTTGGAGAAGTAGCTGACCGTGATCGGAATCATCGGGAAGACGCACGGCGTGCCCAAAACCAGGAGCCCCGCACCAAAGGCCGCGAGCAAGAAGGGGACCCATCCCGTCGGCAGGGTGCCACCGGTGGTGCCAGCGGCCGGCTTGTCGCCGTCTTCGCCGGCGGCTTTGGCATCACCCTCCTTGGGCATTTCCACGTAACCGATCGGCTGCGAGGGGAGCCCCGGCTCGGCGGTGATCTCGTCGCGCGGCTCGCCCGCCGCCACAGTGAGCGGGAGGCTGAAGCTGGCATCCTTCGGCATGTCGCACACCGACTTGTCGCAGGCTTGGTAAGTCAGCTTGACCGCAAGTGTGAGATCAGCGGGCGTGGCATTGGCCGGAATCTGAACGCTGCGGCTGACTGCCACGGCACCTTGGAACACTTGCACCATCTGGCCGAGGGTGGGGTCTTCCTTAAAGACGCCGATGGGCTCCTTCAGTTCACCCAGGGTCCAGCCTTCAGGAGTCTCAATTTGAAAATCAAACGGGAAAGTGCCTTCGGGGTTCTTGGAGGCATAGAAGTTCCAACCTTCCTCGATAACCCCCGTGGCCACCACGCGCACCCACTCGCCCGGTCGGGCATCAGCGGGCTCCACGCGGGCGTACCACTTGACTTTGCCCAGCGCGTCCCCGGTTTCGGATTGAACTTTGCCGTAGAAGGTCGGGTCAACCGGAGCGAGGGCCTTGGCCGGTTCGGCGTATTCGGGCCGAGCGGCACCCTTTCCAACGGAGAAGGAGAACGGAATCTCCACGTCCATGGGGATGTCGCACGTGTTGCGGGTGCAGGCCTGGAAGCTAATGGCATAGTGACCCTTGAGTTCCGTGGCACCCGCGTCGATCTTGACGGGCACCCCAAAGTGGAACGGCCCCTCGAACCAGTTGATTTCCGTGTTGAGGATCTTGTCGAAGTGCACGGAATACTTCGATTCCATCAGCTCGCCTGCAGTGGTAAACCCGGTCCCTTTGGGTTCGCCCCGCAAGTTCATCACTTGGTCGTTGTTCTTATGGGCGTAAACGTGCCAACCCGCATCCACGGTGGCATCCACCATCAGCAGAGCGTATTCCCCAGGGCGCGCGTCCTCTGGCACCAGGCGCACATTGAACTTCGCATGGCCCGTCTCGGGCTGCGCCCATGCCATCACGTTCGTGATGACCAGCAGAGCAAAGGCTAAGGAACGGGTGAGAAAGCGCATAACGACGGGGGCCAAAGGCGGCCATTCGCAGGGCTCTGCGAACGGCACTAGTTTACTAAACAACGAAGGTGGCGAGCGGATTGCTCCCCACCTTCATGGTCAGCGGGCCTCTCGGCCTTGCGTTTCAGCTTAGCCCGCGAGCCCAAGCCACTTCTTTACGGTGTAGACCGTAGTGGCGCGGTTGATTTCGGCAATCGCTTGGGTGAGCGGCACGCCCTTGGGGCACACCTTCACACAGTTCTGCGCGTTGCCGCAGTTGGTGATACCTTCTTCGCTGGTCATCACTTCCAGGCGGTCGGCAGCCAAGGCCTGCCCCACCGGGTGAAGGTTGAACAGAAGCGCCTGGCCCACTGCGGCGGGGCCGATAAATTTGGTGCGCTCGCTGACCTGCGGGCAGGCTTCCATGCAGCAGCCGCACGTCATGCACTGGCTGAGCTTGTAGCGCAGTTTGCGGACGTTGTCGTCTTGCGGCTGGGCCATCCCAAGGTCGTAGCTGCCATCAATCGGCACCCAAGCCTTGACCTTGATGAGGTTTTCGAACATCTTGGAGCGATCCACGATGAGGTCCCGAATGAGCGGGAACTTGGACATCGGCTTGAGTTCGACTTCGTAAGCGTCTCCCACCAGCGTTCCCACTTCACCAATCTGGGCCGTACACGCCTGGCGAATCATGCCGTTCACGATCATTGTGCAGGTGCCACAAACCTCTTCGAGGCACGCGGCCTCCCAGGCCGGAGGCTCGACGGATCTGCCGTCGGTCGTGACCGGGTTCTTGCGCAGTTCCATCAGGCTGGAGATCACGTTCATGTTCTCCATGTACGGAATCTCGAATGTCTCCCAATGCGGAGCCGAGGACCGATCTTTCTGCCGCTGGATCTTGAGCCGAATCACCTTCGCCATGTTCATCTCCATTCTACGCCTTTCTGCGTGTACCATTGGCTTAGTTGGGCCGGGAATTGAGGCACAATGGACGTGGAATGGGGGTTTCCTCCGCATAATGAGTGAAGGGATGGTTATGGAGCCTGCGGCGACCCCAGCAAAAGCCCCCGAAACTCGCGACGTGCTGGGCGTTCCGGTTGGCATTGTCAGCATGGCCTCCACCTTGGAATTGGCCCGGCAGTGGCTCCGCGAGGACCAATCCCGACTTCTTTTGACCTCGGACTCGCAGGGGATCTATTTGGCGCAAACGGACCCTGAACTCAAAGCGATCTATCAACGCGCGGCGCTCAACACTCCCGATAGCTACGGCGTGGTGTGGGCGCTACGCCGCCAGGGCATTCATTTGGAGGATCGGGTTACCGGGGTGGACCTCGTGAGCGGCCTATGCGAAATCGCCGCCCAGGAAGGCAAGAGCGTCTATCTACTTGGGAGCTCACCGGGCGTGGCCGAGAAGGCGGCGCGGGCCTTACAGGATCGCTACAATGGCCTCAAAATCGCCGGGGCAAGAGATGGCTACTATCCGGCCCATGATGAGGCTGAAGTCGTAAAGGACGTCGCCGCCACCCGCCCGGACATTCTCCTGGTGGCCATGGGCATCCCCCGGCAAGAGAAGTTCCTCGCCAAGTACCAGGAGCAGATCGGCTTTAGGATTGGAATGGGCATTGGCGGTTCGCTGGATGTACTGTCTGGAAATGTGAAGCGCGCCCCCAAGATCGTGCAGGCGGTGCGAATGGAGTGGCTGTGGCGCGTGATTTTGAACCCCAAGAAGATCAGCAAGGTGGCCACGCTGCCGAAATTTGCCATGTGTGTGTTGCGGGGCCGCACGCCATGAGAATCTACACGCGCACCGGCGACGCGGGCGAAACGGGACTGATTGGCGGGGAACGAGTCCGCAAGGACGCCCATGTCATTCATGTAGTAGGCGAGCTGGATGAACTCAACGCTTGCCTGGGGGTGGCCTTGGCGGCAGGGTTGCCAGCACCCGTGGCGCAGGTGCTGGGCGAGGTCCAGAGCCGACTCTTTGACATCGGGGCTGAGATTGCCGCCCCGATAGGCCATCGGTTCTACCAAGAAGCCGATTTGAACGGTGCCGTCGAGCACTTTGAAGCCCAGATGGATGCCTTGGAAGTCAACCTGGAGCCGCTCCGGAACTTCATTCTCCCCGGGGGTGCCCTGAGTTCGGCGCACCTGCACCACGCCCGCACCGTGGCCCGGCGAGCCGAACGCGCGATGGTGTCGCTCTCCCAAGATCAGGAAGTGCGTAGCATCATTATCCGGTATCTCAATCGTCTTTCGGATTACCTCTTCATGGCGGCGCGGTACGCCAATCACGACCAAGGGATTGACGATGTGCCGTGGACGCGTGCTCAGCCGTCTGTTCCCGTAGACCCTCCTGAAAACCCATGATGACCTCTCTTCTGCTACTTGCCGCGGCCCAGCCGATGGCCGCGCCTCAGAACCTGACGCCAGGCCAGCTGATTTCCAAGATGTTTGCCCGCTACCACGGCGCCAAGTCGCTGACGGGCAATATTCTGCTGACGATTGATGACGGCCGGGGCAAGGTTCGCGTGGAGACGTCCCTGGGCTTTACCGAAGGGAGTAAGATGTTTGTCCGCCAGGCGAAGGTGGACGGGCAGAAGGCTTCCATGTTCTGCGTGAGCGACGGGCGCATTGTTATCTATTCCCGCCCCGAAAGCTTGCTGGACCAGCGCCAAGTGCCGCTCTCGGAACCCGTGACTGTAGGGGATGAGACGAAGACCGTGCAGGACCTTTACGGGATTGCCGTGGGCGTGATGATCGACCGGTCGCTGCCGCAGGATGTGGTGTTCGCCCGCAAGACGGACATGGAAGCGATCATCGGGCAACTCGTCAACTACCAATTTGATGGCAAGGCGCAAGTCGGTGAACGCGAGGGTCTGGTCGTGACCGGCACCTACCGCTCCTACGCCGAGGCCCCGCCGCGCGGCCTCTACCGCATGGTGATCTCGGAGGCAGGCGATCTTATCCAGTTTGTTTTGGACGAGCAAGTCACGACCCCTGAGGGCGTGGCGCGGCTCCGATGGACGTGGGATGTGGACGTGAAGCTGGGAGTGTCCCCACCGGACTCCGCCTTTCGGCTTCCTTCGACTCAGTGAATCCTTACCTTTTTGGGTAGATTGGGTTCATCGAGACGACTATGCCTCTGTCTTTCCAGGATCTTCCCGTAGGCCGGGAAGCGCGGATCAATGAACTCGGGAATGCCAGCGACCGCTTGCACGAGCTGGGTTTGACCCCGGGCACCATCATTCGTTTGGTGCGCGTGGCTCCGTTTGGGGATCCGGTGGAAATTGAGGTGCGCGGGGCTCGGTTGTGTCTTCGCCGCAGCGAAGCCAGCGGGATCCGGGTGTCCCTAGTGGAATGAGCACGACGTTTGGCCAGAAGACGGCCCGTGTCGCCTTGGTGGGGAAGCCGGATGTCGGCAAATCCACCCTCTTTAATGCCCTCACCGGGAGCAATCAGAAGATCGGCAACTACCCGGGTGTGACGGTGGAGATCGCCAAGGGCAGCTACTGCATGCAGGGCCGGGTGGTGGAGTGCATTGACGTCCCCGGGCTGTACTCGCTACGCGCCATGAGCGAGGATGAGTCGGTCGCACTCCGCGTCCTGCAAGGCGGCGACGAACCGGTCGATCTTTACGTCATCGTGATGGACGCAGGCAGCATGGAGCGCTGCCTGTTTTTGTATAGTCAGGTCGCGGAACTGGGGAAGCCCATCATCGTGGCCCTGACCATGACGGACGTGGCCCCGAACCTGGATTTGGAGGCTCTGGCGGCCCGCCTGGGGGTGCCGGTGGTGCCCGTGGTGGCGCACAAGAACGAGGGTCTCAAAGAACTCCAAGATACGATTGAGAGAACGCTGGAATCGCCGGTCGTGCCGGATATCGAGTTGGGTTTTCCGGAGCGGGTTCGCTTGGCCATCCAGCGTTTGGTGGAGTTCAAACAAGCGCCGAACATCCACACGCTTCGGTTGTGGCTATTGCGCGAGGAAGAGCCGCCGCGGCACATCTCCGATGATTTCCGAGCGGCACTCACGGAACTACGCGAAGACCTTTTGGGGGCAAACCTGAGTGGGAAAGTGCTGGACTCCCAGACTCGCTACGCCTGGGCGGCCTCGGTGCGCAAGCAAGTGGAGCCGGCGACCACCTCTCCCACGCAGACCCGCACGGACCGAATTGACCGCATCCTCACGCACCGAGTGTGGGGGCTCCTGATCTTTGCGGCGCTGATGTACTTGGTGTTCCAAAGCATCTACACGTTGGCCACGCCACTAATGGACGGCATCGAGACCGCGATGGGAGCGCTGAGCGACGCAGTCTCTCCACTGTTGGCCGGGTCTCCGTTGGTGCACGACTTGGTGATTGACGGCGTGATTGGCGGCGTGGGCGGCGTTCTGGTGTTCTTGCCGCAAATCATGATCCTGTTCTTCTTCATTGCGGTGCTGGAAGGGACGGGGTACTTGGCCCGGGCGGCGTTCCTTATGGACCGACTTCTGGGTTGGTGCGGCCTCAACGGACGCGCCTTCATCCCGCTTCTCTCGAGTTACGCCTGTGCGATTCCGGGGGTGATGGCGGCCCGCGTGATGCCCGACTCCAAGGCGAGATTGGCGACGATTCTGGTGGCGCCTCTGATGAGTTGCAGTGCCCGGTTACCGGTCTACGTCTTGCTCATCGGGGTGTTCATTGAGCCCAAGTACGGCACGGCCGTGGCCGGTCTCACGCTTTTCATCATGCACCTGCTGGGCCTGGCGGTGGCGGTTCCGGTAGCCTGGATTCTAAACCGGGGCGTGCTGAAGGGGCCGCGTTTGCCCTTCTTGCTGGAGTTTCCGCGCTACCAGTGGCCGCGCTGGCGTGTTGTGCTGGCCACGATGGGGAACAAGGCCAAGACCTTTGTGACGACGGCCGGGACAGTCATTTTGGCGATGACGATCTTGATTTGGGCGGCGCTTTACTTCCCGCAGAGTTCTCCCGCTGATGCCCAAGCCGCCTTCAGCCGGTTGAGCACTCAGCAGCAAGAAGTGACCTCGCTGGAGAGTTTTGAAGCGCAGTATCAGCTGGAGCAGTCGTTCTTGGGTCGCTTTGGTCGCGCGGTGGCACCGGCCTTTGAACCGGCCGGATTTGACTGGCGCCTGACGACCTCACTGGTCGCGGCCTTCCCCGCCCGCGAAGTGGTGGTGGGCGCGATGAGCGTCATCTTTGGCATGGGCGAAGGGGAGGACTCGAAGGAATTGCGCACCGCACTGGCCACCGCTACGCGCCCCGACGGCACGCCGCTGATGAACTTGGGCAATGCCCTGAGCATGATGGTGTTCTTTGCTCTATGTTGTCAGTGCCTCACCACGGTCGCGACGATCCAGGCGGAAACGAGGAGCGCCAAGTGGGCTTGGTTCGCGTTTGGCTACATGACGGTTCTGGCGTATGTTTTCGCCATCGTGACGTATCAACTCTTCCGAGGCGTGGCCTGATGGACGCATTTGTAGTTGGAGCGGCGGTCTTGGCGGCCCTCGTCTATGTGGTCCGAAGACTCATTGTGAGCCGATGGGGAGCCAAGGATGGGTGCGAAACTTGTCATTGTTCGCCATCAATGGTCAAGAAGCGACAGAAATAGACCAGTTCATGACATCTTGAACATCGGCCCAATACACTCTTAGGCATGCTTTTGCGTGCATTTCTGTTAGCGGCGATCGTCAGCTCGGCGGCGGGCTACTCGGATCCGGGCGGTGCGTTTGCCATTGATATCCCGAGCGGTTACAAAGCCGAACGATACGACCTTGGCGACGGGGCGTTCCTCACCGAGATCGCCATCCCCGACAACGACGACAGCGCCCACTGTGACATCCTTATCCTACAAGTCGCCGGAGGCGTTTGATGCCAGTCAGCACGCCACGGTAAACAAGGCCCTGCTGGACGTGACCGTGCAACTGCTTGCGGCGGAGTCTACGGTGACCAAGCAGAGCCGCGCCGAAACCACCTACCAAGGCCGCAAGGCCACCAAGATGACCCTTGAATTCAAGGACGAGGATGGCGTGGCGTGGAAGGGCTACGCATTGGCCGTGTGTGGCACCAATAACGCCCTCGTTGTGATGCCCTACGCCAAGGCCAGCGACACGAATGGGTTCAAGATCATGGACGAAACCGCGCAAACCCTGGCGGTGGAAGGCCGCACGCCCCTGGCGCGTGGAGCCGGTGGCGCCGCGACTTCGGGGGGCGGCCGCCAAGGTGGCTTCTTGAGCCAAGGCGCGATGCGCACCGTGGAGCAGCGTGTGGATGGCAATTTCCAGCGAGAATCCGCCAGCAAGGTGATCGTGGCGGGGCAGCCGCCGCTCACCTACGGTTCGGTGGCGAACTTCGTCACGGTCATTGAGATCCTCTTCGACATTCAGATGACGGAAGCCGAGTTTGAGGCCACCCGCGCCCGGTTCATCGAGTATTACAACGCCGCCGATGCCGAAGGCAAGCAAGTGCTGGCCCTGCAGGGTGCTGAACTACTGAAAACCCTGACCACGGGCACCGAAGCCGAACGTGAGCAAAGCCGAAACGAAGGCCGCGCCGTGTTCGAGCAAGCGGCGGTGGGCATGGCTCAAATAGCCAGCTTTGATCATTTTTATGGCCAGTTTT
>CAZVHE010000002.1:26579-34954 GCA_964627705.1 uncultured Chthonomonas sp.
ATTGGCTACGCCCAAGTGATGTGGGATGCCATTACCCGACGCCGGGCTTCGGTGCAGCGCGTAGCCGCCCAGCCGACCAAGGAAGAGTGGGATCAAGACATCAGCGAAGGCGACATTGACGCCCTCATGGAGATGCTGTGGTTCATGTGGAACGCCGCGGGCCGCCCGACGGAAGGCGTGACGATGGATGACATCAACCAGGTGCGCATGGGGATTCTGCAAGAGCTGCCCACTATGGACGCTCAGGCTCAATTGCTCATTGCCAATGCGCCCAAGCTCTACGCCGGTCTGCGACAGCAATGGATGGGGGCTTCGGCGGAGCAACGGATGATGCTGGCCGCGCAGTTCGACCAAGCCCTGAATGAATGGGGCATCGGTGCCCAGTCCGGATTTGAATCCGGCGGTGGCGGCGGCGGGGGCGACAGCGAGTATTCGATGAACGCTCAGATCGCACAAAACACAGCTTGGAACGCGGCGAAAACCTGGTCGTCGGGGAGCTGATCCCGCCCCGGCAAACGCTCAAGCCCTCGAGAAGGATGGAGAGGACTACGATTCTTCTTCGAGGGCTTCCGGCTTGCCGGCGGCGAGCGCCGCATCGGGGTCAAGCTTGACCTCGGGAGCCGGAACGATGGGGGTCGGATTCGGCACGAAAGCACCGGTCTTGGCCTTCTCTTTCACTCGCAGGCGCGCGGCCATTTCGTCGGCGTTGGGGTGGATCGGCCAGAGAGTGCGCTCCGCCCACGGACTTTCCAAGAACTCTCGCCACACTCGGTCGTAAATCTTGTGGGTTTGCTCGGCCAGGTTGCGCCAGTGGAAATCGGTCCGCAGGCGCTTATCCGCATTCTCCTTCAGCCTTTGCGCGCGGGCCGGATCACGGATGACGCGCAAGATGCCCCAGGCCAGGCTGCCCGCATCGCCGGCGTAGGTGCTGGTGCCATTCACGTCGTGTAGCACCACTTCCTTCAGGCCGCCCGCATCGCTGGCTACCACCGCGCATCCGGCGGCCATACCTTCGAGTGCGACAATGCCGAAGGGCTCGTAAAGCGAAGGGAAGACGGCCACATCGGCCACGCGATAAAGCTGGTGGAGGGAGCGGTTCGCCATGAAGCCAGTGAACAGCACCTTGTCTTGCAGGCCGTACCAGCGCACAAACCGCTCCAGGTTGGTGCGGTCGCCGCCGCCCACGATGACGAACTTCGTGTTGGGTTCCTCAGCCAGCACCACCGAGGCGGCGTTCAGCAGAACGTGAATGCCTTTCTCGCGCACAAACCGACCGACGTACATGACAATCTTCTCGTCCGGGCGGGCGAGGCGGCCGCGCCACTCGGCGATCTCGGCCTCGGTGGCCTCGAATTGGAATTTCTCGGCATTGACGCCATTGAAGACGACATCAATCTTGTCGTAGGGGCAGGCAAACAGCCGGTGCACTTCATGCCGCATGAACTGCGAACAGACAATGACGCGCCAGGCTTCGTAGGTCAGCCAGTACTCCTGTTCGTGGATGTAGCGGCTGAGATCGTTGTGGATACCGCCGTGGCGTCCTTGCTCGGTGGCGTGCACCGTGGCCACCATCGGCAGTTGGTACTCGTACTTCAGCTCGCGGGCGCTGTCCAGGCTCAGCCAGTCGTGGGCGTGAAAGAGGGTAGGGCGGCCTTCCTCGCGCCAATCTTCCAGCAGTTGGCGGCAACGGAGGTCGGTGGCTTTGTTCAGAAGCTGGATTTCGTCCACAAAGTTGACGGGTTCGCGGGCCAGGTCAACGCGGTGGACGTGCACGCCGCTGGCCTCAATTTCTTCGTTGGGGGCCTTAGGGGTGGACTTGGTGACGACGTGAACTTCGATGCCGCGCTTTACCAGTTCGGGGGAGAGTTCGTAGACGTGCGGGCTGATGCCCCCGACGATGCGTGGTGGGTATTCCCAGGAAAGCATCACCACGCGCACGCCGGGATTATCCCCCATTCAGATAGTCGAGTTCACGCAAGTGGCGCTCACTTTGCCGCCAATCCGTGCGCACCTTGACAAACAATTCCAGGAACACCGGTCGCTCAATCAACTTTTCGATTTCCAAGCGGGCCTCGGTGCCAATGGTTCGTAGCATCTTGCCGCGTTTGCCAATCAAGATGGCTTTTTGCCCTTCGGTCTCACAGAGCAGAACGCAGCTTATAACGGTGCGACGCTCTTCTTCCTCCCACTCTTCCACGTAGGTCGCGAGCGCGTGGGGAACCTCTTGGCGCAACTGACGGATGGCCTTCTCCCGCACGATCTCGGCGGAAAGGGTGCGCATGGACTGGTCCGTGTAGGTGTCCTCGTCGTACATGGGCGCGGCCTCCGGTAGCTTGCTGACCAAGAGCGCCACTAGTTCTTTGAGGTTGTGCTCCTTGGTCATGGACGTCATGATCGCGTCGTCGGGTTCAAAGAGCTCATGGAAGGCCTCCCACCGGGACTCCACGTAGTGCGGCTTCAGCAAGTCCATCTTGTTGATGCAAAGGATCACCGGGTGGGCACGCTTTTCACCAATCAAGTTGGATTGACGCATGAGCTCGGCGATCTGCCGGTCTTCGGCGGTGGGGTCTTGGCCACCATTCACAACCACCAGCACTATGTCCGCATCCACCAATGAAGTCTTGGCCGTTTCGTTGAGGGCGCGGCCCAGCCGGTGGTGCGGGGCGTGGATGCCCGGCGTATCGATGAACGCGATTTGGTATTCGCCGGTGGTCAGCACGCCGAGGGCGCGCCGCCGAGTGGTTTGCACCTTGTCCGAGACGATGCTGATCTTCTCGCCCACGAGGGCGTTCACCATCGTGCTCTTGCCCACATTGGGGCGACCGACTACGGCGACAAAACCACTTCGATACGCTGCCATGCCTTAGTCTCGCTTGCGGAAGAACACGTTGATCGAATCCGGTTCGGCCTCTTGACGATCTGCGCCCTCGCGTCCGCGGCGGGTGCCTTCTTCTTGGCCGCCCCGATTGCGTCGGTTGCGTCGGTTGTTGCGGCGCCGGCGGTTGGGGTCCATCTCATCTTGGATGGCGATGGCTTCTTCTTGGCGTCGGTCAATTTCCAGGAACGACGGCTTCAAGAGGAAATCATCGGCCAGGTCTTCGCTCCAGGTTTCTTCCACCCATTCGCCGAGCTGCATGATCGGTACGTCGAGGTCCATGGCGTTGGCGCGCTCCGGCGGGTTGGCGCGCAGAGTTTGCACGTCCACGGCGTCGTCTCCATCGTTCGCAGCCTTCAGCAAGGCTTCGATATCGCCGCGCATGCCGACCAAGAATGTGTAGGTATAGCCATCAAGCGCATGGAAGCGCACGGCGTGGTTCTCCACCGTTACCCATTCGTTGCTGACCAGGTTGTAAGCCGACCACTGGTCCGGCAGCGCAATGGTGCGCGGGCCGGTGCCCTTGGCGTGAATGGTGAGGAACGGCGGGCGAGCCCAAATTACGTCGTCATCGAAAGACCACACGTGGGCACCAGCGATGGTACCGAGTTCGCGGAATAGGGCCGGGCTCACAATCGGTTCGCCGAGGAAGACCGAAAGCCAGTGCTTGCTGGGGTCCGGGTCGTCATCGAACGGGCTGACGACAAAGCTAGGGAGACCCGTGGAACTGTATTCACCCAGCAACACACCAACCTCGGGGATGGCGAAGTAACTCGGCGAGAGCGTGCCGCCTTCAGCAAGCTTGCGCTCGTCCAGGGCTTGGCACAGGGGTTCGCGGGTGTTGAGGAGCGTGGTGCCGCTGCGGCTGGCAAACGGCTGCGGGCGAATGGCGATGCCGGTGATTTCGCGCGCTCGCTCCAGGCTTTCGCGTCCGGCTTCGAAGAGGCCAGCGGCGTAGAGCCAAAACAGCACCTTGTTATCGCGCTGAAGGCGGGACTTGATGGCACTGCGGACTTCGGGCCGCACATCCCATGCATTCACGAAGACGTACAGGCGGCTTTCCGGGAAGTTTTCGCGGTGGGCGAGGTCACTGATGAGGTAGCAACCCACGCTGAGGCCCGAGCGGAGCAGGGATTCTCGCACTTGCTTCACGAGGTCGTCAAAGGCTTCGCGGTCGGCAAGGTAAGCGAGTGAACGCTCGTCAATCAGCAGCGCCACATCCGGGGCCGTCATCGGAGCTTGCATACGCATGCGCTGCGCGGCCTGAATCTTCTCCGCCCGCGCCCAGATGCCCGGACTGTTGAGCCAACCATTGCCCCAGGTGTCCATCCAAACGTTGCCGCCACCGTGGGCTAGGGTGAGGCCGGCACCGCGCCAGTGGACGTTCTCCAGCGCCTGTGGAGTCTTGATGACCGGGTTGTAGGAGTCCGGTTCCTCGCGGCCGCTGATCGGCGTCTTGTAATCTTCTTCCGAGATGGCGAGCTTGCCATTGAGGGCGAAGCTGTCCATTGGGCCGGGGAAGGCCGCCAGGGCACCCGGGAGTCGACTTTCGTGGCTCGGCGGGCCGGCAATGTAGTCCACGTCGGCGCAGCGGAGGAGCTTGCCAAGGGAGAGGTGCCCGCTATACGGGTAAGACCACTCGAATGTGTAGCCGTAGCTCACGCCGACCAGGTAGGTACCTTCGGACTCCTTTTTGACGCAGTACGCCAAGTTGGAAATCCGCTCGTGCGTGGTGTCGCTGAGGAAGAGGTGGTAATCCACCCAGCGCCGCGACTTGCGGTCGGTGCGGACGAAGGTTTCTTCGAGGCTGCGCCGCTCGGTCATCGGCGGGATCTGCACGGTGTCGAAATCGGCACTGCCATCGAACCACGAGGCGCGCAAGGTCACCACGTCATTGCGATAGCGGGCGCGTAGCCACTGGCGGAACTTCTCGGTGGAGGAGATGGAGTTGTCGTAGCCGCCGTCGGCGGGGAAGAACCACTCACCGCGCTCCAGGTGGATGCCCAGCACATGCTCGGCAAACGGCATTTTGCGGAGCTTGCGGATGAAACGCGCGAGACAATCTTCGGCATCGTTCCAGAAGGCGTCGTCGCTGACACTCGGGTCGGCGAGCATGCCGTCTTCGCCAATGAACCGGGCGTTCTTGTACGTTTTTTCCCAATCCTTGGGCGCGACAAAGGCCACGCGGAATTGCACCAGGGCTTGTGGATTCACCTCGGTGACCTGCTTGAGAAGGTAGGCGGCCATCGAGACAGCATCGTCCACCAGGGCCTCGCTGACTTCGAGCTCCACGAGGAGCGAGATCAGGTGGGTGCCGTGTTCGGCGGCCAGTTTGATCTCTTCCTTTACCGTTTCGAGTCGCTTGGGCTCGAGGGCGGTGGCGAAGAAGAAGTGCGGTGCCAGCGCCTTTTGATTCTTCGTGAGGATGGGCACGCCATCGCGGACCACGACCTGCGGGGCATCCAGCGGGATGGCGATGGGCTCGCGGACGGGCACCACGGGCTCCGCCGGAGCCGCAACGGCTTGCTTGGGCGCCGGACGCTCGCGGAAACGGGCGCGCGGGCGGGCCGGAGCATCTTCTTCCACGGACTCAGGTGCGACCGTGTCGGAGTCCTTGGGTTCCTCTTGCCGTCGGTTGCGGCGGCCTCGTCGCTCCTCGTCATCGCGATTCTCAGACCGGTTGTCGGCCCGAGCGGCGGACTTGGCCTCATCCAGAGTGGAATCAACCGTCGTGGGTTCGTCCGCGGGGGTCTCGGATCGTCGCTCGCGCCGGCTACGTCTGCGCTTGAGGTCTCCGGCCGGTTGGGATTCACTGGTAGTTTCGGCTTCAGCGGGTTCCTCGTCGCCTTTGGTTGGCAGCGGACCGGCGGTCTTGGGTCGCCAGGAGAGGCCAGGAAAACCGAGGGATTCCAGGAGGGCAGAGGGATCGGCCGAGGGGTCCTTCTTGGCTGTGCGGCGTGAAGGGGCCTTTCTCGCCTTCGCAGCGGGCTCTTCGGCAGGGACTTCCGCGGGCACTTCCGCAGCCTTGGTTCGTGCGCGAGTGGGCTTGGCAGAAGCTTCGGCCTTCGTCTTCCGAGCCGTGCTCGCCTTTGCCACCGGGGCAGCTGATTCTTCCTTCGCCTTGGTGGTGCGGCGGGCCTTGGGGGCGGCGGCTTCGGCGGGTGCTTCCTCTACGGGAGCGGCTTCCTTCGGGGTTCGCCCGCGACGCGGCTTGGCCACCGGTTCGATAATGATTTCATCGCTGGGTGGGCGGCGCGTGCGCCGGGCGGGTTTCGTTTCGGTTGACTCTTCGGGGTTTGGTGTCGGGTCAGTGGGGGTCGATAAATTCGTGGGGGTCGCGTCCTGCTTTGTTTTCCGGGCCATTTGTGTCGCCTTGCGCATTGTCCGAAGCTCACTCAGGAAGGGAGGTCATGCCCCTTCAAACTAAGCTCTTCAGACCGGCCCAGTTTAGCTTATTTTTGAGGTTGCCCTAAAGAGCGCGGCCCCTTGGTCCGATACACATCGTGGAGGAAACTCTCATCGTCATATGACGAGCGTTGCTTTGAACCCGATTTTGGGGGTCAAGGCCGAGGTAAGTCCCCTCCCGGAAAGTCGAGATACGAGCTCGAAGCCGGACTTTGAACAAGTCTTGGATGAGAAATCGGTTCGACCCGCTCTGGAAGTGAATCAGGGTCCTGAAGTTGACCCCGATAGCAAGCTGGCCCAGAGTCCGGAAGGCGAGACCCCATCGGTGGAGACCCTGGCTCGTGAAGAACCCAGCGAGGGGGTCACCGTGAGTCCGTTGTTGGACCCACTTGGTTTGGTCCCGTTGCCCTGGGGCGGCCAAGATCCGCGCATGCCCTCGACGGCTGACCTCGCGGTGTGGACGAGTTCGACCACGTCGACTGCCGCTCCGTTGACCACGGCAGCCCTTCCAATTTCATCTGCCGTCGTGGCTCAACTTGTGGTGCCGGAAGTGGCACCGGATGTTGCTCCGGTTGCGGTGCCCCAAGTCAACTTGTCGGCCGATGCCAGTGCGGATGCATTGACTGAGATAGAGGCCCTCACCGCTTCCCAGACTCAACCGTCCCTGAACGCAGATGCGGATGTGGCCACCGTGAACCTCAAGGCTCCGCCGGGCGTGTCCGTTCTGCAAGTCACCTATGCGGATAAGCCCGTCACGGAGCTGACGCCGGAGGCCCTGAAGCCCGCAACGCAAAGTGGGAACAACGCTGGTGCCCCGATCGCGAATCAAGCCGTGGCCGGAGCTTTAGCCGCCAACGCCGATGCCAGTAGTGGCATGGAGTTTGGAGCTGGCAACCCGGGTGAGTCGGGCGATGATCCGGAGATGATGGCTAATATGCTGGGCGATGCCGCGATGGTGAAGGCCACCGCGAATGCCTCGGAGACCGAACAAACGGTATCCACTGAGCTTCAAAACTCTAGTGACCGCCAGCATGTCATCCGTCAGGTGGCCGAACGACTGGAGAATGCCCTCACCGCGCGTCACGCGGGTACGGTCACGATTCGATTGGCGACCGAAGCTTTTGGTGACGTCAATATCTTGCTGAATGTGGATGGCAATCAGGTGAAAACTGATATCCAAACCAACGATCAGCGCCTGGCGGCCGCCCTGGTGCAGCAGCGCCCGGAACTGGTCCAACGCATTGAGAGCAAGGGCTTCTCGCTCACGGAATTCAATGTGGGTCAAGATGGAGCCCATCAGCAAAACCCATCGTTTGGTGGCCAAAGATTCACGGATTCTGGCCCCAGTTCTTACCTTGGCGATGCAAGCCGCCTTGGAGACACCTACGAATCTACGCCGAGCTCTGCTACGGCCTCGACCCTCGGGTTGGATACCCGCCTCTAACGACATGATCGAACAAGTCACTCAAATGACGGGGTTCAAGAACCCGAACCAGAAAGGACGAAGTGAATTCAACACTGAAACCTTCATCCGGCTCTTGACTGTTCAACTTTCCACCCAAAACCCGCTGGACCCCATGAAGGATGCGGAGATGTTTGCGCAGATTGCGCAACTCGGCCAGGTGGACGGCCTCGGCAAGCTGCAGACCAGCGTGGACATGCAGCAAGCCAACTCCTACCTCGGCAAAACCGTGGTGGCGGTGCGCCCGGATACGGCTGAGAATTACAAAGTGGACATCCTGGAAGGCAAGGTCACCAAGGTCCTGGTGCGCGATGGCGACCCGTACCTGGTGGTCGAAGAAGCCAAGGGGGGCAGCGTCGAAATCCAGCTGAAGCACGTCCAGCAAGTGAAGAACTAAGCGCCATGTCGAATTCCATTCAAAACTCCAAGATCCAGCAGCTGGTGCAAACGCAGCCGACGGCGCTGCGGCCCACGGCTCCGGCCGCCGCTCCTGGCACCACGACGGGACCGGACTTTGCGACGCTGCTGTCGGATCGCCTGAAAGTGAGTGGCCACGCCGCCACCCGCATGCAAAGCCGTGACATCCAACTGGATGGCGCGCAGTGGGAACGGGTTTTGAACGGAGTCGACCGT
>CAZVHE010000002.1:35003-50222 GCA_964627705.1 uncultured Chthonomonas sp.
GATGTGGCCCTGGTGGTGAGCGTTCGGAACCGTACGGTGATCACGGCCGTGGATCAACAAAGCCTCAAAGAGAACGTTTTTACAAACATTGACTCCGCCGTCATTGTTTGACCTTCCCTAAAACTCGACACTCCTGGTGGATAACACGCGGGACTCGGATTGACCCTCCGGGACGCATGGCAAACGAGCTGAATGCTCACAGCAATCCACCCCTGACCTTGGGCTCTCTTGATGAGAAGGGAGCCCAACCAATCAAACATCAAAGGAACTTATGCTACAAGCCATGCTCTCTGGCGTTGCCAGTATCAAAGCACAACAAACGCGCATGAACGTGATCGGGAACAACCTGGCCAACGTGAATACGACGGCCTACAAGGGCACCCGCGTGTCGTTCACCGACATGATGGCCCAGACGGTGCGGGGGGCCACGCGCCCGACCGACAGCCGGGGGGGGCTCAACCCCATCCAGTACGGTCTCGGCGTGCTCACCAGCGGTACCGACGCCAACATGGAACAGGGAAGCCTGAACGCCACCAACCGCCAGACTGACTTTGCGATTCAAGGCCATGGCTTCTTTGCCGTCAGCAATGGCGACCGCATTGCCTACACCCGCGACGGCACGTTTGACCTGGACGCCAATGGCTATTTGGTGCACCGCTCCACGGGTGAACGCCTGTTGGGCTGGTCTGCCAACCCGGTGGATGGCTCCATTGACACCAATGCCCCGGTGGGTGAATCGAGCGCGCTGCAGATTCCGATTGGTCAGCGCACCGCTGTGCAGCAGACCACCGAAGTGACCTGGGCCGGGAACCTGGATTCCCGGGAATTCAACCGCGCCGGTACGGCCACCACGTCTTCATTGGTGCGTGTCTACGACCCGCTGGGCGGTGCGCACGACGTGACGGTGACGCTGACCGAAGGCACGACCCCGAACACATGGAACTGGAGCGTGTCCGGCACGACCCTCACCGCAACGGGTTCGGGCACAATCACTTTCAATCCGACGGACGGCACCATTGCGTCCGGGGGCACGGGCTCGGCCACATTCACGCCGCCGCCGGCATCGGGGGTTCCCGCCTTTGATGTGGACATGGACTTCTCGGCCTTCAGTCAGTTGGCCACCGATATGCAAATCCAAGCCGCCAACCAAAATGGTTATGGCCCGGGTTCGCTGCAAAACTACAGCGTGGGCGCCGACGGTGTCATCACGGGCATCTACACCAACGGTCTCACACGCCCCTTGGGCCAGATTGCGATGGCGATCTTCTCCAATCCGGCTGGTCTGGAGCGACAAGGGAGCAACCTGTACCGCAACACGGATAACTCCGGAGTGCCGGTCATCGGGGCGCCGCGCAGTGGCGGCCGTGGCCAAGTGAATGCAGGCTTCTTGGAGCAATCCAACGTGGACATCGGGACGGAGTTCACCGATCTGATCGTGACGCAGCGGGGCTTCCAGGCCAATACGCGGGTCGTCACCACGGTGGATGAGATGCTGCAAGACCTCATCAACATGAAGCGCTAATCGCTCCTTGAGCGTGTAGCGAGTTTCTTACCCGGCGGGGTGTCCTTGGGGCGCTCCGCTGGGCTTTGGCACACCAATTGCGAGGAAAAGGGGCGTGTCCGTCCCCGAATTCGCTCTCACTACGCAAGGTGCGCTTGGCTTGCTGCGCTTTGAAATCACGCCCGCGAATGGTGTTCTGCTGGGGGTGAAGGACGGTCAGGCTTTGCCGCTTCGAAAGGCACTGGTGGGGGTAGGCCCGGATGGCATCTTGATGGACCTCCTGAGCGGAGCGCAGATTCTCGGCTGCTACGGCGAGGCAGACACGGACGTGACTCCCGAACGCCTCTCTCCCCTCCGCATTCCCACCGGACGATTTGGCGCGGAAGCCACCACCCACATCGAGTTCTTTGGCAGCCTGCCGACGCGAACGCTAACCACCACGCGCTTCCACATGTTCGAACACGTCTTTCGGGTGTTTGATCATGAGGGCACCGTGAGCACGCTGGCGCTGATGATCGTCGAGCACTCGCAGATGCGGACGTGGTCGTACTTCTTCGCCGCCGACCGCAACCCCATTCCGCCCAAGGTGCTGGGGGGTAAGGGCCAGTGGGTGTTTGATGCCACCACCGGCGAGCTGATTGCGGGCCACTCGGGCAAGGTGGGCTTGCTGTGGGCGGATGTGGATCGGCCGGCGCTGGGCATGACGGTGGACTTCACCAGTTTGCGGGAGCAAGACCAAGAGCATTCCGAGGTGCGTTTGCGCTTTGCGGATGGCCGGGCGGGCAAGGGCGTGCAGGGCTACAACATCACGCCGGGTGGCCAAGTCAGCGTGAGCCTGGGCGGAGGAGTGGAGCGCGTGATCGGCCAGATTGTGACGGCCAACCACGGCGTGGCCTGTATTAGCCCGCTGCATGTGGCACCAAGAAGCCTCTCGCACGGGCTCGGTCTTCGGTAACCTGCGGGGCATGCATCGCGAAGCTTTTGCGACCACCGCCGCCCCTGCCGCAATCGGCCCCTACAGCCAGGCCATCGTCGCCTCGGGCACCATGGTTTTCCTCAGCGGCTCCATCCCGCTCACACCGGAAGGGGAACTGGTGATGGACAGCATCGAAGCCCAAACCGAACAAGTTTGCCAAAACATCAAGGCCCTGCTGGGCGCCATGGGCTTAGGCATGGAAAACATCGTGAAGACCACGATCTTCCTCAGCAGCATGGACCACTTTGGCACTGTAAATGAAGTCTACGGACGGCACATGGCCAGCCCGCCGCCGGCCCGTAGCACCGTGGCCGTGGCCGGTCTGCCGAAGGGTGTCGACGTCGAAATCGAGTGCATCGCCGTTCGCCCGTGATTTGGTAAATCGTGAAGCGGGTCGTCAGCGTTAGCCTGGGCAGTAGCAAGCGGAACAAGGTGGCCGAGGTCACCTTGCTCGGCCAGCCCTTCCGTATCGAACGCATCGGGACGGACGGGGACCGGGCGGCTTTCCGGCAGAAGATGCAAGAGTTGAATGGCCAGGTGGCGGCCCTCGGCATTGGCGGGGCGGACCGATGGGTGGTAAGTGGCACCAAGCGGTACGCCTTCCGGGATGTGGAGAGCCTCATCGCGGGTGTGAAGCAGACCCCGGTAGTGGATGGCAGTGGCCTCAAGCACACCCTGGAGCGCCACACCATTGAGCGGCTGGCGCAAGACGGCACGGTGGATTTCCGTTCGCTTTGCACCCTGCTGGTGAGCGCAGTGGATCGCTACGGCATGGCGCAGGCGCTAGACGCCCAGGGCGGGCGCGTGATCTACGGGGACTTGCTCTTTGGTTTGGGTTTGCCGTTGCCGGTGCGTAGCTACCGGGCGGTGCAGCGCATTGCCAGCGCGGTTTTGCCGATCATCACGCTCATGCCCATTCAGTGGTTTTATCCCACGGGCAGTAAGCAGGAGACGCGCGATCCCAAGTTCCCTAAGATCTTCGCGGAGGCGGACGTGGTGGCCGGGGACTGGCATTACATCCGCCGCTACATGCCCGACCAGATGCCCGGGAAGACGATTCTCACCCAGACCCTACGGCAAGCGGATTACGACTTTCTGCGCGGGGCGGGGGTGCGCCGCGCCATCACCACTACCCCGGTGATTGAGGGCGAGACCTTTGCCACCAACGTAATGGAAGGCGTAATCGTGGCGTATCTGGAAAAGTCGCCCGAAGCCATCACTCCCGAGGATTACATGCGCGTATTGCAAGAACTCAATTGGTCGCCCGCCGTGGTGGACCTGACCTCCGAGCCGGTCGGTACGGCTTCGGTACACTGAGCCCGCTTGGAACGCTTCGCCTTTGTCATCCACCCGATCCACATTCGGGATATCGGGCGCAAGTACCCGTTCACCAATTACCTGCCCGAGCGGGTGGTGGAGGAGATCATCCGGCGCAAATCGCCGCAGAAGGTGAGCGAGATCACCGGCATCGTCTCGCCCACCGGGGCGGAAACGAGCGGGCTCTTCATCGCTCTGCCGCTCACGCCGAAGCAGATGACCAAGGATTTGCCGCTGGAGGAGGTCTACGGCCGCATCGTGCAATGCGCGGAGATCGCCCACCAGGAAGGCGCGAAGATCATCGGCCTGGGGGCCTTTACCAGCGTGGTGGGGGATGGCGGCATCACCGTCGCCCAGCGTAGCCCCATCGCCGTGACGACGGGCAACAGCTACACCGTGGCCACGGCCATTGAGGGCGCCCTCGACGCTGCTCACCGGGTCGGGATTGACCTCGATTCGGCCACTCTGGCAGTGGTGGGGGCGACAGGCTCCATCGGCCAAACTTGCGCCCGCGTAATGGCCCCGATGTTCGCCAAGACCCTGGTAATTGGCCGCGACCAAGAGCGAACTGAAGCTCTGGCCCGCGAACTCCCGCGCGCCGAGGGCGGCACGGACTACACCGTGCTGAACCAAGCCGACGTGATCGTGACGGTGACCAGCAGTGAGGCGGCGGTGATTGAACCCAAGCACCTGAAGCCGGGTTCGGTGGTTTGCGATGTGGCGCGCCCGCGCGATGTCTCGGTGCGCGTGGCCAAGGAACGCACCGACGTGCTGGTGATTGAAGGCGGCGTGGTGGCGGTGCCGGGTGCAAACGCCGATTTTGGCTTCAACTTCGGGTTCCCGCCCAAGACGGCATACGCCTGCATGAGCGAGACCATCATGCTGGCACTGGAAGGCCGCTACGAGAACTTCACGCTGGGCAAGGATGTGTCGGTGGCGCAAGTCGAGGAAACCCGACGCCTGGCGGATCGTCATGGATTCAAGCTGGCGGGCTACCGCAGCTTTGAACGAGAAGTGAATCAGGAAACCATTGAGCGTGTCCGAGCTGCCCGATCCCCCCAACCTGTCGCCGGTCGCTGAACCCGCGATTCGGGTTACGGACCTGGGGCACCGCTTTGATGACAAGTGGGTGCTGCGCGGGATCACGCTCGATATTGCCCCCGGCGAGATCGTGACCGTGCTGGGCGGTAGCGGCGGCGGCAAAACCACCTTCTTGCGGTGTGTGGGTGGCCTGCTGAATCCCACCGAAGGCGACATCACGATCAAGGGGGATTCCCTCCGCCAAAACCCCGATCGCCTGCGGAGCCATACCGGATTTGTGTTCCAGTATTCGGCGCTGTTTGACAGCATGACGGTGGAGGAGAACGTTCTTTTCGGCCTGCGCCGCCAGCGGAAAATCCGAGATAAAGAAGGGAGGGAATTGGCGACCCAACTGCTCGCGGACGTAGGGTTACACGATGTGCTTCACCGCCTGCCTTCGGAGTTGAGCGGCGGGATGCGGAAGCGCGTTGGACTAGCGCGGGCGCTGGCCATTGAGCCGCAGGTGCTGCTTTATGACGAGCCCACGAGTGGCCTGGACCCCGTGACGGCCTACACCATTGACCGGTTGATCACCGAGACCCGCGACCGCACCGGGGCCACAAGCTTGGTGGTGACGCATGATGTGGGATCGGTGGCGCGGTTTGCCGACCGGGTGCTGTTCTTTGCGCAGGGCAAGGTGGCATTTTGGGGTTCGGCGAGCGAATTCCAGGTGAGCGAGGACCCGCAAGTGCGCGCGTTCTTGGAGCCCGGCCGCTACGTGCCTGCGCTGGAAATCCAGCCGTAATTCACCTGGACTTTGCCCACTTTCAGTGTGCCATTGCCGCTGGACTGTGGAGGATTAAGGCATTGAATCTGCTGGTGCACCCGCGCCACAAGAAACAGGGGGATGTCTGGGGTTGGGGCAGAAATGACGACCTCGCCGGGGAGAGGACTTGGTGGCACGGCCGCATAAATGACCTCATCAGGTGCCCAAACCTGGGGGGTTAGAGGGCGATTTTCATTTCCAGGGGGCAGTACCAGCCGCGTGCGCAAGGAAAGCCGCCTCCGCACCCGTTGCCAATCCAACTGCTCGGGGATGGTGCGCACCAGAGTGGCAAAGCAAGCCGGATCCTTGAGAACCGTCGTCTCCTTCACATCCAGCAGGCGGCAACCCAACCGATCGTAAAACTTGAGATCTCGCTTACCTGGTCGGACAAAGATTTGAATGGAAAACTCTTGGTGGCCGGCGGCCCGAGCGGCAGTGAAGAATGCGCCCATGAGCGCATCGCCGAGGCGGCTATCACGTGCGTTGGCGGTGAGGTTGAAGTGAAAGGTGGGCAAATGCTTCGGAGTTTTGGGGGCCTCACGCCACAGCCGAAAGATCAACCAATGCGCAAAGCGACGGGATGGGGGATGGTGGGAATACTGTCCCGTAATCGCCCGAAACCTCACACGAAAAAGCGTGGGAAGCAGGGTGCGCTGGCTATCCCAAACATTGGGATACTTGAGGAGGCCCACCAGGTAGCCCACCACCGCACCATCCCGTTCTGCCACCCATGCCACGGGGTTGGGAACATACAGGTAGGGGTTGAGCCAAAGGTTGGCGAAGGCTTCCTTGTCACAAAAAAGCTCATCGAGCTGCCCTTTGAGGCCGGTTTCAATGCAAATCCGGCGTACGGCCGGTTCATCGGCGGGCTGGTAAGGACGGATCAACGGTGTACGACCCCGGCTGCCTCGCGGTAGGCCTGCATGAGATCGCCGATGGCAGAATCCCAGCTGCGCGATTCGGCGAATTGCCGCGCGGCTCGACTCATTTCGGCCCGGCGCGGCGCATCGGCAATCAATGCGGCGAGTTTGGTGTGCATCTCTTCGGCGCTGGCGCACACTTCGGCGTTCACGCCCGCTTCGACGAACTCGCTTGGCCCCGGGCCGGTGGCCACCAAGGGCACCGCGCCACTGGCCATGGCCTCTAGCACCACGTTGCCAAAGGTGTCGGTCTGGCTGGGGAAGACCAGCAAGTCGCTATCGGCGTAGGCGGCGGCGAGTTCATCGCCGTGCAGATAGCCCGCAAACTTAGCCTCGGGGAGTTGGCCTTCCAGCCATCCTCGGTCGGGCCCATCCCCCACGATCTGCACCTCGGCCGCTTGCTCACGGAGCACCTTTGGTAGCCACCCTATATTCTTCTCTCGGGCAATCCGCCCGATGTAGCTCACCACCGTTTGAGCAGTGCGCCGGGTGCGTCGGGAGGGGCGGAATCGCTCCGTATCAATGCCGCGCGTAAAAATTCCAAGCCTATTGAGGAAGCCATGCGCCTTCAAATCATCCGCGACACCCTGCGTGGGGCACTGCACGGCGTGGCAATCGCGATAGAACCACCGCATGTACCACCAAAAAAAGCGATGCATGAGGCGCCGCGAGCCCGGGATGCTACGCATGGCACTGTAATCCGCCAGGTGCGTGTGGTAGGTGCCGATTTGTGGGAGCCGGAACTGCTTGGCGAATGCCCGCCCGACCAAGCCAATGCTGCCCGGCGTGGCGAGATGGACCAGCTGATAGGGCGACTTGCGCATTTGATCAAGAAAGGTGCGGCGGATGCGGAAGTCGGGGATGACTTCGAACCTTAGCCCCTCGTAATAGCGCACGGCGAGGCGGTTGTTGAATTGGAAGACGGTGGCTTCGCCTTCTTTGGTGGTCTTGGCCTCGGGACCGTAGGTGTAGACATCCAGTGCCACTCCAAATTGGTGAGCGCGACTGGCCACCTGGCGCAGCGTGCGGGCCGCGCCATTGATCTCAAAGAACGTATCCGTGAAGAGGGCGACCCTCACCGCTTTTTTAGAGATCCTCAGCGAAAACGCGGTTCCAGTGGATGAGCTCAAACTGGCCATCCGTATCCTCGATGATGGCGGTGGCGTGTTCCAGCCAGTCGCCGCAATTCATGTATTGGAACCCATCCTCTTCTCTTTCCAGGGCTGGCGCGTGAATGTGCCCGCAAATGACTCCGTCGCACCCCAGTTCGCGGGCGGTTTGTTTGGCCTGTTCGATGAATGCTTCTTTGCGTCTCCGCACCACGCCCGAGAGGTTCTTAATCTTCTTGATCAGGCTATCTCCCTTCGCGCCAAGATCAGCAAGATAGCTAGCCTGCTTGCGGTCCATCTCGCAGGCGGCGGTGTAGACCCGGCTCTTCCATCCATAAAACGGGTCGGCTTCGGTGAGTTCGTCGTCGAACTGGTCGCCGTGGATGACCAGGTACTTCTTGGCATCTAGCCCCACATGGACAAATGCTTTATCAATGGCAAGGGTGCCTTCGTGGATGCCCACTGCATTCTGCAGATGCTCATCGTGATTGCCGGGGGTGATGCGGATTTGGATATCCGATTCGGCGAGCGCGGTGAGGGTGCGGAAGGCGTAGCTCTCATCCTGCTCCCAGGCCCCTGGGTCGGAGCAATGCACGGGGTCGACGATGTCGCCCACGAGATAGAGCCACTCACACTCAGTGCGCTTAAGGAACTCCACAAGCTCGTTGGCGTAGGTTTTGCCCAGGCCCAAGTGGCAATCTGAGATGAAGATGCTGCGTATGCGCCGCTTGGTCCAGAGCATGGGGTTGTAAGAGGTTCTACGCTAAGCCGGGTTAAGAGGGAGTAAATAGCCCCACTCGGGGCTCTGATCGGGGTCCGGGCAGATGCGCTCCCCGATGCGTTGGGCGCCGAGCTTTTCGTAGAGTTGGTGGGCTTCTTGGAAGAGCTTGTCGCTCCAAATCTCGAGCGCGTGGCACCGGCGGTGGCGGGCTTCGTTCATGATGCACGCGCAAAGGTGGCGGGCGATGCCTTGGCGTCGGGCTTGGGCGAGGACGTACAAGCGGACCAGCTCGCCTTGGGTGCCCCCGATTCTTGTCTCTTGGTCGATTTGGATGAGTTGGCCGGGGCTGGGGAAGGGCGAGGGGTGGAGTTCGAGCCCGCCCACCCCCACGATTTGGCCTTCTTGCTCCGCGACCCAGAACCCATCGGGGTAGGAACCGGGGAGTTCGTTGAGGTCTTGGAAATAGTCGCTGTCGTCCCAGGTGAACCCATAATCGGTGAAGACCTTCTCGACCACTTGGGCGGCGTGGGGGCCGTCCTCGGGTTGGCACGGGCGGATGCGTATAGGGTGGAGCCAAGTGGTGGTTGCTTTTGCCGGGTCGAAGATGGCGCGGATGTGGTTCTCGTTGGCCCAGGCGGTGAGGGTTGCGGGGTCTGGGAGGTGACCCTCGGTAAGGGTGAGGACTCCCGGCTGACGTTGGAACAGAGTGTGGTCTTGCGGCTGAAGGATGGCGGAGGGGAAGTGCCATGCGCCGCCGGGAGCGAAAGTGGGAGTCATGGGCGGGGTTTACCCGCTCGGGGTCCTAGAACGGACTGGCATCTTGGGGCGGCGTGGGTGTATATTTCTGATTCACGGACCGTTAGCTCAGTTGGCAGAGCAGCTGACTCTTAATCAGCGGGTCGTAGGTTCGAGCCCTACACGGTCCACCACTTTTTAGGTTCAAAAGTCGCCCATGAGGCGACTTTTTTGTTGCCCGCTACCCCGATTGGGAAGGTTTTCGGGAAGAATTGTAGGCGCAAGGGGCCTCAACGGGCACCTGGGTCATAACGAAGCAAGTGGCGTCGGGGGAGATTCCAGAGGCAAGCAGTTCCCGCCTCATACTGGGCCAAGTCCACCGATTCTGGTAGCGCATTGCAAGGACCAGGCCGCACTAATTGGGTTCCTGCGGTTCATACAACCCATGATGGATCCACCGGGTAGGATCGTGCGGCGAGGGGGCATATGCCCAATCAGCCAGCGGATCAGCAGGCTGATGGTTAAGCTGGTCCGTCCGCCGCAGTTCAGCAATCCAACCGACGCCGTGATCTCCGTATGTCAGCCCGGCTATCTGAGATCACCGACCCTTCCGACATCGAAGAGGTCTATGCCACGGAGCGGCAGCTCCTTAATGTGGCTTGCACTCGCGCAAGAGAGCACTTACTTGTAACCTCAAGCGGAAGGCCCTCGGAGTTCCTCATCGATCTCGTGGGGCCGCGTCGGATTAACCTTTAGCGGACTCACGAATGGATGCCCCTATTGGTTTGCGCCTCAGCATGCGACCTATCTTCGGTCCACCCATTGCCTCAACCGCACGTCGAACATCTCGAGCAAAGTTGTACACATCGCGGTCGGTGGGGTTGAATGGCGGTGTGGTTTCCTTTTCAATTTTCGTTCGCAACTCTCCCTTTGCATTGATGGACCTGGAGTAAAACATGAGGGATCGCCAGTTTGGATGTGCAGGGTCAATGAACTCAAAGTGGACAGCGAAAGCATATATCTTCGCGAGCAAGTAAGTACGGATCTTCTTGCGCCGCTGCGTACCGTTCTTCATCTTCCGCTGGGCGGCGAGGTAAGCGTTGACGACCTCTTCAGAAGTTGCGTGGGGGTTGATTCGCATGAAGATGCACGCTGTTGGACCGCCTTGCGGCTCCGTCTCAATTGATGTATCTACAACGTGCTGGCCGATGGGTTCTTCGTCCAGCATAAGACTAACGAATGCCCAGTCATGGTGGATGCCATATTTCTGGATGGCAATATGGGCCACTAGTGAAATCAGCTTCAGGATCTGCGTATAGATTGGGTCCATGTGATCAAGCATCGTCGGCTTGAATTCGTAAGCCTCCTCGGGCTTTCCGAGCAGTGATCCCGGTAGGCGGAACGTCTTGGAGTTGGTCGTCCAAGGCGCGGCAATTCGGGTTTGTTTTGTTACCTTCGCTTCTCTCAAAACAAGGAAGAAGAAGGCCCTTCTCCAATCTGCGTCTGTTCCTCGAAGCGCCATCAACAAAGGGTCGGCTTTGATCGCGTTCATCCGGAGCATGGAGATGGCATCGTCGCGGAGGTCTGTAGCAGTTGAACTCTCCCACCTTTTCGCAGAGGCTCGAGGTGTACCCTTGCTCTTGGCAAAATTGCGCAGAATAGTCCTCGCGGCCTCCGAGAGTTCCTCATCGTCAGGGACTGGGGGCAGTTCTTGCAAGATCCTCAGGATTCCGTCCAGCGATTCGTTATTTGCCATTTAAGAAGCCTCGTGAATGGCGAAAAGATACCCTCGCAATCAGCCTGAACAACAGGCGACATCCCACTATGAGCGCAAACCAATTACTGAGCGTCAAGCAAGCGTGCGACCAACTCGCCATTAGCCGATCGCAGTTGTGGTGTTTGATCCGTGCGGGCAGAATCCGCACCGTGCCCATCGGTACCCGTGGTATCCGCATCGCACAATCCGAGCTAGACCGCTTCACGCGCGAAGCCATGGGTGAGGCGGAGGGTGGTGAGAACCTTGACTAAAGGGCTTCTACCCCATCACCGCAAAGCACTCGAAGTCGAGTCCGGCATTACTCTAGAGGTCGTTGCCGAGATGGGAGCCTGGAGCGCTGCCACTTCGGATGACCTTAGGAGCCTGGGATTCCGGCAGATCGACCTTACGCCGCCTGCATTGGTGCTTCCAGTCAAGACTTGGTCGCAGCCCGAAGAGGCCCCGTACTCACGGATTCGGCCGGACACGCCACGCATGAATGCAAGTGGCCGGCCGGTGAAGTACGAACAGCCGCTGGGCCAGGCATGCCGCGTGTATTGTCTCCCTACCGCGCGGAAGTTCATTACTGAGCTCCAAACGGGCTCAGGCGGGCAGGCACCTCTTTTGCCGATGGTGTTTGTTACGGAAGGGGAGAAGAAGGCCGCTGCTTTGGTCTCCCAAGGGCTAGCTGCCTTGGGGATCCCAGGCGTCTGGAATTGTCGCGGCATTGAGGCGCTTCGTGGTGACTGGGACGTTATCGGTTTGAAGGGCATTGACGTGTGCATTGCCTTTGACTCTGATGCAGTAACAAACGAGTCCGTATCCCTCGCGGAAGGCCGCTTGGCCAAGCTTCTCCTGGCGCTGGGTGCGAGGGTCAGTGTGTGCCGGTTACCCGAGGGGCCAAACGGATCGAAGGTCGGCATGGACGACTACTTCGTCCAAGGAGGAACTGTGGAGGCGCTGGAGTCGCTCATTCAAGACTATGTGCCCGAAGAGCCGGCCAAGCCAGAAAAGCGCAGCCAGGCGGAGTTGGTGCTTGAGTTAGCCCAAGACCAGACTCAGCTGTGGCACAGCACGCAAGGCGAGTCCTTTGCCACGATCCCTGTTTCAGCAGGGGGGTTCGAAAACCTAAGGGTCCAAGATCCACGCTTTCGCGAATGGCTGACTGGGCTCTTCTGGGAGGCAATGAAGTCAACACCCGCGAGAGAAGCGCTCGACCGGGCATGCGATACCCTCGCTGCCCAGGCACGATTCGAAGGCCCTCAGCGGGAGGTATCTTTGCGAACCGCTTCCACAGAGGACGCAGTCTGGGTAGATCTCGCTGACCCTGCCCGCAGGACCATCAAGGTAACTGCAGAAGGATGGGAGGTGGTCGGCGACGCCGAGTGCCCCATTCGCTTTGCTCGGCCCCGACAAATGATGGCCCTTCCCGAACCGCAAAGTGGATGCGACATCAAGGCCCTCAAGAGCTTGATGTGTGTGGACGACGACGGATTGACGGTGATCGAGGCATTCTTGCTTGGAGCGTTCATGCCATCCTCGGGTGGGTTTCCCATTCTTGTGGTGACGGGCGAGCAGGGAAGCGGTAAGAGCTTCGGGTGCAAAGTGTTGCGGTCCCTCATCGACCCGTCGCAACTTGAACTCCGGCGTGCTCCCCGTGATGAGTCGGATCTGGGAGCCTCGCTCAACTCAGGATACTTGCTGGCCTACGACAACCTCTCCAGCATCTCAGGTTGGCTCTCGGACTCGCTGTGTTCGCTAGCAACCGGGGGTGGCCTCGCTCGGCGCAAGCTCTACTCGGATGCGGAAGAGCATGTGGTGAAGGGGCGGCGACCGGTGCTGCTAAACGGGATCAACGACGTTACCAGTGCACCAGACCTTGCGGAACGTTGCTTATTTGTTGAGTTTCGTCGTCCGGAAGGGTCGGAGCGAAGGACCGAAAAGGAACTGGATGCCCTCCTACAGGAGCTGCGACCTGGCTTGCTCGGGGCAATCCTTGACCGCATTTCGAGGGCGCTTCGTGAGTCCACTGCGTTGCCTCCAGGGGAGTTGCCGCGGCTTGCCGATTTCGCTGCTTGGGTTTATGCGGGCACACCTCCAGACGAGCGAGAAGCCGTGTGGCGTGTGCTCAACACGAATCGCAAGGAGAAGATCTTGGCCACCATTGAGGAGAGTCCATTGGCTGACGCCATCCGCACGTTATCCCAACGTGGTGGCTTCATGGGGTCTCCTCAAGATCTGCTCACGGCGTTGAACGAACAAGAGGGCATTCAATCGGCCAAGGACCGGCCGGAAGGGTGGCCTGCCAGCGCCGATGCCTTGGGTAAGCAACTGAGGCGGTTACAACCTGTTCTAAAGGGTGCGGGAGTGGATGTCCGCTCACACCGGGGCAAGCGGCGGACCTGGAGCATCTCGCCCGGTGCCCAAGACCAAGCGACGGACGTGACGCATGCGACAACCGAAGATGAAATTGAACCTGACCCCGAGGATCAGTCCGACGACACTTGGTTACCGGGCGAAGACACCTTGGATACTGAAGTGAGGATGAATCAGTGGCGACTTTGAACCTCACTGGAGTGCCCCTCGACGCCTTCGTCACTTCCGTCACATCCGTCACTTAGTCCTGGCCAACCCAGAGACCTAACAGACCGGGGGGCGCACCGAGGCGCTCTCCGGTTTTATCCTTTGCCTGGTCGTCGCAAACTGGAAACCTTTCCCTTCCGCTGAGGCGTTGGTGTCGTAGATCATTACGCGCCTATGGTTGGAGTCCGTGAATGGGCTGCGGCGGGGGCCGCCTTCGCGATCAGAGTAGGCGTAATCATGTCGGCCGGGAATCGAGACCGACGTTGGTGCCTCATGCCTAGCGACGCCGCCACATCGTCCTTGGTACTTGAGAGGCTTCGTGAGAAGTAGGACAGCCTCTGGCTTGGGATAAATCACCGTGACGACTTGACCTTTGTCATCATAGACGTACGTGGTGCGCCCCTCGGCTGACAGGGCACTAGCAATCATGGTCTCTTGATACCCCATTAACGATGGTAGAGCCAGAGGACTCACTCGCGCTGCCTGCATGAGTTCACCATCCCGCAAGCAGCTGGTGGTACCGCCGGAGGTTACAAAACGCCGCCGCAGCCCGGTGCCATCATATGCACAAGTTGTGCGGGAAGTGCCTGTTTGTTGCAATTTCATGCGGTTTTCGCGGGCGTAATACACACCTTAAAGCTATTGCTTGGTAGTAGCGACCGTTTGCGAGAAGATAGGCACAGGCGTGACTTAAGCAATCCGCAATCGTTAACTGTGCTACCTGAACATATTGGAGTGTGCCAAATGAATGTTGGCTTCGCCGGAGAAGTTAAATGAACAGGAACAATGCATTGCCCGGACCGCCAACTACACTGAAGAGCCAAAACAGGAAGGCTAAATTGGCGAGCAGCGGCAAAGTTCTTCCTGCCACCCCAATAGCCCTATTACAAAACACCAGATAGGCTACAGATGCAAAGATCGAGCAAAAGCAAAAAACAAACAGAAGTAAGATGGTACCCTTTGCTCTTATGGAGTCTGTGATGAGGTTGAATGCTGCAATGCTCTCTAGTGTATAAGTTGTGACAACCACTAACGGAATCAAGGTGAGGGAAATTCCGATCAGATATTGTCCACGTTGTGACATCGCCAGACCAACTGTAGATCTAGATTCGTGTGCACAGCACAAGAATATCGCGAATCGCTTTGCACTCTTTCGAGGGGATTAGAAATCGGTCGCAGTGCTCGGAACGATAACACTGGGCGATTTCTTGACAGAATGTTCTGTTGCAGGGCCCCAGCTTGATGAAAGCTTTCCCGAAATCCGACCCAACACATGCATCATGTCGTGCACAAGCAGCATCTGCACAAGAGTTAGCAATCGGAGTTCCAGGCGGACACATTCGGCTGGGGCCACAACAGTTTCCATACCCAAAAAAGCCCAAGAAGGGCACGTTTCCAATACCTGGTGCAGGGTAAGGCTCAAATGGCATGTTGCTGGTCGCATCGAGGCACCAGATTAGGTCTTCGACAGGAGGTCTTGGATCGGGCAGTACTGGAATAGTCCGCCTAGCCCTTGTGTAACTGTCTCCATCGGGGTCACCAATACTCGGATGGTTGATTGGTGGGATTCTGATCCACTTGCGAAGCTCATCCATCATGCTATAGCCTGAGGGATCCACGGTGTCTGTCGGACTGTTTTGGCAGTATCGAAAGGCGTCTTCCCACGGCCATAGTGGATCCACAGTCTGCCATCTGCCCAAGTTGGGGCGGTAGTAGCGGGCGCGGACATAGGTGGGCTGCCCGGCCTGGGTGTAG
>CAZVHE010000003.1:0-963 GCA_964627705.1 uncultured Chthonomonas sp.
CTCGACAGCAATAAAGCCCAGGAATTAGCAGGAAAAGAGTGTACGTCCTGGCCGACCCGAACGACTGGACGACGGTGTATACCGAGAGCCAGGGCGGGGCGGTGCAGCGCGTGGACCAACTCCGAGGCGGCGGTCGCTCGATCCGCCCGCGTGGAACTGGTCTCCGCTGGAACTGGCACACGCCCATTGCGCTCAGCCCGTTCAACTCGCGCACGGTTTACGTGGGCTCGCAGTTCTTGCACCGTAGCATGGACCGAGGCGACAACTGGGAAACCATCAGCCCGGACCTGACCACGAACGATAAGTCCAAGCAAGTGGTGCCGCAGGGCGACATCCAAAGCACGGCCGAAAACCACACGACGATTGTTTCGATTGCCGAATCGCCGCGCACGCCCGGCGTGATCTGGGTGGGCACCGACGATGGCAACGTCCAGGTGACGCAGGATGGCGGAAAGACGTGGACCAACACGACGCCCAACATCCCGGAAGCCCCGCCGTTCACTTACGTCAGCAGCGTATCTCCTAGCCGATTTGAGGCCGGACGATGCTTTGTGACGCTGGATGGCCACCGAAACAACGACTACGAAACCTGGGCGTTCATGACGGACGACTTCGGGAAGACGTGGAAGCGCATTGGCGGAGGCCTGAAGGATGCCGGAGCGGCCTATGTGATTCGAGAAGGGGTCCTGAATCCGGACTACCTGATCCTGGGCACGGAGTACTTCCTGTACGTTTCGCTCGACCGAGGCGCGACCTGGGGCAAGTACAAGACGGGCAACTGGCCGACCGTGCGCATGAACGATGTGTTCCTGCACCCGCGCGACCATGATGCTCTGGTGGCCACCCACGGCCGTAGCGTGTGGCAACTGCCATTCCGTGTGTTTGAGTTCCTGACGGAAGCCAACCTGGCCAAGCCGCTCTATGTGGCGCCGGCTTCGGACGTGCTCTATCTGGGACGCACGC
>CAZVHE010000003.1:1062-16342 GCA_964627705.1 uncultured Chthonomonas sp.
GAGCGCGCGAACATCGAGATCCTGCGGGCCGACGGCACGCGAGTGGCGCAACTGGCCGGGCCGGGAACCAAGGGCCTGCAAGCCGTACCGTGGCGACCGAACCCTGCGCAAGTTCCTGCGGGTGACTATAGCGTTCGTGTCACAGTGGGTGAGGAGACCGCTCAGAACAGCGTCAAGATCATTGACCTGACGGACACGCTCAACCACGAGGTCGGACTGGAGTAACTCGGGTCCATTGGTCAATGTCGGTCCTTTAAAGGATCGTTAAAACCGCGCCGGAATTGAGCAAAATGGAGACATGGCTCGTTCCGGCGTTTCTCGTCGCGATGTCTTGCGGTTTGGTGCCGCCCTTCCGCTTCTCTCCGGGTTGCCGAATCTCGGCCTCGGGGCCTCGGGTCGTCACCCCGGCCACACCGCCAAGAACATCATCGTTTGTATCTCCGATGGCATGAGCGCCGGGGTGCCGGCGATGCTGGACCAGTATCTGCACCGTGTGCACGGCAAGCGTTCCACCTGGGGCAAGCTGCAAGAGCGAGCCGACGTGGAGCACGGGGCTCTGGTCACCAAGTCGCTCAGCAGTGTGGTGACCGACAGTGCCGCCGCCAGCAGCGCCTGGGGCAGTGGTTGCCTGGTGTGGAACGGCCAACTCAATACCTACCCGGATGGCACCGAGTTGCGCCCGCTCTACAGCCTGTTGAAGGAAGCAGGCATGCGCACGGGCCTCGTCAGCACGGCGACAATCACTCACGCGACCCCGGCGGGCTTTGCGATCAGCGAAATGAGTCGGGACAGCGAGCAAAGCATTGCCGCCAAGTATCTGGACGCCAAGGTGGACGTCCTGATGGGTGGGGGGCGACGGTTCTTTACGGGTGAGGCACGCACCGACAAGCGCGACCTGATCGCGGAGTTCAAGGCGGCAGGCTACGGCTACGCGACCGATCGCGCCAGCCTGGAAGCGCTGAGCGGCGACCGCATCCTTGGCCTCTTTAGCGAATCCCACGTGCCCTACGAGGTGGACCGCCTGAACGATGCCGAGTTGAAAGACTTGCCCAGCCTCCGCGAGATGACAGAAGTCGCCATCAATGCCCTCAAGGGTTCATCCGGTGGATTTATCCTGCAGGTTGAAGGCGCCCGCGTTGACCACGCCGCCCACGGCAATGACCTCGCGGGGGTTCTCTTCGACCAGATGGCGTTCGAAGAGGCCGTAGCCGCCGCCCTAGAGTACGCCGAGAACGATGGCGAGACGCTCGTGATCGTCACCAGTGACCACGCCAATAGCAATCCAGGCATTCTGGGGGCAGGACCAGAGTACTTCGACTCGACCGCCGGACTCGAAACCCTGACTGGCATGACCAAGAGCTACGAACGCATGCTGCCGGGCCTCGTGCTGGCCAAGGACAACCCCGCGAAGATCAAGGAGACCGTGGAAGCCGCGCTCGGCATCGCGATGGACGAGGATGAAGTTGCCCTATTCCAAGCGGGCCTTAAGGGTGAAGGCCACCTCAGCAAGGTTTACCAATACCAAATTGCGGCCTGCCACCTCAGCCTGGCCCTCAGCAACCACACCCACGTAGCGTGGAGCGGGCGGCAGCACACCAACGACTACACCATCGTTTCGGCTTACGGGCCGGGGGCCGAGGCCTTCCGGGGGCTGACGCACAATAAGGCGTGGTTCGGCGAGATCCTGGCCCATCGCGACATCACCTACCGCAACAAGCAGATGGACTTCGAAACGGCGCAAGCAGCTCATGCCCGGGCGTCGCTCTCCATCGAGCCGGCGCACTGGGTCTGACTTCTCCGATTCGCGCACAGGGGAGACTGCCAAAAGGGTGGTCTCCCCTTGTGGTTTCCGTTAGACTGGTTCGCGAACCATGGCGAAGACGGTTTTGGTCTTGGGGTCCGGCCCCATCCGTATCGGGCAGGGGATTGAGTTCGATTACTCGTGTGTTCACTGCGTTTGGGCGCTGCGCGAAGCGGGCCACCGCGCGCTGATCATCAACAACAACCCGGAAACCGTCAGCACCGACTTCGACACCGGCGACGGCCTGTACTTTGAGCCGGTCACTTTCGACGACGTGGCTCGCATTGTGCGGCACGAAAAAGTGGACGGCATCGTGGTGCAGTTCGGCGGCCAGACGGCCATCAACCTGGCCGAGCGCCTGGAAGCGGAAGGCTTCCCGATCTACGGCACTAGTGCTAAGGCCATCGCCCTGGCCGAAGACCGTGATCAGTTCGAACGTCTCCTCTTGGAGCTCAATTTGCCCAAGCCGCCGGGCCGAGCCGTGCGCTCACTCGCCGAAGCCCGCGCCGTGATCGAAGAGATTGGCTATCCGGTGCTGGTGCGCCCCAGCTTCGTACTCGGGGGCCGCGCGATGGAGATTGTGAGCGAGCCCGAGGCCCTGGAACAGTTCTACGGCGAAGCCGAAGCCGCCAACCCCGGCCAGCCCGTGCTGGTAGACAAGTATGTCACCGGTACCGAAGCCGAAGTCGACGTGATCAGCGACGGCGTGGACACCGTGGTGCCGGGAATCATGGAGCACATAGAGCGCGCGGGCGTCCACAGTGGCGACTCAATGGCCGCCTACCCGCCGCCGAGCCTCAGCCCCGAAACCCAGGGCAAAATGGTCCGTGCCGCCTGTGCACTGGCCCGCAAGCTCGAAATCAAGGGCCTGATGAACATCCAATTCGTAGTGGTGGATGGCGAGCCCTATATCCTGGAAGTCAATCCCCGCGCCAGCCGGACGGTGCCCTACATCAGCAAGGTCACGGGCATCCCGATGGTGGCGCTGGCCACCCATTGCCTGCTGGGCGGCCAACTAGCCGACCTGGGCTACACCAGCGGCCTGTGGGTGCTGGACCCCGAGGCCCCGGCCTGGCCGCACGCGGGCAACCTTGCGCCGCAGACGGGCGGATTCATTGCCCCCGAATCCGAAGACCCCCCGGCCAATCGCCGGCCGCTCTGGGCGGTGAAGGCCCCCGTGTTTAGCTTCCAAAAGCTTCGCCTGGTGGACCCGGCGCTCGGCCCCGAGATGAAATCCACCGGGGAAGTGCTCGGGCTGGACGTGACCTACGAAGCCGCGCTCTATAAGGCGCTGGTCGCCAGCGGGGTGACGTTCCGCGCGGCGGGTCAGGTCATTCTCACCGTGCGGGACGAGGACAAACCCGAAGCCGTGGCGATTGGGCGGCAATTGGTGGATCGAGGGTACTCGCTGGGAGCGACCGAAGGCACCTTCAATGCCCTCACCGCCGCCGGAGTGCCGTGTGAAAAACTAGAGAAAGTCTCCCACGGCGAACCCAACTTGCTTCAGCGCATCTACACGGGCGACGTGAGCCTGATGGTCAATACCCCCACCCCCGGCGCCAATTCCGCCGACTCGCTCCGCATCCGTCGGGCGTGCATCGAAACGGGCGTCGCGTGCCTCACGAGCATCGACACCGCCGGCGCGCTGGTGAAGGCGCTGGGCCACTTTGCCGACCCGATGGCGGCGGAGTGCCGGTCCATCGCTGAGTACGTTCTAGGGAAGGTAAATTAGAACCTATGGCGGATGAGCGGTTCGACGAGCCCGATGATCAAAACGAAGGTCAAGAAGAGGTTCCGTCCGCATTCTTTCCGTACCTCTCCGGCCAAGAAGAGTCACTAGGCGAAGATTTCAATCGCGAACCCGTCGCGGTGCAGGTGGAGAACGTCTTTGCCGCCAAAACCAGCGAGAATGTTCAGCGCTTTGTGATGCTCAGCGACGGCGTGCGCAAGCTACCCATCCTGATTGGCCCGTTCGAAGCCGCCGCGATCAGCTTCGCCCTCAACGATGAACAACCCGACCGACCCCTTACCCACGACCTGCTACGCAACATGGTCGAACGATTGGGCGGGGAAGTCACCCAGGTGCTGATTGACGACATGTGGAGCGGTACGTTCTACGCCAAGGTTTTTGTGCGGCACCAGCGCGAGGACTTCATGTTCGACGCTCGCCCGAGCGACGCCATTGCCCTGGCCGTGCGCACCGGCGCCCCCGTGTTTGTGGCCGAAGGCATCCTCGAGCACCACGGCCGCTAACGAGTCAAGTCTCAAAAAGAAATCCCCGCAAAGGAAGTGCGGGGAATGGGGGAATATTTCACTCCGTAGGAAGTTCGGAGCCTCTTTATAAGTCCGAAGCCAATCGGCTTCATCGCTTTATTCTAGCAATTACGGGGCCAATTCTGTATGGATTCCCAAAAGTTCGCGTAATTCGTCGAGGTGTCCAATGGTGGCATCGGGCTCCGGCCCGTCCTCGGGGCGCGTTTCCACTTTGCCAGTGCGGCTCGTGGGGGGCACGTCGCTATCGCGGCGAATCCAGCAGGTTCGCCAGCCCGCATTCATGGCCGGAATGATGTCATGGCGGTAGCTATTGCCCACCATCAGGATCTCGTGCGGGGCACATCCCGCCGCCTGGGTAGCACGGGCCATCACACGCGGCTCAGGTTTGCCTTCGCCCATTTCGCCTTCAATAAAGAAGTGGTCAAAGACGCTCTCAATCCCGAGATCGCGGAGTTCTTCGCGCTGGATGTCTGCGGGGCCGTTCGTGATCACGCCCAGCACGTAGTGTGGCTTGAGTTCGTCCAAAAGTTCACGAGCGCCCTCAAAGAGGCTGAGGTACTGCGCGCGACGGCGACCGTATTCGTCCGCAAGTCGCCACGCCAGATGCGCATCATCAATGTCCAAGCGGAGTAGGGCTTCTCGCATCAGCTGGGTGCGGGTGACGCTGCCCTGAGAAAGATAGATCTCGTACCAGTGGCTGGTTTTGAGTGTATCGGCAAAGATCCGGAACGCCTCCACCCAAGCTTCGTGTAGTTGTTCCGGCGTGAAACCCGGCACAGGCACCACTTCCCACGTTTCGGCCAAAGCGCGCTTGGCGGCATCCCAATAGCCGCACAACGTGTCGTCGAGATCGAAGTAAATCGCTTTGACTTCGGAGAACATGGCCATGACTAGTTTCGGAGGGGTTTGCCGGTATCCAGCATGTGACGAATACGGGCTTGGGTCAATCCCTCTTGAATCAAGGCGATGAACTCGTTCCGCTCGCGAGTGAATGCATCTTCGAGGTTACTGGGCTTCGAAAAGACGTGCCCCAATGCATCGGCAATCTTGCGGTCGTGGCGTGTGGCCCCGGCCTTCTCCCATTCGTCGAAGGCGCGGTCCATCATGCCGGTGAGCGGGCCAACCACGGCCGACCACTCCGGCCAGGGGCGCGGTGCCACTGTGAGGGCGGCCTGCTTGGCATCGTGCAGCCACCGGTCGGGGTGGAACGAAACCACATCGGTGCGGCGTAGGACGCCTTGCCGCTGAGCCTGAACAGCATTGGTAGCCAGCTCACCCTTCGCCAGCAGCATGGCCGCTTCGACAAGGGACTTGGCGCTCTCCTGGTGGAACAGGCGCATCCGCACCGTGCCCGCCCCGCCGGGGATAAGGCCAACTTTGGATTCGGGGTAGCCCAATTGGGCTTCCGCCGAGGCCACCACCACCGGACAGCCAAGGGCAAGTTCTAGCCCGCCCCCGATGCCGTAACCGTGGATGGCCGCCACGCAGGGGTGCTGACTTAGGCGGTGACAGGTGGCCTGGAACTTCGCCAGTGCCGCATCCACACCCGCCCAGTCCTCGGCATCAATGCGATCTCGGAAGAAGCCAAGATCAAATCCGAAGGAAAAGACCTTGGCTTCGCTGGTCAGCACGAAGCGCTGGTCCGGGTGGCCGTCCAGGTACGTATTGAGGTCATCCAGCAACTGAGGGCTGATCGTGCCCATCTTGGTGCGTGTGCTCACCGCATGCACGCCGTCGCCCAGGTCGCGGATATAAAGCGTATCGAATGTCTGCAGGATGGGGAAGTCGGCGATGGCTTGGTATTTGGGTTCGGCCGGCTTCGGCACCCAGGTGCCCGCAAATGTCTTGATCGCATTCTCTTTGTAGAACGGGCCTTCGGGGATGCCAAGGCGCTCAGGGCCGATGGCGTCAATCATCGCGAACGGGCCTTGCTCCCATCCGAATCCCCACTGCATCACGCGGTCGAAATCTTGGTAGCTGTAGCTGATCTCGGGGGCCAACTGGACGGCATAACGCAGGGCGGGCACCAGGTATTCGCGCAGGAACTCACCGGCGGGGTCCTTGAGTTCCAGAGCCGCCGCAATGCGCTCACCCAGCGGCTGACGGGAGAGGGCATCTAGCGCCCCAAACTCGGGCTCGCGGCGCATGCGATAGGCGTGGGTTTGCAGGTCAAAGCTGAGGAACTCCTGCCCTTCTTTGCGGTAGTAGCCTTGGCCGGCCTTGTTGCCGATCCAGCCCTTTTCCAAGAGTACGGCCAGGGACTGCGGGGCCGTCATGCTCTGGGCCATGGCATCGTGCGGGCAGCGCTCGCGGAGGTTGTCCGCGATGTCCATCATGATGTCGAGTCCGACCAGGTCGTTGAGGCGGTAGGCGGCACTGCGCGGGCGTCCGAGGAACGGGCCACAGATGGCATCCACTTCTTCGATGGTCATCCCCAGGCGCTCAGTGACCTGGATGGTGGAGAACATGCTCCACATGCCGTAGCGGTTGGCGATAAATCCGGGGGTGTCCTTGGCGCGCACCACGCGGCGGGCGGCGTGATCTTCCAAAAACTCGGTGATGCGCTCCACCACGGTGGGGTCAGTGTCAGAGGTCGGAATCAACTCCAGCAATTTGAGGTAGCGGGGCGGATTAAAGAAGTGGGTGCCGAGGAAGGATCGGCGGAACCGATCACTGCGCCCTTCTCGCAGGAGTTCAATTTCCAGGCCGCTGGTGTTGGTGGTGATGATGGTGCTTTCGCTCAGAACTTGGTCAAGTTGCTCAAAAAGGGCGCGCTTGACATCCAGCTTTTCCACCACGGCTTCGCACACCCAGTCGGCTTCCTGAGCCCAGTGCAGATGGGTGTAGATGCCGCCCAGGCGCACGTTTTCGGAAGTCTCAGGCACCATAAAGTGGGGTGGGCGGACCTTCGTGGCGCGTTCCCAAGCGGCGCGGGCCGTCTCCTCGGTGGCGTCCAGAACGGTGACTTGGAAGCCAAGGTTAGCCATGTGGGCGGCGATGCCGCTGCCCATGGTTCCCGCTCCAATAACACAGACATGAGCGCGTCGATTCCACATGTGACTAGGGAGGTTACCGCCCTCTTTCCCTTTCTTGTGCTTGCCGATAGTAGAATGGAACCGAATGACGCATACCATTTCTTGCAGTGAGGTACGTCCATAGGCCGCATGGGCCGACGTCCGGTCCGGCGCGAGCCGCTCCCGGATATCAACGAGAGGCTCTTTCGGTTGAAAGAGGTGCGGGTCATCGGGTCCGATGGCACGCAACAAGGAGTCATGGACACCCGCGACGCGGTGAATCGGGCCCAAAGTGAGGGACTTGACCTCGTTTTGGTGGCTCCCAATGCCGATCCGCCAGTGTGCCGCATCGTGGATTACGGCAAGTACAAGTACGAGCTCGCCAAGCGGACAAAGGACAACAAGCCTAAGAAGCAAGAGGTCAAGGGTATAAAAATAAGCCCGGTGATTGCGGACCACGACCTGATGGTGGCGGTTCGCTCAACGATCAAGTTCCTTGAAGAAGGCCACAAGGTGCGCGTGGTTTGCCGCTTCCGCAAGAAGCAGCTCACGCATCCCGAAGTCGGAAAGGCGCGCTTGCTGAAGCTCATTGAGCGCGTGGAGGAAGTTGGGAAGCCAGACCGGGAACCCGTGATGAGCGGAATGGAAATGGTCGTGGTGATTAATCCCAAGACCATAGGAAGCAAGAAGAATGCCCAAGGCAAAACTGAAGACAAGCAAGACAGCAGCGAAGCGGTTCAAGATCTCGGGGACGGGCAAGATCATTCGGCGTAAGTCGTACAACAACCACATGTTCTTTAACAAGAGCGGTGCGCAAAAGCGACGACTGGACCAAGACGCCGAACTGAGCAAGACCGAACGCCGCCGCGTTCGCCGACTGCTCGGGCTCTGAGCCCGAGCCTCTACCACTACCGCCCGATGAGGCTGGGAACTGGTTCGACCCCTGCTTAAGCAGGAACCTAAAGGAGACAACGAAACATGGCACGAGTCAAACGCGGGATCATGCGCCAAAAGCGCCACCGCAAGATTTTGAAGAAGGCGAAGGGGTACTTCGGGCGCAAGAGTGGCGCCTTTAAGAACGCCCACGAGCAGGTAATGAAGTCGGGGCAGTACGCCTTCCGCGACCGCCGCGCGAAAAAGCGCGATTTTCGGCGGCAGTGGATTGTACGTATCAGCGCCGCTTGCCACGAATGCGACACCAAGTACAGTGACTTGATCCACGCGATGTCCGAGAAGGGCATGCAAGTGAACCGCAAGATGCTGTCCGAACTCGCCATTGCCGACATGGACGCGTTCCGCGCGATCGTGAAGGAAGCCTTAGCCTAACTTCTGCTTCCATTCCTAGAAGCCAAACGCCCCTTGAGCCCGGATCCGGGCCGCGAGGGGCGTTCTTGTTTGTGCTTCTGGTGGCCTAAAAGACGCCGTTAGGGAAGGCGCCGCCGCGCTCGTATTCCGGCAACACCATGTGCCGGATGGCCTTGAGATGGGTTGCCACAAAATCCGCGCCGGCTGTGAGGCACGGTTGGGGATTCTCGGTGACGGCCCTTCCGCCCACGCCAATCGCAAACTGCTTCTCGGCTCCGCGACTGTCATCTAGCCGCTCCACCAGTTCAATGCAATCGGGTAGTGACTCAGCGGTGGCACAGCTCACCATCACCATCTCGGGTGAATGCTCCTGCGCGGCCTTCACAAAGGCCTCGGTGGGCACGTTTGCGCCCAGGTACATCACGCGCCAGCCGGCCATGCGCATCACGTCGGCCACCATGCGTGCGCCAATCGAGTGCCAGTTGCCCGCACAGCAACCCACCAGGGTCGTATTGGGGCTGGAGGGAGCCGGGACGGCAGAGAAGTGCGAGACACGCGCCATCAGGCGTTCGACGATGGCACTCGCCAGGTGCTCTTGCCCCTCGTCAATGGCTTCCACCATCCACCACTCGCCTACCATGCCCATGGACTCGGCGAAGAGCTGTTCGTAGATTGTCTCGGGTTCCTCTTGGGCGCGGAGCAGGGCATCCACAATCTGCGTGCACTCGGCTTCATTGGCGGCGCAGGCCGCGCGGGCAAACTTCTTCACCAGGTTACGGTCGAGTACCACTTCCGGCTCGTCCGTCACCTCTTGGGGACTCAGAAGGTTTGTGAGGGCCGTTTCCACGTCCGGCCCGGCCAGGCTGTAATACACCTGCCGCCCGACCTTATGCGAACGAATGATGCCCTTCGAGCGGAGCTTGGCCAGGTGGTTGCTCACGTTCGGCTGCTTGAGGCCACTGGCTTGCACGAGTTCGGTGACGTTGCGAGGGCCACTTTTGAGTTCGGTTAGGATCACGCGCTTGGAGGCCTCGCTGATCTCGCGCAACAAAAGCATGACGATGTCCATGACGTGACCTGAGTGATATTTTACTGATATATCAGCCCAAAAGGTTGTCTCACTCGGCGGGTCTGACGAAACAAAGCGCCCGGAGGTTCATATTAGGAACCGCCGGGCGCGGAATGGGGCTTCGAACGCGAGTTTACGCGCGTCGTCGGCGTCGGGCGAGGGCGAGGAGGCCCGCACCGAGGGCAATCATGCTGGCCGGTTCCGGAACGGCGGCGGCCATGAAGTCCTGGTTGCTCTTGTTGTACTTGCCGTGATTCTTGGCTTCGTACCACACGGCGGCCGCGCTCGTTTGGCTCACGGACTGCTGCAGGTAGGTGTTGGCCGTCAGCAAGGCGTCGGTAGAGACGCTGCTGGTGCGGAAGCGACCCTTGGAGAAGCCGTCACCGTTATCGTAGATCACGTCCCACACGGCGAGCTGCAGGGCAGCACCCTGGGCCTTGCTGGTCACGGTCGAAGAGAACGTGTTCAGTAGGTAGGCGGCGCGCATGGCGTTGGGGCCTTGCTGAGCGATCGGCTTGACGTTGACGTCGTAGCTCAGACCGTTGGTGTTCCAGTGGTCGAGGTCCACGCAGAGACCGAAGTGGTCCGGACCGCCGTTCAGCGACAGACGTGCCAGACCCGCACCCACCGTGAGGCTGGCACCGTCGTACTTGATGGTGACATTTTGGCTCTTGTTGGCATCCAGACCCTTAAAGGTCAACGTGTCCGCTTGGGCAAACACCGCCGCGCCCACGAGAATGCTCGCACCAATGAATCGATTGAACTTCATGATAATTGCTCCCGGTTTTACAAACGGAGATGCACGGAGTATGCCAATTCAAAGGGTTGGAAGGGGGTGGAAATGAGGCTGGAAACGCAAAAGCCGGTAATCCTGCGGAGCAAAACTCGTAAGTTCGCGTGGTGAAAAATGATGCCTAGCGAGGGGGGAGATATCCGGCCACGATGATCGCTTGGGTCGGCTTATGTATGAGATAAGCAAATGTACCCGGGCCGGTGCCGGCCTTCCAGTTGCCCACAACCACACTTTTCAATCCATCGACCGTGCTATGGCGATTCAACTCTTGATTGATTCCCCGAAGGTCATTGTCTTCTAACAGATAACCCCAACCAAGAGTTTTGGCGTTGGAGGCAAGGTCGAAGTCCAACGTTTGCGTGGGGGGCCAGGGCACGTTATACGGCTGGTCCAGGGCTTCAAGCGTGGGGAGCGGACCCGAGAGCGGCTGGCGGGAGAACACCCACTGGAGATCCTTTCCGCCATCGGCTATGCCAAATTCTTTGTCCTTGGTGGCCCGCGCGTCTCCGACAGTCACCCGGGCTAAAGCAGCGGCAATGATCGCATCTTGGGCTCCCAGGCTGGCAAACGGGCTCGGGAAGGCGGGGTCCCGGGTCTGCGCCCAGCGTTCCAACTCCTTGCGCGCGCCCACGCGCGCACTGCCCAGCCGGTACACATCCACCTCCAGGTACTTGGCCATCTCGTTGACATAGCCACTCACGGGGGTGACGGGCCACACCATCCAGATGCCGGCGCCGTGCTGGTAGTCCGGAATCTTGTTTAGTTCCGCGAGGCGACGCCTAAGAACCACGTGGTACGTCAGATCATCTTCGGCCGGGATTTGGAGCGTCTCGGAAAGGTGCCTGTAAGTTTCCCCATCGGATGCCCGGAGCAAGGCCCCCAACACCCGCAGAGCCGAATCGTGGGCCAGGAAGATCGGCTCCGGCTCTTTCTGCGCTTTCACCAGCGTGGCCAGGGTTTGCTGGGCCACCCGGTTCTGGGCGGTGATGAAGGTCCGTTCGGTCTCCGGAGTCACCTTGATTTCGGCCTCTGAGAAGGCCGTTTCTGTCAGGCGAGGCGCGGTGTTGATGGGCGTGGTGCAGGCCGCGGCCAAACCCAACGCCACCCATCCCAGCGGACTCAGCCTAAGCCGGTTCACCCAAATACGCCTCAATGACCTTCGGGTTGTTGCGAATGGCATCGGGCGGTCCTTGCGCGATTTCTTCGCCGTGGTCCAGCACCACAATCCGCTCGCACAACCCCATGACAAAGCGCATGTCATGTTCAATCACTAGCACCGTCTTGTCGAGTTCGTCTCGAATCCGGCGCACAGTGGAGAGCAGTTCTTCCTTTTCTTGCGGGTTCATCCCGGCGGCGGGTTCGTCCAGCAGGATCAGTTCCGGGTCGGTGGCGAGGGCACGGGCAATCTCGAGCCGGCGCTGCTTGCCGTAGCTCATGTCGGCACTCCGGTGATTGGCGTAGTCCGCCAGGTTCACCAGTTCTAACAGATGCAAGGCGTGCTCGCGCAGAGCCTTGGTCTCGGCCACCGACTTGGCGGAGAGCATCAAGGCCCCCACCAAGGGCACCTTGTGGCGCAGGTGCGCCCCGATCATCACGTTCTCGACGCTGCTAAGCGCGTTGAAGAGACGAATGTTCTGGAAGGTGCGGCAGATTCCGCGCGTAGCGATCTTATTCGGGGCGAGGCCACCAATGGGCTGACCTTGGAAGTAGATCTCCCCGCTGGTCGGCTTGTAAACGCCAGTGATGAGGTTGAAGCAGGTCGTTTTTCCGGCGCCGTTGGGGCCGATCAACCCGAAGATATCGCCGCGATTGAGCTCAAACGAAACCTTGTTGACAGCAGTGAGGCCGCCGAACTTGATCGTCGCTTCGTCTAGCCGTAGGATCGGTTGCGCTTCGCTCATGCAGTGCCTCCCTCCGGGGCCGGGTCTGTGCGCTTGCGGAACCAATGCCAGCCGAACTCGTGGTGGCCAAAGATGCCCTGGGGCCGCAGCAACATGAGCGCGATGAGCACGACTGCAAAGACGGCGTAGCGCAGGATGTCGATGCCGAAGGCCAGCGTTTTCAGCGTGGGCGAGAGGTGCAGGATGGTTTGCAAGAGAAACGAAAGGGGCACCACCGCCAACCACGCACCGAAGTAGAAGCTCAGCTTCTTGCCTTTCTCATGTACGTTGGTCTGAATCCACTTGCTGGCTGCCACGGCGATCATGATGGCAACGAGGATGCCCATAAAGAGGCCCGCGTTCATCTCGTAGGCTTTGCCTCGCGCGTCGGTGAGGGTGCGTAGATATTCGGGAATGGCGAACAGGACGATGGCCGCTAGCGCCGAACCCGTGATGGAGCCCGTGCCCCCCAGCACCACCATGGTGAGAATGATGAAGCTCATTTCCATGGGGAAGGTACGCGGGCTGATGAAGGCCTCGGTGTGAGCAAGAATCGCCCCCGCCGCCCCGGCAAAGGCCGCCCCAATGACGAAAGCCACCACTTTTGTCATGGTCACGTTGACGCCCATGGCCAGGCCGGCCACTTCATCTTCGCGCACAGCAAGAAAGGTGAGACCGTGCGTGGTCTTCAGCAGATTGCGGCAAAGCGCAATGCAGACCGCCATCATCAGGAGTGACCACCATAAAAGCTGCACCTTAGGGGCTACCGGCATGCCATAAGAGCCGCCGAGAGATTCGGTGGCATTGGTGACGATGCGAATGATTTCACCGAATCCAAGCGTGACGATGGCCAGATAGTCACCCCTGAGCCGCAAAGACGGTAGGCCAACAATGAACCCAAAAGTCGCGGCCGTAAGGGCGCCGATTAAGGTCATTACGGCCAAGAGCTGCGCCGGTGGCATGTTGGCAAAGGTGGGGTTCTTGCTGAGCGTGCCCGCCGTATAGGCACCAATCATCGCAAAGGCCGCGTGCCCGATGGAGAACTGCCCCGTAATCCCGTTGATGAGGTTGAGGCTCACCGCGAGGATGACGAAAAGGGAAGCGAGGATGAGCAGGCGATACTGCGCGGGCGCCGCGGCCATCACCACGCGGTCCAGGGCAAAGCACAGAGCCACCACCCCGACCACAGAGGCCAAACGCACCGGCCAGAACGACTTGGAAACGCCCGTCATTTAGACCTTCTCCACCGCGGCTGAACCCATGATTCCGCCGGGGCGGAACAGCAATACGAGAATAAGGATGACGAAAGCCACCGCATCGCGGTACGAGCCATAACCCAGCCACACCACCAGGGTTTCGGCCATGCCCATCAGCAAGCCCCCCAGCACCGCGCCGGGAATGCTGCCAATGCCGCCCAAAACGGCGGCGACGAACGCCTTCACACCCGGTTGCACCCCGGAAAAGGTGGTCATCGGCGTGCCGAGGAACGTCGTGTTCATCATTGCACCCGCACCAGCAAGGGCCGAGCCGATGAAGAACGTGAGGGTAACGACCTTATTGACGTTGATCCCCATGAGGGAGGCGGTGTCAAAGTCGTGGCTGGCCGCCCGCATGGCGCGTCCCATTTTGGTGAAATTGACCAGCAAATTGAGGCCGAGCATGAGCAGGATAGAGGTGATGAACATCACCACCTGACCGCGTGGTAAGACAATTTCGGAGCGCTGGGCGTTTACCGCCGTTTGCGCCTTGTTGAACTCCTGATCCGCGCGGTTCTTCTCGTCGCGGATGGCGATTCCGGCCGGGCTTAGGTCGAACTTACTGCGCTCTTTCTTGATCTGTTCATCGAACTCGCGGGTGCGCTGGTCCAGTGTGGCCTTGGCGGCCGCAAGCGCGGCCACGGATTCGGCGCTCGGCTGGCTCAGAGTGATGCGCCACTCGCCTCGGTACGGGTTTACCTTTTCCGAGATGGAGGGCGGCGGTGAGTTCGGCAAGAAAAGGGCCCCGGCGTACTGCAGGAGCAAGGAGACGCCGATGGCTGTAATCAAGGCCGCGATGCGGGGTTGGGACCGCATCGGGCGATAAGCAAGAAACTCGATGAGCAGGCCGATCAAGCCGCAGATCAGCATGCTGGCAATGAGCATGAGACCGAGGAGAAGCAAAGACCCTTCTCGGGTGGGGTTCTGCATCAACGCGTCTTGCGTAAAGCCGAACTGCCACGAGATGAACAGGGCGACGTAGCCACCCAGCATATAGACTTCACCGTGGGCGAAGTTGATCAGCCGGAGTACCCCATAAACCATGGTGTAGCCCAGCGCGATTAGGGCGTAAATTGCCCCGAGCAAGAGTCCGTTCACTAGCTGCTGGGGCAGAACTGAGAAACTCAGATCTGCCCACAGCGGGAGGCCGCTCATCATTCGGCGATTACTTGGCCATCACGGCGTCGGCTTCGAACGCCTTGGCGAACTTCTGGCCTTCCTTCGTGACTTCCACCACCAGCGCGCGCTTGGCGCCCCTTGAGCGTGATCGTGCCGCTGACACCGGGGAAGTTCTCGGTGTTCTCCAGAGCGTTGATGACCATCATCGAATCCACCGGCTTATTGGCTGCCTTGGCTTCCATGATCGCGCGCTTCACCGCGTCCACCATCAGCATGGTCGCGTCGTAGCCCAGGGCGCCCATGGTGGTACCCGGGTTGGCGTTGTACTTCTTCTTCCAAGCGTCGAGGAACTTCTTGACTTCCGGTCGGTCTTCCAGGCTGTTGTAGTGGTTGCAGAAGTAGCCACCCACGATGGCGTCGCCGCCGCTGGTCAGCAGTTGGTCGCTATCCCAGCCGTCGCCACCCAGCAGGGGCTGCGTGGTCATGCCGGCTTCGCGGATTTGGCGGGCCAGGGGGCCTACTTCGTTGAAGTAGCCGCTCAGGAAGATGCCGTCCGGGTTCTTGGCCTTGGTGTTCGCAATCGGTCCGGCAAACTGCGTGTCCTTGGTTTGGTAGAACTGCTCATCCACGATTTCGCCGCCCAGTTCCTTGAACTTGGCCGCAAAGCTTTGGCTGAGACCCGTGGAGTACGGCTGCGCCTTGTCGGTGAACATAGCCATCTTGCGAAGGCCGAGGTCTTCGTAAGCGAACTTCGCCATCACGGGGCCTT
>CAZVHE010000003.1:16390-22058 GCA_964627705.1 uncultured Chthonomonas sp.
TGGAACTGAGATCGGTGCGGGTGGCACCCACGGCAACCAGCGGGAGGCTGTTGCTGAAGGCGACGTCGGAGATGGTGGCGGTGATGCCGCTAGCGACTTCACCGATCAGGCCGATGACGCCCTGGTTCACCAGTTGCTCGGCGGCGTTCTTACCCTGCACTGGGTCGCTGTTGCTGTCTTGCACCACGAGCTGAATTTCGTGACCTTCGATGATCAGTTTGTTGGGGTCACCGTCCGCGGTGTCGGCGGCCAGTTCGGCCATGGCCAAGGCCGCGCCGTTGCTGCTGTCTTCACCCCACGGTCGAAGTTCGCCCTGGCGGCTGGCCACGAGGCCGATGCGAATGACTTCGCCGTCCTTCACGGTGAAGGGAGCCTTGGTGGGGGCGGGTCGCCCCGAGGTCGTTGTTCCGCCCTGGGTGGTACCGCCGCCGGAGGGAGTTGTGCCGCCATCGTTGGGGGCTGGCGTGCTCGAATTGCAAGCAGACAGGGCCACAGCGGCGAAAGCCGCCACAAACCCGAGGGACCATTTTTGCGTTGTATGCGTCATGACAATGCCCAACCTTACGTTGCGAGTTGAGGAAACCCCAACTGTGCCGATGGAGTATACAGAAACCGGGCGTCCCTGGCAACCGTAAGGGGACCCCACTCGTCTAAACCACCATGCTTGCCCTCGGATTTCTCCTCGCTTCGGCGGGAACTGCGCCCGCCACCCCGGCGGCCCCGGCCCAATCAGCTCCGATTCGCGTGCCGTTCCGGACTGCCGATAGCGCCATTATCGTGGACGCCAAGGTCAATGGCCGCCCGGTTTCCTTGATGTTTGACTCGGGGTTCTCGGGGCACATCAAGCTCGGCGAACACGTAAACGTCGGCCCGGCGAGCGGCACTATGACGTTGCGCGACTTTGTGGGGCAGTTCCAGGCCAAGACCGTGAAGCTGAACCTGCTGGAACTGGGCGATGAGAAGCTCAGCCCGCCGGACGGGGAGATTGTGCAGATGGGCGGGGATTACACCGAGTCGTACGGTATGCGCTGCGACGGCATCCTGGGATTGGCGCCTTTCACCCAGATGCCGATGGAAATCAACTTCGAGCGCAAGGAGTTTGTGTTCTATCCCAAGTCGTTCGACATCCGCACCAAGACGCCGGACAACAAGAAGACCTTTTTGGTGAAGATGTTGCCTGCTGGCAACGACTCGATTGAACTGCGTGTGGAGACGGGCAACGGCGAGCGCATGAACCTGGCCCTCGACACCGGCAACGGGTTTTATGCCACCACGCACAAGGACGTTCTGGAGCGCATCAAGCTCTGGCAACCCGGGACGACGCCCTCGTTCCAGCGGTTCAGCTTCGTGGCGAGTGGCCCCGTGGCCAGCTGGGACATCTTGATGAAGGACCTCAAGATCTTCGGTGTGCCGGTGGAGCAGAGCGTGTGGAACATCATTGACCTGCCCAGCAGCTCGGCGGAAAGCGACGGCACCGTGGGCTACGGCTTCCTGAAGAACTTCAACATCATTGTGGACTTGCCGCGCCGCCACGTGTGGCTGGAGAACTTCAGCGGCAAGACGGCCGACGAGCAGCAAGGCGATGTGGGGATGATGTCGTATTACGACCGCAACGCCAAGCGCATCGTGATTTGGAATGTGATCCCGAACTCGCCGGCCGAGCGCATGGGCGTGAAGCGGGGCGACCAAGTCATCGGCATCAACGGCCGGGATGTTTCCACTCTGGGCTGGCGGCAGATCAACGATCTGTTGCGCGGTGAGCCTGGCAGCGAAGTGTTAGTGGACCTCTCCCGAGGCGGTTCGCTCCAGCGGATGACTTTCAAGCGCGAACTCTTGGTCAACCAGACCCTTTAATCGGATCGCTTTACCAGCCGGGCAAATTCCTGCATCACCTCATCGAGCATCGGCTCGGTGAGGGTGCCGGTTTGCGTGTTTTGCTGGCTGGGGTGGTAGCTGGCCAGCACCGTGATGGTGCCGTGCGGGGCTTGGGCGCCGTGCCCAAACTTGACCGGCGGACGAGTGCCCAGGGTGCGCCAAGTGGCCTCCCAAGCCAGGGAACCGAGGCACAGGATGGCGCGCCAAGGCCGCAGGGCCAGCGTTTGCACCATGTAGGGGTGGCACGTGCGCATCTCCTCGGGGGTGGGTTTGTTGCCTGGGGGCGCGCAGTGGTTCATGGCCGTAATCATCACGCCGTGGAGCCGGAGCCCATCTTCGCGGTGGGTGGATTCGGGTTGAGAGGCCAAGCCCGCCCGGTGCATCGCCCGGTAGAGCCAATCGCCGCTGCGGTCGCCGGTAAACATCCGCCCGGTGCGATTCGCGCCGTGGGCCGCCGGGGCCAGGCCGACGATCAGGCCGGTGGCGGCCGGGTCACCAAAGTTGGGCACGGGCCGCCCCCAATAGGTTTCGTCCTTGTAGGCCCGTCGCTTCACTAGGGCCACGGTTTCTCGCCACTCCACCAGGCGTGGGCAGGCCCGACACGCCACAATATCAGCGTTCAGTGCGTCAAATGAGTGGAGGTCCTTCATGCCGATTTACGAGTACGAACTGATTGACGACGAGTGCCCGATGTGCCCGTCGCCCTTTGGCGTGCTTCAAAGTGTGAACGAAGAGGCCCTCACCGAATGCCCCTTTTGCCACAAGCCATGCAAGCGGGTGGTGAGCCAGGTGCAGATCAAGATGGCCAAAGACGCCAGCGCCGACAAGGCCGCCAAGCACGGGCTCAGCACCTTCCGGCGGGCGCAATCCGGAACTTGGGAAAAGGTGGCTGGTCCGGGCGTGGACGTGATCCAGGGCAATCCGGACGACGTAAAGGACGAGAAGAAGAAGGTCATTGACCTCGACAAGGGCTCGTCTTAGCCTCGGCTACGCGGGCGGGCTGTTATAATCACTATATGATCGCGTCTTGCATCCTCGCGGGAATCACCGCGCTGGCCATGACCGTGCCGAACAAGGGGTCCGCGCAAGAACCTGAGTTCAAGATGCGCAATTACATCTTGTGCGTCTTGGAAACGGCCCCGAATGCGCCGTTGGTGGAATCGGTGGTGCTCAACGAACTCCAAGCGGACCACCTGGAGTTCTTGGAAGGGCTGCGAAAGCAGAAGCGAGCCCTTGCCATTGGGCCACTGGAAAATGCAGGCACCATGCGCGGCCTGGTGTTCTTCGACGCGGAGAAGGTGGACAAGCCCAAGGAATGGATGGCGAGCGAACCGATGATCAAGCGGGGCTTGCTGAAGCCGCGCTTCGTCACGTGGTACGCCAGCGACAAAACCTTCCGCCCGGGGGGCGAGTTCCTGGACCTGGAAGCGCTGTGGTTCGCCAAGCTGGATCGCCCGGAGGGCCTGCCGACCCTCGATGCCGCGACCTCCCAGGCCCTGGGCGAGGCGCACATGGCCAACATCAACCTCATGGCAAAGGAGAAGATTCTGCTCGCCGCCGGCCCCATGGGCGAGGATGCGGGCAATTGGCGCGGCATTTACATCTTTGCCGACCGAGAACGAACCGAAATTGAAGCGGCCGTGATGCGCGATGCGATGTTCAAAGAGGGCCGACTGAAGCTCGGGCTGTACCGCTGGTACACCAGCCGGGGCACGTTCGGCCCGGAAGAAGGCGGCTAAGCCCCGATTCCTTGAGTCTGGATCCGCTGGATGAGGTGGATGACGGTCTCTTGCACCTCGCCGGCGTTTTGCCCGAGGGGCGGGTCGGGGTCGTCAAAGCGGTCCAGTTGCCACTCGGGCGGAAGGCCGAGCATCATGTCGTCTTCCAGCGGTCGCCCTAATAGGGTCATGATGGCCGCCACCCACATTCGGGGCACGGTTTGCAGGCTATAGCCACCGCCGCCGCTGGCCACAATCGGCAGACCAAGGTGCTTCACCGCTTGCACTGCACCCCGCCAATGCTGAGCGCTGACATTGAGGTGGGCCAGGGGGTCAAGTCCATGGGCGTCGGTGCCCATTTGTAGCACCACGGCTTCCGGGCGGTAGGCGGTGGTGCCGGCGTCCAGAACCCGGCGGAAGCCCTCCAGCCATACGTCCCCGGTGGTGCCGGCCGGCATGGGCAGGTTGAGAGCGGTGCCGAAGTCGTCCGTTTCGGACCATTCGCCGGTGCCTGGCCACAGGGTGTGGGGGTTCTCGTGGATCGAGAATGTCAGCACGCGCGGATCATTCCAAAAGAGGGCCTGCACGCCGTCGCCGTGGTGCACATCAATGTCCACGTAGAGGATGCGCTCGAAACGAGCTTTCAGCATCTGAGCAATGAGCGCCACGTCGTTGAAAATGCAGAACCCGGCCGCCTTGCCGCGCATGGCGTGGTGCAGCCCTCCCGCGATGTTGAAGGCAAGGGGCTGGTGGTCCAGCACCGCCCGGGCGGCTTGCACGGCCCCGCCACAATAGGCGTAACTGGCCGCGGCCATCCCGGAGAATGGAGGGTTATCGCTGCTAGAGAAACCCGTCTGATGGCGTTTGTGATCGTCGATGTTGTCCCCCCGGGAGAGAGCCTCGACGACCTCAATATAGTCGCGGCTATGCACTTGGGCGACTTCATCGGCGGTGGCCAGGCCGGGGTCGCGGATGGGGAGATCGGGGGCGCACAGTTCCAACAAAGCCATTGTCCGTCGCAAACGCTCCGGCTTGAGAGGATGCTGCGGTCCGAAGGTGTACGTCAGCATCCGCGGGTGGTAGAAAAAGGGCGCCATGGCCGAGCCGGAATCCTACCCCTCTCGCCCGGCTGGGCGTAGACTGGAGGCATGCCCATGCGCCGCATGCCGCAGCCCCTGGGGCGGACGAACGAGACCTACCCACCCGTGTGGCTGAGGCTGGAGATGCCCGCTTCGCCGGAACAAGATACCGTGGCGGAGATGGTGGCGGCGGCGGTGACCAGCGGGTGCCCGCTGGACGTGAGCGCGGGGACCTCGATTTGGGGGCCGCACCTGGTGGCGCACCAGCCGGTGTTGCTGGCGCGCAGCACGTTTGAGATTGAGCACGCGCAGAATCGGAACCATGCGTTTGACCTCGTGAGCGCGCACCTCATCATGACGCTTTCGTCGCTCACGCGGCCGATGCTGGATTTTTATTGCTTGCGTATTCGCCGGGCGGTGGAGGAGTTCCAACTGGACGGGGCGCTGGAAGCCCTGGAAACGGCCCGCCAGGATGGCTTGGTGCGCATGGTGGGCTTTGCCCCGCAGGGGTCTTCATTGGCGGCCATGAGCCTGTGGCAGTTCCACGATGCCTTTGACATCGTGCTGGTGCCTTCGTCGGATGCCGTGATGGCCGAGTCCCTGGTGCCGCTGGCGCAGTCGCGTCGGGTCGGCGTCGTGTGGGATGGCGGGGAACCGCGCCCTGACCAGGCAACGTTAGTGACCGTGAAATCCGCGCAGGATGTGGCGCGGTACACCGAGGGCGGATGAAAGTCGCCGTGATTGGGGCCGGGATATCTGGCTTGGCGACGGCCATGCACCTGGAGCGGGCGGGCGTAGACGTCACGATCTATGAGGCCCGCGAACGGGTGGGCGGCAACCTGCATACGGTGGCCCTGGAAGACGATTTTTATGAAGCCGGCGGTGAGTGGATTGACGCCGAGCACCAACGATGCCTGGCGCTGCTGGAGTCCTTCGGGACGCCCGCCTCGCCGGCCGATGAGCGGCCGTCGCGGTTGCTCTCGGGCGGGGAGTTCC
>CAZVHE010000003.1:22068-24254 GCA_964627705.1 uncultured Chthonomonas sp.
TGACGACATCTGGGAGGACGCCATGGCCGACCTCTCGCATGTCCACGAGGAAGCGAAACGCATTGCCGGCCAACTGCCCGAGCGAGTTTGGGATTCGGTGGAATGGCGCGGCTGGGACGAGCGCACGGTGGCCGACTTTGTGGCGGACTTTGCCATCTCCCCGCACGGCAGGTGGCTGGCTCGGGCGATGCTCCGTAGCGATGAAGGCCAAGACATCGAGTCAGTCGGCCTGCTGGGCTGGCTGGATGCTTATCGCAACTATATGCAGCGCGGGGCCAATCAAGAGGGCATGAGTTCGTACCGATTCCCAGAAGGTGCCCAGCGGCTCTGCGAACGGATACGCGGCACTCTCATGGGGGATGTTCACCTGCTCAAACCGGTGCGTAAGCTCACCTACGATGAACACAGTGTCACGGTCCACACCGGCGATGGGGAAGCGCGCTACGACCACGTGGTGATGACCCTGCCGCCCCAGCTTTTGAAGGATTTTGTCTTCGATCCGGCCCCCGGCGGCACCCTGTCCAATGCCTGGCGGGCGGCCCCGCGCGCGCCCACGAACAAGGTGGCGCTGGAGTTCGATGAGCCGTTCTGGGAGACGGAAGACTGGAGTGGCGCCCTGCTTTGCGATCTCCCCATCCAGCAGGTGTGGAGCGGGGCCCGGGGGCCACGATCGGTGCTATTGTGCTACATCTGCGGGGCGGAAGCCGAGTTCATTTCGGGCTTGCCGCCGGACCAAGTGGTGGCGCGCACCCTGCGGGCGCTCGACGAAACCCACCCCGGGGCCAAGCGCCACTTTATACGGGGGCAATTCCACAACTGGGTCAGCGACCCGTGGAGCCAAGGTGGCTTCACCTACTCCGCGCCAGGGTTTGCCACCCGTGCCCTCCCGTATCTGGGCCGCCCCATGGGCCGCATTCACTTTGCCGGGGAGGCCACCGCCGCCTGGTTCGGATTTATCGAGGGCGCGCTGGAAAGTGCCGAGCGCGTCGCCCAGGAACTCACAACATGATCTTTCTCAACGGTTTACTCAATGGTCAGCGCGTCGATTTCGAGGTCGCGAATGGTCGCATCGCCTCGATCCTCCCGGCGGGGAGCCTGGCTGGACGCGGCACGCCCAGTCACGATTTGCAGGGCCTCACGGTGCTGCCGGGATTCATTGACGCCCACTGCCACATCTTGCCCACCGGCCTGGATTTGCTCAAACTCAACCTGACGGAATGCGAAAGCCGCCAGGATGTGCTGGACGCGGTGGCGACGGCGATTGCACAGGGCGGGGAAGGCTGGCTTCATGCGGTGCAATACGACCAGAACAAGTACGGCGCGCACCTGACGCGGCACGACCTGGATGCAGTGGCCCCCGACCGGCCGGTGCTGCTACGGCACAGCAACGGCCACGCCAGCGTGGCCAACTCGGCGGCCCTGCGGGCGGCGGGCGTGCGCGAGGATGAACCGGACCCGGCGGGGGGCGAGTTCCAACGCGATGCGACGGGGGCCTTGACCGGGGTGCTTTTTGAGCGGGCGCATGAGAACGTGACTTCGGCGGCTCCGGCCCCTGACCTGGAGGAGATGGTCGAGGCGATATTGCGCGCGGGTGACCGGATGGCTTCCTTAGGCATCACCTGCGCCTCGGACATGATGACGGGGCGCTGGGATTTAGAACTCGAACTCCAGGCCTACCACCTCGCCGCCCAACGGGGCATGGCCACGCGCACCCGGCTCTATATCCAGTGGGCCACCCTCTTTAGCCGCCGGGCGCTAGACGCGGCCCGCCGGGATGAACTCATCGCGGCGATGGACCCCGACCTGTGCGCCGTCAAGGGCGCGAAAATCTTTGCCGATGGCGCGATTGGCAGCGCCACGGCGGCCGTCTACCGACCCTACAAGACCACGGGCGGCACGGGGCAGCTGATTTACAACCCCGAACGCCTGCACGAGATGGTGACCGTGGCGGCCGAAGCGGGCTGGTCGGTGGCCGTGCATGCCATTGGCGATTACGCCACGGACCTGGTTCTGGATGCCTTTGCGGCCACCCCCGACCCCGCCCAGCACCGGCTGGAGCACGCGATGATCGTGAGCGACGCGCAGATTGAGCGGACGGTGGGCATGGGCGTGCACGTGACGGTGCAACCGGAGTTCTTACACCGCTTTGGGCGTTCCTACAAGGCACAATTGGCGGACGACATCTT
>CAZVHE010000003.1:24280-30128 GCA_964627705.1 uncultured Chthonomonas sp.
CCCGCTGGGTGCGGGCAGGGGCGCGCCTGAGCCTAAATACGGACCGGCCGATTGTGCCCGGCGACCTCTGGATTGGGATTGAAACGGCCGCGAACCGGCCGGAAGGCTTCAACCCGGCGGAGAACATTGACCGGGACACGGCCATTGCGATGGCCACCACCGGCGGGGCCGATGCAAACAATGACCCAGGTGAGGGCGTGCTGGCCGAAGGGAAGTGGGCAGACTTCGTCGCCTACGAGGGCGAGCCGTGCGACCAAGCGCATGACTGTGATGGGTGGCCGCGTGACTTGGCAGCACCCGGGCTAGTGTCTTAGAGACCGTTTAGAGACCGCTGAGAGGCTCGCGGAATCGCAACCGCACGCGGTAGCGAATCGGGTTCTCTTGGAACACCGGGCGGCAATCTAGCACCCAGGCGGGCACGGGTTCCACGAGGTCGTCCCAGCGCACCTGCACGGGCTGGCCGGCCTTGATCTGGGTGGGCAGAATCACCTGCGCCCCACTGGCGCTGATATCGAGAAAGAGCCCGGTCGCGTCGTCCACGGTCACGCCCTGGCCCTTCACGTGGGTCAGGCGCTCTTCAATCCGGCGGTTGGCTTGCCGCACGTGCGTCGGCATGGAAAGGACGAGGTCACCCGTCTCGATCTCTCGCCTCAAAATCGTGGAGCGGAAGCTAAGCAACAAGCCCCCATCCGGCACCTGGGCAAACACCACATCGCCGGGTTCAAACGGGCGGCCCGGCTGCAAGCCGACGGGCGGCGACAGGTGGATTTCGTCGTCATTCTCTGAGACCACCAAGCTGATAAAGACCCCACTTGGTGAAATCAGGCGGATCTTGGCCCCAACGCCGAGGCTCACGCGCTTTCGAGCGGGGCGCTTACGCACGGTGCGCATGACAAGGGCAGTGAGGACGACCGACGCCACGAAGACGCCTCCCATCCACAGGATTGTTGCCACCACTTGCATGCGAACGACTCTTTAGGGAGTCGGTTGCCAACGCTCGCCGCGCTCCACCGCAAAGTTTTCGCGGACGGAGTTCATCAGGCGCAGGCCTTCTCCCAAACTCATCGCGGCGTCATCGCCGAGACTTCTATCCAAAGTATCGGCAAATGCCAGCGATTCCTGGGCGCTTTTTGCAAGCAAGATCATGGCCAAAAGGCGGCCTTCGTGCGAAATCCGGTGCCTCGCGGGGACGGGGGCGGCCCGCAGATAGGCGACAATGCCGTCCAGCTCCTGCCCAGTGCGGATGAGGTCACGCCGCTCGGTGGCGGTCATCCCTTGCCGCACCCGAACTGGGGCCTCGCGCAGGCGCATTACCCACACCGGCATCTGCCGCTCCATCACATGGATGGCAAAGGTGTAGCGATCTAGGGTCGTGGCTTCGTCGCCCTTGTAGTTCTGCATCGAGGGCGCGACGAGTTCAGCGGGGGCTCCGCGCAGGGCCAGCACCAGCCCCCGGGTGAGAATGCTCCCTTCGTCGGTAATGTCGTTCATCGCCGAGATGGCGGCATCGAGGTCGCCATCGTAAAGGGCGATGTCCGCTCGGAGGCGATGCAAATCGGCTCCCTCCAGACCTCGGGCAGTGGCTTGGTGCAGGTACTCGCGGGCGGCGGGGATCTGCTGGGCGTCCAGCGCCATGCGGCAGGCCAGGGCCCACAGCGAGGGGTCGCGGCCACTCATCCGGGCGGCACGGGCAGCTTCGGTGGCGCCCAGGGCGGCTTGCCCACCCTCGGCCAGCACTTTGGCCAGCCACAGGCGCGTGGCAATATCGCTGGGCTCACGGTCCACCGCATCTCGCAGGATGGTGATCGCATTTTCCGTTTCGTTGGCGGCCAAGGCGTCCTTGACGTTCTCTTGCCAATCGCCGGTGGCATCGGGCACGAGTTTGTATTGTGGCTGAAGGAAAACCGGGTCAAGAGTCGAGTCAATCCGGGGGCGCGCGGGAAGGTCGCGCAGCGGGTCGGAGCCGATGATAAGGGCCAGGGTGCGCTCAATCGAAGCGGCGGTGGACTGCCAATCCGGCAAGCCATTGACCAGGGCGACAAAGAACGATTGCGCTCCGGGCTGGTTGGCGTATTTCTGTTGCAGTTCACGGGTGGCCTCGCGATCCAGCCGGCCATTGCGGATGACTTTGATGCCGGGGCCGTCGAACTCCGGAACGGAAAGGAACCGCCAAATCTCGCGACCGTTGCGAGTGAGGCGCGCCCCCACCGAAACCTGCCCGTCGGACCGCACGGCTTCCACTTCTAGCACATAGGGGGCATTGAGTTGACGCCGCACCGCCTCGCGGAGGTTTGCCGTAGGAACCGGGACATAGCTTTGCCGCAGGGCCTCCAGAGCTTCTTTCAGCAGGGGGTCGGTCGGGGTCCAAGCGATGGGGAGGACCCGTCCTTCTTGGTCCAGGGTTTCGGCGATGCCCGCCGCCACCATCAAGTTGTTCTCAAATCCGCCGTTGCTCTGGGCGAGGTTTTGAATGACGAGAAGGCGCGGAGTTTCTGCCCCCCGCGCCTCTTGTGCTCCCCCCGCCAGGGCGAGGAGTGCTACGAGCCCTGCAAGATTCGGATGGCCTGTCGGCATTCTTCAATGTTTCGACGTCTCAGCTCGGCATTCGACGTCTGCGATTGCTCATAAAGAGCGACCGCGCGCTCGTACGCCTTGATGGCATCCGCGCGGCGACCGAGATTTTGGTAGCACTTGGCCAACCGGTGGTAAGTGCCCCCATTGACGTAGCCGGCGCGGATGGCCTGATTGAACAGGTCGGCGGCGCGGGCGTTGTCACCCAGGGTGTAGCTCTCGCGGGCGGCCTGGTAGAGGGCTTCGCCGCGCATGCGGTCCTCTTGGCTGACGCCTTCAGAGTTGCCCACCCCGCTGGAGCCGTTGCTACTGGTGATTTCCACCACGCCCGGATCACTCTTCGGGGGATCCTTCTTTTCCGGGATCGGGTCCGGGTCACCTAGCGGCTGGGCTTCGGCGATGTTCGTCGGGCCGGTCGGCTGGTTGGGAGAAATCGTGACGTTGGGCGACAGCGGGCTAAAGCCGTTATCGGGTTGGATTTGGCCCAGGCCGGGTTGCTGGTTGGTGCTGCCCGGGATGCGGACGGGTTGGCTCAGCGGGCTGGTGGGGTTTGTCACCACCTCGTTGTCCGGCTGAGTGGTGCGATTCGCATTGTTCGGCACCTGCATCGGTTGCGAGTTCGAAACCGGCGGCGGCGGGTTAAAGGGTCGGCTTTCCAGCACTTGCTCACCGGCGGGGGCCATCGCGACCGTGGAGTTATCGGCGCCTCGGGCCAGCACGATAGCGGAGATCACACAGGCGATCAGCACGCTCCCGGCGGCCAGGGCGGGCACATTCATGCGGCGGCTACGCAGGGGCTCCACCACGTCAAAGTCGGTGTTTTCCAGCTTGCGGCGAAGCTGAACGAGGCGAATGCGGTCCAGTTGGCTGTCGGGATTGATGGCGACAGCACGCTCATAGGCGGCGACCGCTTCTTCGGTGCGGCCCAGTTCGTCCATTACGTCGCCCAAAAAGGCATGGACTTCCGCATCGTCCGGCAGGCTTGCCACCAGTTCCGCGGCGACCATTTGGGCATCATCCAGCCGACGTTCGGCCATCAATCGCCGACCGTCGTTGAGCGCCTTCATCCGCGCTGCTTCGTCCATGGGTCCCAACATTTTCGTGCCTTGATCCTAGTTGCGCCTGTCCCTGGGGGCCAGCCGCCTACACGCCCGACCCTATGTTACCGCGCGAATCTATGGGCAAAGACGAGGAAAAGGGGCATAACCGTTCACATCCCCGTACGATTTACGGGAAAAGGCCCGTTCGGCGACCCACATTGATATAATTTCTGCGTGTCCGAAGCCGCCCGCACTCCCTTGTATGACGCCCACGTGGCCATGGGGGGCCGCATCGTCACCTTTGCCGGTTATGACCTGCCGGTGCAATACACCGGGGTGATCGCCGAGTCGTTGGCCGTCCGCAACGGGGCTGGCATGTTCGATGTGAGCCACATGGCGCGCCTGACCCTGAGTGGCGAGAACGTGCAGGCCTATCTGGAGCACATCACGGTGGGCGACATTGCCGCTCTGACCGACGGCCGGGGCCACTATTCGCTGTTGCCCAATGCCGACGGCGGCCTGGTGGACGACATCATCGTTTACAAGGTGCGGGATGGCCTTTTCCGCATGGTCGTGAATGCGGCCAATCACCAGAAGGACCTCGCCCACATGGCGGCCCAAAACACCTTTAGTGTGGCCATTGAAGACAACACCGAAGCCACCGCGATGATTGCCGTGCAAGGCCCGACCGCGATGGACATCATGGCCGGGATGACGCCGGATGGCGACAAGCTACGGGCGCTACCGATGTTCGGCACCGCCGATGTGACCATGGCCGGAGTGCCGGTCTTTGCCGCGCGTAGCGGTTACACCGGCGAAGATGGACTGGAGCTGATTTGCCCGGCTACGCAAGCCACCGCGCTGTGGAACGCCCTGCACGCCGCCGGCGTGACCCCCTGCGGTCTGGGAAGCCGCGACACCCTGCGCGTGGAAGCGGGCCTGCCGCTCTACGGCCACGAACTTAAGGACGACCTTTCGCCGCTGTGCGCGGGCCTGGGCTGGGTGATGCGCAAGACGGACGTGCCGTTCTTGGGCCGCGACAAGATCGAAGCGGGCAAGGCGGCGGGGTTGCCGCTCAAGCTACACGGGATTCGATTGGACTCGAAGCGGGTGGCGCCGATTGACGCCACCGTGCGGGTGGACGGGGAAGCCGTGGGCTTTGTGAGCAGCGGCGCCTACAGTCCGTTGCTGGAGGCGGGGGTGGCCTTCGCGTTCTTGCAGCCGCACATTAAGGCGGAGACGGCCTGCACCGTGGAGATTCGCGGGCAAGAAGTGCCCGGCCATGTAGTGAATAAGCGCTTCTTCAAGCGCGCCTAATGCCGACAAGGGGAGAATTCGAGATTCTCCCCCTAAAAGTACGCGACCCGTTGGCCAATAGGAAATCGTAGCGATGAACAACACGATTTCCTGTCCGATTATGGGTTTGGAAAGCACCTTCCCCGACGTCCTCTACGTGCTGCACCACCAGCCGAGCGGGAAATACGGTTGCTATTGCCATCGCGGCGTGAACGGCCTGGCTGTCTTCACCGAAGAAGTGGGCGCGGTGCGCTTTGCCGAATGGATTGACCTCGTCGGCATGACCATTGACCAGGTGAGCTTTGACGAAGCTCGCGAAATCGCCAAGGGGCGTCCGTTGCCGATTGTGGCGATGATGCTGCTGGACGACATGGAAGATCCCGAGATCCACTACGTCCGCTGACCTCGCTTTGAAAGAAAGAGAAGAGACGACCTCCACGTTCGGAGATCGTCTCTTTTTTGTTGCGTCCGTGTGAGCTTACGGGACGACATTGATGGTGGCCACGGCGGGTTCCACTGAGCCATCGGCTTCGTAGAGCCGCACTTGCACGCTGCCTTGGCGCACCGGCGTGAACACCCCGTCCGTGGTGATGGTGCCGGCATCGCCTCCCACCAGTTCCCAGCGCAGGGCGCGCGGCGGCAGGGCGAGATTGCGGTTGAAGCGATCGAGGCCCGTACCAATGAGCGAGCGGGCGCCCCCCGCCAGCGTGACCGTGAACGGCCCGTCCACGCGGAGCGAGACGATCTCGGCGGCGGTGTAAGAACTCACGTTGAGCGTGTGGTTCCAATTGAACTCGCGGTAGCGGAAAGTATAGGGTGCGGTCGCCACCACGGTGCCACTGCCGCCCGTGCCGGTGTAGAAAATCACCTCGACGTAGTGGTCTAAGAACGGATATTCCTCGCCGTAGCGGAAATCTACGTTTTCAAAAACTACAAGCGGT
>CAZVHE010000003.1:30138-33306 GCA_964627705.1 uncultured Chthonomonas sp.
GGCGGATGAGGTTGTCAAAGCGGATCTCATCTTTATAGGCGCTGCTGCGGTTGCGGTTGACGATCTGCACGCGGTCGCCGTAGCCGTTGCCGCCGTAGCCGAAGCCTCCGCCCGGATCTTGCAAGATGATGCGCGCGCTGCGGGCGTAGCTGGGGATGCCGCGCGTTTCCTCCGGCCAGTCGATATTCACCATCAGGGCTCCGTAACGGTCATCACGGAGGGCATTGCAGCCCGTCGCACCCATCAACGCCACCCCGGCCAAGAGGACCGAGGCCACCACAGTTCGCCCCATCACGGCGGATTTCATAGTGACTGTTTTGACGGACGATGCGCGGCGGGGTTTCGCGGTCCCGTACTTTCGCGAGGGTCCGGCACTTGAGTTGCAGAAAGTGACCGTTGAGGACAAAATCGTTGCCCAGGCAACCAAATTGCAAGTTTTTCAAAAAATGTGTTTGAGTGTTGCTTTTTTTTTTTCGGTATGATAACCTCTCCCCATAGGAGGTCAGAAATGATTCGACTCTGGCATGGTATCGTCCTCGCAAGCATGGCCACCGTATGCGTCGCCATGGCGGTGCGTCCGAATGCGCAGGCCGACAAAGCGAAGCCCGCAGTTTGTCCTTCCTATCTCATTGAGCGCCGAAATTTAGAGGTCGGGGATCAGTGGCCCAATGACTTGTCCGCGCCCGTTTCAGATTGGGTGCTCCTTATTCCAGATTGTAAGGGTTGCGGCAGTGACGTGCGCTTGATGGAAGCCGCTGCGAAGGCAGTAGGGAAGAAGGACGTCACCGTCCTCGTCTCGGAGCGGAGCCAAACGAAGTTTGACACTCATGGGTGGGCATCCTTCGCCCGCTATTCAGGACCGAAGGATTTTCGCCCGGCCCTCATTCGGGTCCAAGATGGCCGGATCGTGGAGTTGTACCGTGATCCCAAAGTGTTCCCTGGGGGTGGCTCTTTATGAAAAGAAGTAAGGCGACTGGGATTACGTTGGTAGAGGTCCTCGTCGTGCTGGCCATCATTGCGATTGTGGCGGGTTTAACTTACCCAAGCGTACGACGGGCCTCAGAAGGAGCGAAAGTGAGTGCATCGATGCTCAGAGGCAAGCAGATTCACATGGCCCTCATGCTATACCGCGAAGATAGCGGCGGTGAGACAGGTACTTATGGTGAGCCGAGCACAATGAATCTACCTACAAACAGTTACACCCTCTTCTGGAATAAACTATACGGGTTAGACGAAGGTATGTTGCGCTCACCATGTGGTCGTCTTGAAGTCAGTGGGTTGATTAAGGACATCTACCCAACTCCGATTGAAAGAACCATTTGGGCGCCAAATGCCAAGAGATATGAGGAACAGACACCGGTAGTCATGGACTTTCATTGCAATCCGCCGAACCCATACCTTGGCAGCCATCGAGTGACAAAGCGCGCGATCGTGACATCGTTGTCCGGCACTGCCTACATCAGACGAGCAAAAGGTCACGCTTCTGAGTGGAAGCACTGGGTCTCACAGGACTAGGTTCTACGGATTAACACTCAAACTCCATAAGGGAGACGAAAAACATGACAACAAAGACAGCAATACGCTCACTGCTACTAGGTAGCCTGATCGGTCTCGCACTTGGTACCGCCTTGGCTCAGCCAGGCGGAAGTTCCTGGACAATCTGTAAGGATGCCTGCACAACCGAAAACGGCTGCCCGCTTGGGACATCTGGGAATCCTTACGGATTTGGACACATTTGCTACATTGCCGACAACGGGGTGAACCGATGCAGAGAAGGCCGTTGGAACCTTTACAACTGCGTTGCTAATCCGCAGAACCAGCAGTCTGGCTGGAAATTCGACGTGACCGAATACATCGCGGCGTCGTGTACTCCGCAGGAGGACAATTGCATCGGAAGCTAATGCCTTTAAGCATTCGCGTAGCATGTTTGGCATGCTGCGCGAATGCGCTCTTGGTTAGCTCCTGTTCAAAGCCTCCTACGCCTGAGTCTGTAGCGCAGAATGTCGCTTCTGCAATACGGGCTAAGGACTCCATAGCTCTCGCTGGACTGATTTCTGATAACGAAATCCAGTCTCTAAAGGCAGACAGAAAGAGCATTGCAAAGCTCTTCGAGAAGGAATTGTTCGGTGCGTGGACTGTTAAGGACGTCACCGTTGAGTATCTTGACTTGCAGCAAGTTGCGTCTGGCACCGCAATGCTTCGAAATGAGTTTGGACAAGAATTGCCATATGCTTTCAGTGCTGTGCCGTCGGATGCTGGAATGGAAACCGAAGGCCTCGTAGAGAACTTGATTTGGATCAATGCACTAGCTGAAGCGCATCGGCAAGGAAAGAACTCGGATCCTGTTAGTAGACGCCGAATCGTTGCCGACTATATCGAACGTCGGGCTAAAGAGCTGGAGAGCGTGTACGGGCTAAGAGGTCTGTATTACACCGAAGAGACTGGGATGGTCGCATGGACGGATGTGGTCAAGCGGTATCGGGAGTGGGCTGACAAGAACGAGCAGCGAATGAGACCAAGCCAAGGTCAAAAGTGACGTCCGTCGGCCGAGGGCCGTGATGAGGGCGCCTCCTTCAGGCGCATCAGGACCCCTTAGCACTCTAGTCCTATCTTTGCTAATCCGGGGCGCAAAGCGGCCGCCCGGGGCGTTAGAATTAGCAGACAGCCCGTGCGAGTGCTAACCCCGTTTTCGGGAGCTCGCACGGGGGAGATCGAGAAAGATATGGCAAACATTCGACCGCTCGGAGACAAGGTCGTCGTGCGTGTGCACGAGGCTGAAGAAAAGAGCGCCGGGGGCATCCTGCTTCCGGACGCCGCAAAGAAGAAGCCGACCCAGGGCACCGTGGTGGCCGTGGGCAACGGGCGCACCCTGGACAACGGCCAGCGCAACACGCTTGCCGTGACCGTGGGCGACAAGGTGCTGTTCAGCACGTACGGCGGCAACGAAGTGACCGTCGACGGCGAAGAGCTCACCATTCTTGATGAAGACCAGATCTACGCGATCGTGAAGGAGAACTAAAACCCATGCCTGCAAAGACCCTCGCATTTGATGAAGTCGCTCGTCGTGCCCTTGAACGGGGCGTGAACAAGGTGGCCGACGCCGTGAAGGTGACGCTCGGCCCCAAGGGACGCAACGTGATCCTGGACAAGAAGTGGGGCAGCCCGACC
>CAZVHE010000003.1:33398-33791 GCA_964627705.1 uncultured Chthonomonas sp.
AAGGAAGTGGCCAGCAAGACCAACGACGTGGCCGGGGACGGCACCACCACCGCGACGGTGCTGGCGCAATCCATCCTGAACGAAGGCCTGCGCTATGTGGCCGCCGGGGGTAACCCGATTGCGGTGAAGCGCGGCATTGACAAGGCTGTGGAAGCCGTGGTGGCCAACATCAAGGCGATCGCCCAGCCGGTGAAGGACAAGGAGCAAATCGAGTTCGTCGCCACCATTGCGGGCAACGACAACGAGATTGGCAAGCAAGTGGCCGAAGCCATGGACAAGGTCGGCAAGGACGGCGTCATCACGGTGGAAGAGAGCAAGGGCCGCGAAACGAGCCTGGAAATCGTGGAAGGCATGCAGTTCGACCGCGGTTACATCAGCCCGTACTTTGTGACC
>CAZVHE010000003.1:33842-39182 GCA_964627705.1 uncultured Chthonomonas sp.
GATCCTCATCCACGAGAAGAAGATCAGCAGCGCGCAGGACCTGCTGCCGTTCTTGGAAAAGGTGGCGCAAGCTCGCCGCCCGGTCATCTTGCTGGCTGAAGACATTGAAGGCGAAGCCCTTGCGACCGTGGTTCTGAACAAGATTCGCGGCGTGCTGCAGATCGCCGCCGTCAAGGCCCCGGGCTTTGGCGAGCGACGCAAGGCGATGCTGGAAGACATTGCCATCCTCACCAAGGGTACGTTCATCAGCGAAGATCTCGGCATCAAGCTCGAGAACGTCACCATTGACATGCTCGGCACCGCCAAGAAGGTCGTCATCACCAAGGAAGACACGACGATCATTGAAGGCGCCGGCAGCAAGGACGAGGTGATGGGCCGCATCAGCCAGATCAAGGCGCAGATAGAAACCACCGAAAGCAACTACGACCGCGAAAAGCTGCAGGAACGCCTGGCCAAGCTGAGCGGCGGCGTGGCCGTGATCAAGGTGGGTGCCAGCACCGAAACCGAACTGAAGGAGAAGAAGCACCGCTACGAGGACGCCCTGAGCGCCACCCGTGCGGCCGTGGAAGAAGGGATCGTCCCGGGCGGCGGCACCACCCTGCTGCGCAGCCAGTCCGCGCTGGACGCGCTGGAAGCCGAAGGCGATGAACTGACGGGCGTGAACATCGTCCGCCGCGCGCTGGAAGCTCCCATTCGCCAAATCAGCGAGAACGCTGGCCTGGAAGGCAGCGTGATCGTGGAACAGGTGCGTAGCGCCAAGGCCGGTATGGGCCTGAACGCCGCCACCGGCGAAATGGTGGACATGGTGGCCGCGGGCATTGTGGACCCGGCCAAGGTGACCCGTAGCACGCTGATGAACGCGGCCTCGATTGCGGGCCTGATGCTGACCACCGAAGCCATGGTGGCCGAAAAGCCGGAGAAGAAGAAGGCTCCGGCCGGCGCGCCGGGCATGGATGACATGGACTTCTAAAGTCCGGTCACTCGCGGTAAAGCAAAAAGATAGAACCCCCTGGGCAGTGGCCCGGGGGGTTCTTTTGTGTTTGTTGGCCGGGGATTACTCGGGCGGCGTTTCGGCGCGGCGGATGGTCTGCTCGATGGCTTCCCAGCGGTGGCCGTCCAGGGTTTCGGGCTCAGGGGCGGTGCGGGCTTCTTGCACCAATTTGAGCAGACTCACAATGGCGTCGAAAGCCTGCTGGCAGCGGGGGCACCCCTTGAGGTGTTGACGCGCGTAGGCCAGCCAGAGACCGTGCTTTTCGCCCCGCGCCATGCGGTTGAGGGCGGCGCTCATGTGCGAGCAGGGCTTGATGACCTTTTCCATCAAAACTTCACATCCATTTCGGGTCGTAGGCGGAGTAGCGCATTGGCCAGAGCCACTCGGGCGCGGCTAAGGCGGCTCCGCACGGTGCCTGTGGGCAGGTTCAGCACGGCGGCGGCCTCTTGGTAGCTCATTGCTTCCAGGTCAACCAGCGCAATGATGGCACAGTGGTCTTCGCTAATCTCGTTCAGCCCTTGGCGCAGCCACTCCATACGGTCCAGGTGCTCCAGCCGTTGCTGGGGTTGCTGCATGGGGTCGTGGTCGGCGGGCTCATGGAGTTCGTCCAGTTCGTCCGTCTTTCGTTTGCTTTCCCGCCGCCGCCAGTTGAGAAAGGCATGAGCAGTGGCTTGCCGCAGCCAACTTTCCGTGCCTGGCCCGATCTCAAGGCGACCGGCTTTCACCATTTCCCACCCCTTTAGCACGGCCTCTTGCACCAGGTCTTGGGCAACTTCCCGTTGGCCGGCCATACGTTGGGCCATGCGGAGCAGCCGGGGTTCGGCCTGGCGGACCACCTGCAAGAATTGATCAGGAGCGGCCGGCGAGGGGTTCATCGAGCCTCTCGGCGCGGCCAGGCACGGCGGTCCGGACATCCGCCTAAGCGGCGGCAACGGGGCGTCAGCATCCACACAGCATAAAGTCTCTGGCCGGGTCGAGAGTTCCGCTCAGTCCCGCCTATTTTCGAAGATCGCGACCTCGGTCCAATGGTTTTGAACCCCAGGGAACCGCCGGAAAGCCCCGTGACTTGTTCCGGTGAGTCGGCTTTGCCCCGGCTCGGAGTTCTTCCATGAAACGATACACCCTTCTCGCGATGGCGGTTTTTGCCACTCATCTGGCCATGGCTCAACAGCAAGTTGAAGTCCGCATCACCAATCTGTCCCCCTCGGGTGGCACCTTCCTCACGCCGATGTGGTTTGGCTTCCATAACGGCAACTTTGATATGTTCAGCGAGGGCGGCGCGGCCTCGGCGGGCGTTGAGCGCATTGCCGAAGATGGCAACCCCGGCTCCCTGGGAATGGAGTTTGCGATGAGTGGCCACGGTAGCGTGGGCGGCGTGCTGAATGGCATCGGCCCGATTGCCCCGGGCGCGACAACGTCGCGTGTGGTGACCTTGCCCAACGATCCGAGTTCGCTCTACTTCTCGTTCATGAGCATGGTCATCCCCAGCAACGACGCCTTCATCGGCAACGATGACGCCCGGGCGCACCGCCTGCGCAACGAACTGGGCAACTGGATCGGCGCAGACTTTGTGGTGCTGGGCACGGGCGTGCTGGATGCGGGCACCGAGGTGAACGACGAAATCCCGATGAACACGGCGTTCCTGGGGCAGAGCAGCCCCAATACGGGCACGCCGGAAAACGGGGTGGTGCACCTTCACCCGGGCTTCATCGCCGGGGGCAACATCCTGACGAACACGCAGTTCATGAACGCGGACTTCACGCAGCCGAACTACCAAGTGGCGCGCATCACGGTGACGGCGGTGCCGGAACCGGCTTCGATGATTGCTCTGGGCGGCGCGGCCCTGGCGCTCATCTCTTGCCGCCGCCGCAAGTAAGCGCGGCCAAGACCTATGCATCTCGGGAGGGGCGGGCATGGTTTGGCGTAGGCTGAACATATGCCCGAACTCCCCGAGGTCGAAGCCGCCCGCCGGATGATTGACAGTGCCCTCACCGGGCGGGTGCTGACGGACGTGGTCGCCCGGCCGGATGACATTGTCTTCGAAGGCGTGCCGCCCGAGGCCACCGTAGCGCGGCTGACGGGCCAGACTGTGCGCGGCACCGGCCGCCGGGGCAAGTTCATGTGGCTAGAGCTGGATGAGGGTGTGCTGTTCTTGCACCTGGGGATGTCCGGGGCGATTTTGGATTTGACCCCCGGGCAAGAGCGCAACGTGAACTACTACCGGGTGCGCGCCGAGGCCGTGCCGGGGGAAGAGCCGCGCTTTTTGAAGCTGGAACTGCGCGCGGAGGACCGCCGCATTGCCTTTGTGGATGGGCGGCGATTGGGTCGCATTTGGAGTGCCGAGCGGCCGGAAGCTTGCAACCGTTTTTCTGCGCTTGGCCCGGATGCGCACCTGGAATTGCCCGATGCCGAGACCTGGGCGGCGATGCTGGGGCGGCGCAAGGCGCCGATCAAGGCGCTGTTGCTGGACCAGAAGTTCCTGGCCGGCATCGGCAACTACCTGGCGGATGAGGTGCTGCTGGTGGCGCGGGTGCGCCCGGATCGAGCGGCGGCGAGCCTGAGCGCGGCGGAAGCCGAGGCCCTGCGGTTGGCCATCCGTGACGTGGTGGGGCATGCGGTGGCGGTGGATGCGGATTACGAGAAGTTCCCGCCGGAGTGGCTGTTCCACGTGCGGTGGGGCGGCGGCAAGGGCGCTGACCTGTGGCAAGGGCACGAACTGCGCCGGGATACGGTGGGTGGGCGCACCACGGCCTGGATTCCGGACCTGCAGAAGTAGGGGTCAGGCTTCGGTGAGCTTGTAAATCGGGCGCATCTTAATAAGGACCGGCACCACGACCAACGTCAGCAGGAATACGGTGGCACCAATGCCAATGTAGACTTGATAACCGCGGCCAACGAAAATGCCGATCAGAGTGTTGATTTCGGCCAACGAACACATGATGAGCACTTTCGACTGGAAGTCCGGGAAGCGCGGCAAGACTCTCTGCCCGTCTTGGTTCAGTTTCGGCTTCGTCACGAAGTAAGCCAATCCCGGCACAGCAATGGACGAAACCGCTAGGATCGCAATCTGAAGAATATTCAGCCCTTTCGGTTCCATTTTTAAGACTTGTTGCGCAACAAAGATGTAGAGCAAGACAATCAGACCATAGTGCGCCCCGACAATGATGTAGAGATTCAGCCACGACGCACGTGAACTCACGGAATACGGATTCGGTTGCATCGCCTTACCACCCCCACTCGCGGAGCCGCACCAGACACAGACGGCAGCATTCCAGCGGGGTGCGGTCGCCGTATTGCTCTTGCTCCACCACGTAGGTTTCCACCCCGGCGGCGGTCGCCGCCTCTCGAACGTCCATCCACGGCACCTGGCCCTCGCCAATCACACGCCCATCGAACGGATACTCCTTGAGGTGCAGCGCCCGGCACCGCGAGCCCAGCTTGCGGATGCCCTCCACCGGGTCCGCGCCCGCGTGGCAGGCGTTGGCGGTATCCCACTGCATCACAAAGGCTTCGGGCGTGTTGGCCGTAAAGATGTCCCACGCGCTCAGTCCACCTTCTAAGGGCTTCACGTCGGCGTCGTGCACGTGGAACCCGGTGCGCAGCCCGTGAGCCTGCAGAGCCGACTGGATCCGAGTGAACTCGGCGGCCGTGGCCAAGGCGGCCTCGGCGGAGTTGCGCGCGTCCTCGGGCACCCAGGGGATGAGGGCCAGGTCGGTGCCCAGTGTGCGGTGCAGGTCCACGGTGGCGGCCAGGTTTTCCTCAGCAAAGGCGTCCATCATGGTGTGGGTGCCGCTACAACTCAGGCCCACTTCGTCCAGGCGTCGGCGCACGGCCTCGGGGTCGTGCCCGTGCAGGCCGGCAAACTCCACTGCCGCATAGCCCATGTCGGCCACCCTCGCCAGCGTATCCATGAGGTCGGCTTTGGCATCGTCGCGAAGGGAATAGAGCTGGAGAGAAAAGGCCGTTGACATGCCGACGGTGTTTACCCGCCCGGAGTCCTGAATTTGTGCGCCGAATGGACGGGACTTGCAACATCAGTGGGGCCGAATCCGAATACCATGAGGACAAGATCCATGCTGGAAATGCCGCAACAGAGTCCCGGGGCAGCCCCCTGGACCAAGCTTGATGAAAAGGTCAAGCGAGTTTGGCGCTGGGGAGCCTTTCTTGGCCCCCTCTTTTTCCTCATCCCCGGCCTCAGCATTGCCTTTGCGATTGAGCGCAAGCGCGACTTACCCGTGCCCTTAACTTTTCTCGTGGTGGGGGCTTACGTACTGATCGCCATCATCTCCTTTGTTTTGGTGGACAAAAAGTTTGAGGCGTGGCGCTACCGCATCACGGAAGAAGACATC
>CAZVHE010000004.1:0-594 GCA_964627705.1 uncultured Chthonomonas sp.
CGCGCCGCGGCCCTTGGCGATGCGGGGGGCCATCGGCGCCTTCGTCACCTGGGTGTCGCCGCAGACCGGGCAGGTGATCGCGCGCGCGGCGGCCTGCGCCTCGTAGGCGGCGCCGTCGCGGAACCAAGCCGGATCGATCGGGATCGGCGTGCCGCCCGCTGTCAGGCTCAAGGTCTCGCCGGGGGTGAGGGTATAGGCGACGCCGGCCGCGGTCAGCGCCCGCTCGATGGCGTGGGCGATCAAGGACACCATCCGCAAGTTCATCATCGAAGAGGGCAAGCGCCCGGACGGTCGCAAGGTGGACGAAATTCGCCCGCTGGAAGCCATCGCCGGTCTGCTCCCGCGTGTGCACGGCTCCGGACTGTTTACCCGTGGCCAAACCCAAGTGCTCTCCGTCTGTACGCTGGGCCTGCCGGGCGATGCGCAAGCGCTCGATACCCCGCTGGATGAAGTCACCAAGGAACAGCGCTACATGCACTACTACAACTTCCCCCCGTACTCGGTGGGCGAAGTGCGACCCCTGCGAGGCGTAGGCCGCCGCGAAGTGGGTCACGGGGCCCTGGCCGAGCGTGCCCTGCGCGCCGTGGTGCCGGT
>CAZVHE010000004.1:635-19489 GCA_964627705.1 uncultured Chthonomonas sp.
TCGATCCAGGTGGTCTCCGAAGTTCTGGAATCCAACGGTTCCACCTCGATGGCCAGCGTGTGCGGTTCCACCCTCGCGCTGATGGACGCCGGCGTACCGATCAAGGCACCGGTGGCTGGGATTGCCATGGGCCTGATGAGCGACGGCAAGAAGTTTGTGGTGCTGACGGACATCCAAGGCATCGAAGACTTCTGCGGCGACATGGACTTCAAGGTGGCCGGGACCCGCGAGGGCATCACCGCCCTGCAGCTGGACACCAAGCTGGACGGGATTCCGGCGAAGGTGCTGGCCGATGCGCTGGCCCAAGCCAAGAAGGCTCGCTTCGCTTTGCTGGACTGCATTGAAGCGGAAATCAGCGTGCCGCGATCTGACAACGGCCGCACGCCGCGCGTCGAAACGATTAAGATCGAGCCCAGTAAGATTGGCGCCCTGATCGGCCCCGGGGGTGCCAACATCCGCAAAATCACGGAAGCCACTGGTGCGAACATTGACGTGCAGCAGGATGGCCGCGTCGTGGTGGGTGCCGATACCGGCGAAGCCGTAGAGCGCGCCGTGGCGATGGTCAAGGCCAGCACCGCCAGCCTGGAAGTGGGCACCGAGTTCTCCGGTCCGGTCACGCGCATCATTGGGCGCGGAGCGTTCGTGGAGATGCCCGGTGGCCGCGACGGCATGGTGCCGACCGAAAAGCTGAGCACCGTGCAAGTACGCCGACCCGATGACCTCGTTGCCGTGGGTGACGTGATCAATGTGAAGGTGGACGAAGTGGACAGCCAAGGTCGCGTGAACCTGACGGCCCTGGGCCTGAACCCGGATCACCCGATCCTGAGCGGAAAGGAACCGCCGCGCGAAAGCACCGGCGACTTCCCAGGTGGCGACCGAGGCGGACGAGATCGCGGTGGACGCGACCGAGACCGTGGCGGACGTGATCGCGACCGCGGGGGACGCAGCGGCGACCGAGATCGAGATAAAGGAGGCCGTGATCGAGACCGTGGCGAGCGCAGCGAGCGATCGGACCGTGGCGACCGCCCGGAACGTGCCGAGCGACCGGAACGAAGCCGAAGGGATGACGACACCGTGCCCGACGTGCCGGACGACTTCCCGACCCGCAAGCGCGATGACGAAATGAACGCGCGCTTCCGCCCGCGCCGCTAAGCCTGCATTGGCTTGAGATCAAGAACGCCTATCCCCAGCGGGAGAGGCGTTCTTTGCATAATAGGGGCATGATTGGCGCGGTTCTCGCCCTGATGGCCCCGGCCCCTATGTATCCGGCGAAGTTCGAGATCCACGCCCCAGCGGCGAAGGTGGTGGTGATGCGCGGCGACCTGCGAGGATGGGAGCGCGACCTGCCCCTGGCACCGGGCCGCAATGGAAGGTGGAGCGTGACCGTAGACGTGCCCCGCGACGCCCGCATTGAATACAAATTTGTGGTGGACGGGGTGTGGCAACTTGACCCCCGAGCCCCACGCGGCCCCAACGGTCTGGGGGGCGAAAACTCGATCTGGACCGGGCCGGACTACCGCGCCGTGGCCCCCGTGAAGCCCCCCACCCGCCGCAACTGGGGGCAGATGAAGACGACCTTGACTTCGCGCGAAGGCTATGAGTACGTGGTGGAGATGTGGCGGCCTCCGCAGGATGCCCGGGACATGCCGGTGCTGATCTACAACGACGGGTCGGGTTACGCGGAGTACGTGCAGCTCCCCAACCAGGTGCAGAACCTGGTGGCGGCCGGGCAATTGCCGCCGTTGGTGCTGGTGCTGGTGACCAGCCCGAACCGAGAACGCGATTATTGGAAGGAGCCGGACCCGTACTTGGCGTTTGTGGGGGCGCGGCTGCTGCCCTGGGTGCGGCAGGCCACCGGCGCCGTGGCGCGCCGGGAGCGTACGCTGATGGGCGGGGCGAGCCTGGGGGGCTTGATCTCGCTGCGGGCGGGGGCGCGAATGCCGGAAACCTTCGGGATGGTGCACGCGCAGTCGCCTTCGCTGTGGGCGGAACCTGTGTTGGCGCAGGCAGTGGGGCTCAAAGGGGCGCGGCTGGCCATTGATGGGGGCATCTTTGAAGGCTTCCCGCCGGTAGGCGATGCGCTGGTGCAGCACCAGAATGTGGTGCTGCGGCAAGACCGCGCGGAAGGGCACACCTGGTCGCAGTGGCGCGAGACGGTCGCCCCGGCGCTCCGAGCACTACTCAGCGAAGGCCAATAGCATAGCCCGCACGATATCTAAGGGATCGTTCTTCGTAGTAAGCATCGCGAGCTCGTCCCATTAAGAACAAAGTGTCTCTCGTCACTTCACCCGTGGCTGCGTTTACCCAAATCTGTAGTAGCGGATCTGATGTTTCGAAAATAAATCCTTGACCCAGCCAACTGACATCATTTACATACATCTCTTCTGCATCGGTCGGCACCCATGCAGGTTGGCCGTGACCAACAAGACTCGTATCTCTATCCAAGTACTCGCTGTATTGGCTAAGGAATTCCTTTGCTTTCGCTTTACATTCACTCTCGGAAAACTGAGGCTCGCCGAGTGAATAGAGTGGCCCGTTGTATCTCATTTCCATGAGTTCACCCGTATGACCATTGACGGATATCGTCATTTCCGATTGTATCCAAGGCTCTGATCGCAGCCCGCCATGGTTCACGAGCGCGAAAACGAACCCTTGCCCCGCGGGCTGGCGACCTGGCTTTTGAACAAACGTTTTCCGATCTCGCCAGTTCACAGACCTTAACTCCCATTTGCGCCCCGGAGGGGCATAAGTTAATCGGTTGAGTCTGGACAATATCTCGGTAGCTAACTGCTTCAAATCAGATTCTGATTTCAGCACACTGTCGTCAAGTTGGCCGAGTAGATTTTCCCTCCAGTTCCAATCCCGATAAGCGGTAACCATGAGTGTAGAGAGATCAATTCGAGTGCTGACCGAGTATCTATGTCGATCGTTCTCATAGTACAGAAGAGCAGAATCCTTTGGCGCGCGATTAAAGTGCATCACCCGGCCCAAACTAGGCACGGCCCCGGAAGGCTCGACTCCAAATATGAACTGAAACTCCCGAACGGCGCTCTTGGTTTGGAATACAACCATGTCTCGCAGTTGAGTTTCGCGATCGGAATTCACGGAGATCCAAACCCCTTCGACGATAGTTCGCTTGGGCAGTCGGGCAATCGCTGCTCTTCGGGCTGCTTCCGCTTCCGAAACCACCTCCTGTCCCTCAGAGACACTGAAAGGTCTGCAGCCGGCGGCAAAAGTCAACACCACCAGGCAACCCAACCACTTCACGCGCCCCAACCTCCACAAACCATTTTGTCCCAAACCCTCCCGGAAAAGTAGTTTAACCACGAACCTAAAAAAACCAAGGCGGACTCCACGCCCAGCTTTTAGCGCCAGGCTCGCTGACGACCAAACTGAATCTTATAAAGGATTCGTAAGCTATCGTAAGTTATCGATCCTGACTCCTCATCGACAAAGATGACTAGCTCCGGATTCGTAGTCTTGAACTTATATCCCCGCAATGACTGAGATCGAAAGTCGTTGGCAACCATCCTTTGCCGAAATGCTGGCCCCCAACTAAGGACACCTGGTTCTTGACTGACCTCGGCGCCATCGTATTCGTTCGCGTACTCTGCCAGATGCTTCTTGGCGGACTCCCGGCATTCAGATTCGGAGAGCTTGGTTTCCCCTTTGAGGAAGTGTCGGTCATCGAACCTCGCCGCCACGACCTTACCGGAATGTCCATCTACAGTCACATGAAAGACTGGGCTCCCAAATTCTTGAACGCGAATGCCCTCGAACTCGTTCAATCCAAGGATGATGCCAAGCCCTTCTTCAATGGTTCGCCCGGCAGGAAGTTCGTAATCATCGAGGTCTCGCCAATTGATGCTCTGCACCACCCATGTTCTGCCGCCTTCGCCAAAGGATGACTCCGTCAGGCGCTGTGCAAACTTGTCGCCCAGCTGTTTAAGATCTTGCTTTGTCTTGATCCGGCTGTTGCTTCGTTGCCCTAACCTTAATGGTCCCCCACTCCTATACGTGAAAGAAGTCACCACGGGGTAATCCATGGCATGTCGCATGAGAATGGAATACGATTGATCAGAATCAATAAAGCGAAATCCACGTGTACCCTGTGGTGCCCGTGCCAGCGTTGACTCGTAAATGCGTTCGCGCCCCGTCGGTTTTGGTAAATCAAAGACTTCTTGGTATTCTCGCACTGCCTTGAGTAGAGGAGCGTAGCCGGGGTCGTGCCCCCAGATCCCGGTGGAGAAGTTCGGCGTCGCCTGTGTCAGGCTTGCTGATGGGGCCGAAGCTTGCGTCCCAGATACAGAATCTTTCAAGCAACCCGCTGCAATGAGCAATACGGATGCCAAGATGGTCCACTTCATTCTCCTAACACCAACATGAACTCGTCCTTGCAATATTCGGGATTCAAGTACATCGCATATGAATTGTCTAGCTCAACCGCTACTTGCGTCACCACATTCACCGTCCATACCTATGCTGGTTGAGTTTCGCTCGCAAGTACTGAGAATCATAAGACACCTTTCCGGACGTAGCATCCACAGTGACCCACAACCCTCCTGCAGTGGTATTGAACTTGAATCCACGAGCCACGGAAGCGTCCGGATATGTGGATTGAGTGTCAAGCACACGACGTTGCACCCAGCCGAACTCGCCCGGGCCCGTGACTTGCGTGTCACGAGGCAAGACTTCGGCATGAGCCTGCAAATACTCGCTCGCGGCCTGGCGACAACACGATTCGTCGTACCTCGGTTCCTTCATCGAGACAAGGCAATCTCGGTACTCAAACTGAGTGACCGTGCCGGAATGATCTTCAAAACTGACGTGCAGAGTCGGCCGGAACTTATCAACAATCGGCAGACCATGGAGGGACTTGACCTCGTAAATCACGCCGCGCTGTTCAATCAGGGTTCTGCCATTTATCGGATAACGGGGGACCGTGTCACGCCAATTCACCTGTCGGATACTCCACCCCCTACCTTCATGCCCGTACCTCGAAGCGTTGATTCTAGGAAGTAGACGCTCTCCCAACCGATATAGTTCTTCTTTGGACTTGATGAGGCTCGCTTCGCTGGCACCATATGGACTTGCCGAAGCGACATAGTGCCGGTACTCCCTCACCTTCGGATTCTTGGCCTCCAAGTTCGTCGTAATCGTGTATCGGTGTCTTTCTTCTGAGAATGAGAAGCCCAGCGTATGACGTGGCGGATTCGCATACATGAGTCCGGAAACTCTAGGTTCTGCCCCGGTGGCGCGAATTCCCAGCATCAGCTGAAACTCCTCCACCGCTCCATAAAGTCCTTGGGCTTCAGGCACAGAGAGATGCCGCGACGTTTGGTCAGGGAAATGAGCAAAGATGGGCCAGTTGTAACGTCGGGGAGTCCGGACGGGCGCAGTAACTTGCTGTCCTAGTTGAGCCTGCTCCACTCGCTCAGGTTTCACCTGGGGTTCGGTGTCTCGGGCCTGGCGCGTACAGCCGGCTAACCCGAGCAACACCACCAGGCAACCCAACCACTTCACGCGCCCCAACCTCCACAAACCATCTTATCCCAACCCCCTCCGGATAAACCTTTCAACCGAGAGCCCCGCCCCGAAGTTCCCCCGAACGCCCCCACAAACCCGCTAAACTAACACCTGTGAAGAAGCCGCTGCCCTACATGACCGCGGCGTTCCTCACCGTCTTCCTGGACCTGCTCTCCTTCGGGATCATCATCCCGGACCTGCAAACCCGCGCCGAGAGCCTCGGCCTGCGCGGGGTCGCCATCGGAGCGGTCCTTTCCATCTACAGCGTCGCTCAGCTCCTGGTGGCCCCCTATCTCGGCCGCCTGAGCGACCATTTGGGACGACGAAAAGTCCTCCTCCTCACCGCCTTCCTCAGCATCATCGCGGGCGGGGCGTACGCCTTCAGCACCTTCCTGCCGGTGATGATCCTCTCGCGGATCCTGCTGGGTTCGGCCGCCGCCAACCTCGGCGTGGTCTACGCCTACGTCTCCGACGTGACCGAACCCCAAGACCGCGCCAAGAGCATGGGGATGCTGGGGGCTGCCTTCGGCCTCGGGTTCCTGCTCGGCCCGCCGGCGGGGGCGCTGCTGGTGCAGGTGAATCAGGGTCACCCCGGTCTGCTCGGCGCGGTGTCGGCCCTCTTCGGGCTCGCCAACTTCCTGTTTATCTACTTCTTCCTCCCCGAGGCCCCGGTCCGCGAACCCGAGGGCGCCAAGGGCGGTCTCCGCGCCCAATTCCAGCGGCTCGCCGAAGGCATCCGCACCCCGGGCCTCGGCCCGCTGCTGGTGCTGTTCTTCTTCGCCAACTTCGCGTTCTCAAACCTGGAGAGCACCTTCTTCCGCCTCGAAAAGTCGCTCTACGGCCTCACCGAGCTCGAGACTAGCTACGTCCTGGTCTGGGTCGGCATCATCGCGGCGGTAATGCAAGGGGCGCTCATTCGCCCGCTCGTCAAGCGGTTCGGCGAGGTCAATCTCCTGCGCTTTGGCTACCTGCTGGTGGCGCCCACCCTCGCCCTGGTGCCCTACACGCCGCCGTGGATCCCGCTCCTCTTGGGCTGTCTCATCATGGGCATCGGCAATGGCATGGTGGGACCGTCGCTCTCCAGCCTCATTTCTCGCGCCGCCCCGGTGGCGCTCGTGGGGGGCGTGTTCGGGCTCACGCAGTCCCTCGGGGCGCTGGCCCGCATTGTCGGTCCCTCGTTCGGCAACTGGCTGTACGAGTACGGTCCGCACGTGCCCTACATTGTGGGCGGGGCCATCATGATCTACCCCGTTGTGGCAGCCTGGTTCATCAAGCCCCCTAAAGACGATGGAAGCCCCTCTGACCAGGCTCGCGGGAAAACCCCGGAAGGTGGTGCAGAAGGGCAAATACTGACGTCGAGCTAAGCGCTTATTCGGTCGGCTGGGTGGCAGCGTCCTTGGCTAGGCTCCACGGCGAAATCACCACGGGCTTGCCGTCCACGCTCAGTTGCGCCCAGCCGGAATCCAGTCGCTTCACCGTAATGCCGTCGGCCAGCTTGCCGCCCACTCGGGCAAACACCGGCTTGTCATCCGGGCTCAGGAACACGGCCAAGTGGCCATTCAGGGCCCCCACCGTGCCGCCGAACCGCCACCCCTTGGTGGCATCGGCAAAGGCCCCGGTTGGGGCGGATTCCGTGCTCGCACCTGTGGCCGGGGCCGCAGGCTTCGGCGTTTCGCGCGGAGCCGCGCCTGCCGGCGGGCTTGTCGGGGCCGGGGCTCCTTCCGCGCTCATCACCTGGCCTTCTTCGAACATATAGGTGACCACGCGGTTGGCTTCGTCTTCCATGCGCCCGGCAAATCGGGCCTGAATCCGGGCCTGCACCCCGCGACCCAGGCGGGCATCGTTCCCCGCCACATTGATCACCATGTGCGTGCTCCAGCCGCTGCGCGGGCTTGGGCCGATGAAAATCACTAGGCTCTCGTGGGCATCCGGCTTGAGATATTCGTCAATCTTGCCGCCGAGACGGAACGACTTGCCCTTCAGCTTGGCATCGGCGTCCTCCACGCTCAAAGCGTAGTGCGACTCCCAATCGCGGATCATCTCGTCCACGCCCCGGTTGCGGGCACTGGCCTGGTCGGCCGTTTGCCGGGCGGTCTGCACTGGGTTGAACTGCTGGCGAGGCCACTTGAAGTCCTCCCACTGCTCATACATGCGGCTAGCGGCGGTCACCGCCGGCTTCGCCTTTGCCTGGGGGGCAACGTAGGTTTGCGTGACGGCTCCCGTCACCACAACTCCGGCCAATAGGGCAAATCCGACCCATACCCTCGCGTCCATAACAGGGTTGTTCCCGGCAATCTCATTCGAGAAGCCGGGAAAATTGCGAGGTTCTGGCCGTTTAGCCTTCTTTTTCTTCGTACTGAGTCTTCAGCGAGGCCACCACGTTGGGGTCCGCCAGGGTCGTCGTGTCGCCCAGGGCGCGACCTTCGGCCACGTCGCGCAGCAGGCGCCGCATGATCTTGCCGCTCCGGGTCTTGGGCAGGTCCGCGCAGATGTAGATGTCATCCGGCCGCGCGATCGCTCCGATCTTGGCCGCCACCCACGCCTTCAGTTCGGCAATTCGGGCTTCCCCTTCCGGTGAGGTGGGATCCACGCGGTGGCTGGCCCGCAGAATCACGAAGGCCGCAATCGCTTGCCCCTTGATGGCGTGCTGCTTGCCAATCACGGCGGCCTCAGCCACCGCCTCGTGGGCCACCAGTGCGCTCTCCACTTCCATCGTGCTGATGTTGTGGCCGCTCACCAGCATGATGTCGTCCACGCGGCCGAGCAGCCAGTAGTTGCCGTCGCCGTCCACCTTGCAGCCGTCGCCGGGGAAGTACTTGCCCGGGAACCGTGACCAATACGTCTGCATATATCGCTCCGGGTCCCCCCAAATGCCGCGCAGCATGGAGGGCCAAGGCTCGGTGAGGGCGAGGATGCCGCCCGTGCCTTCGGGGTCACCAGAATCCAAGTTCAGCTCCTTTCCTTCTTCGTTCATCAGGGTGGCCGCCACCCCCGGGAAGGGGCGCGTGGCCGAACCCGGTTTGGTGCCCGAGATGCCCGGCAGCGGGGTGATCATGATCGCGCCGGTTTCGGTCTGCCACCAGGTGTCCACAATCGGGCAGCGTTCGCCGCCGATCACCCGGCGGTACCACATCCAGGCTTCGGGGTTGATCGGCTCGCCCACCGAACCCAGCAGCCGCAGTGAACTCAGGTCGCAGCGGTTGGGATACTCCTCGCCCCACTGCATGAACATGCGGATGGCCGTGGGCGCGGTGTAGAGAATCGTGACTCGGTGCCGCTCGATGATGCGCCAGAACCGGTCCTTGTCCGGCACCGCCGGCGAACCTTCATACAACACCTGCGTCACCCCGTTGGCCATCGGCCCGTACACCACGTAGCTGTGCCCTGTTACCCAGCCGCAGTCGGCGGTGCACCAGTAAATATCCGAATCCTTAAGGTCAAACACCCACTGCGCGGTGGCATACACCCCGGTGAGGTAGCCACCGGTGGTGTGCATGATGCCCTTCGGCTTGCCGGTGGAACCCGAAGTGTAAAGGATAAAGAGCAAGTCCTCGGCGTCCATCGGCTCGCAGGGGCAGTCGTCGCTCTGGGCGTCCACCACGTCGTGCCACCACTGGTCGCGACCTTCGTGCCACGAACCTCGGTTGTAGTCCGGCACGTTGCCGCCGGGCTCACCCACGCGCTCGTACACCAGTACCCCTGTCACGCTGGGAGCACCCTTGGCCAGGGCCTCATCGGTGATCTCCTTCAACGGCACTACCTTGCCGTTGCGCCACGATCCGTCAGCGGTGACCACCAGCTTGGCCCCGGCGTCGGTGATGCGCTCGTGCAGGCTTTCGGCGCTAAAGCCGCCAAACACCACGCTATGCGCCGCCCCGATGCGGGCGCAGGCGAGCATGGCAAAGCACAGTTCCGGCCCCATGGGCATATAGAGGCAGACCCGGTCGCCCTTGGCCACACCCATCGCCTTTAGGGCGTTGCCCAGGCGGCTCACGTGGGTCTTGACTTCGGCGTAGGTGAAAGTGCGTACATCCCCCGGCTCACCCTCGGCGATGAACGCCACCTTGTCGCCCCGGCCTTCGTCCACGTGCCGGTCCACGCAGTTATCGCAGGCGTTCAGCCGCCCGCCGATAAACCACTTGGCGTAGGGGAGCTGCCAATCGGACACCGTGTGCCACGGCTCCATCCACCGCAATTGGCTGGCCCAGTTCGCCCAGTACGCCTGCCGATCCGCCGCCGCACGCGCGTAGATTTCGGGGTCATTGACGTTGGCCTGCGCCGCGAAGCTTTCGGAAGGGGGAAAAACTCGGTCTTCTTTCAGCAACGTGTCGATGGTGTCGTGACTCACTTCCCCATTTTAGCCCCCTCGGGTCGCGCGGGTGGCTTGCCGACAATGGGAAGTGAGGTTGAACGTGTTACGCCTGAGCCGCTGCATGGGATTGGCCGTGCCGGAGCCCACCCGGGCCGCCCGGTTCTATCAAGACACGCTCGAAGTGACCTCTCTGCGCACCGAAACCTCGGTGCTGCTGGCCCTGGATGACCTGCGGCTTTATCTCGACCCCGGCCCGCAAGGCCGCTTGATGTTCGAGATGATCACCGACGACATGGAAGCCGCGCGCAAGCGCGTTTTGGCGCTGGGCATGGAGATCCTAAGCTGGGGCGGCGCGGGGCACACCAATCTCGTCCGCGACCCGCACGGCCTGATTTGGAACATCCACTGGGGCGAACCCCACGTGGAGAGTCTAACTCCCCCCAACCGGAGCCTCGCCACGAGTTGGATGGGTATCTCGCACGAAGAGCCGTACGCCGCCGCGCAGTATTACGCCCAGCTTTTCCAAGTGCCAATGCACGAACTGGTGGACGGAACATTCGCCTTGGCCAGCGCGGGAGGCCGGTTCCGAGTGCGACGCGGGGCGAACACTCCCACAATTTGGCTGAGCAATGAAGCCGATATCGAAGCCCTGATGAAATCGGGCTTCCAGCCGGGACGGGGCAGCACCCTGGTAGACCCGTTCGGCATCACCTGGGCGCCCAGCCCGCTCGCCCCGTGCGAAAGCGCAGTCGTTAGCATGTAGCTGGTCTCGGCCCGCTCGGGCCCGCCATAATATAAGCACCTTGGATCTGCGCATCCCCCTGTCTTCGTTCGTGGCAGCCTGTGCCCGGCACAACATCCAGCACGTGTATCTGCACACGGAAATGGGCGAGACGGAACTCGTCGGCTGGTCGCCTACGGGAGGCTCGATCCTGAGCAACTCGGCCACTCCGCGCGCCGAAATCGAGCAGATGCTGACCCAGGGCAAGATTGAGTTTAGCGAGGGCCGCAGTGCCGAAGCCGGAGCCCACCACCCCATGTGGGTGGCGGCGGTGGCCTACCGGAGCCGCGAGGATGCCCCGGGCCTGTGGGTGGACGCCCTGCCCCACGAGCCCCGCACCGGCGACGTGCTGGAGCGCTTCCACCGCGAATTGACCGAGGACGGCGAAATGGTGGGCCTCACTCTCGCTGAGTTCCTCAATCTGGCCCGACCGACCGTGGTGGTGCTAAGCCCCGAGGAGCAGTCCCGGTTTGCCGCATCTTACGAGAATGACGCTCCGTAAGAGGGGGTGAGATGACCGCTGAAGAACGCAACTGGGGCGCTTTAGCCCACGCGATTCCTTTGGGACTGAACTTGATCACCGGCCTGGGCTGGGTGGCCTCGCTGATAATCTACTTCACCTACAAGGACAAGTCGCGATTTGTGGCACACCACGCCGCGCAATCGCTGGCCATGGCGGCGCTGTTCTTTCTGCTGGCCATCGGCGGCACCATTGCCTTCTTCACCATCATTGGCATCCCCTTGGCCATCGTCATGTGGCTTGTGGCGGCGGTGGGGGGCCTGATCATGCCCATCGTGGCGGCCATCAAGGCGAGCAACGGCGAGGAATACGTGGTGCCGTTGATCGGCCAAGCCACCAAAAGCCTGACCAATACGTGAGACCCCTTGATATTTCGATGAACATCGAAATATCATAGGAGCATGAATCCCGTCCCGGCATTTGCGGCCCTGAGTGACCCCACGCGGTGGGCGGTGTTCCAATGCATCCGGGGTTGTGGAGGCTCTCTCTACGACCCCGAAACCGGCGAGTGCTTTGGCAGTGATGCGCGGCGGGCCGTGTCCATCAAGGAAGCCTGTTGCAGTGTGGCCTGCGCTCCCAGCACCCTCAGCCACCACCTTTCCGTGCTGCGCGAAGCCGGCCTGATCTCCACCGAGATGCGTGGCCGTCAAGTTTATGCCTGGGTTGAAGACGCGACACTTCAATCCCTGATTCGCCATCTCGCCGAGACCCCGGTTTGCGCACCCGCTGTCTCGACCCTAACCACTCACCAAAAGGAGGTTCGTGAATGAGTGAAAAGCAATGCCCTTGCTGCCCCGGCGGCGAGTGCAACTGCCCCAAAGGCTGCGAAAACTGCGACTGCTGCTGAGGCCTGATTGAAAGCGCCCCCGGTTTCCCTTAGTTGGGAATTCGGGGGCGTCTTTGTAGGTGGTATGCGGCTAGGCGCGGCGGCGGCGGCGCGCCACGGCGAGAAGACCCGCGCCGAGGGCGATCATGCTGGCCGGTTCGGGCACCGCTTCGAGGCGAACCGCCATGCCGTCACCATTGAAGTAGGCGGGCGCGCCTCCATCAATGATGCGGGCCCGAGTGTAAATGTTGCCGTCGGTCGACAAGTTCCAAGCCAACCAAGCATCGTTGGCGGACTGCGCCAACAGCCAGTAATTCTGCCCCGCCGTAACCGTCCAGCCAGCCCCGCTGACGTCGCGCGTGATGACTTCCGTTCCGCCCCCAAAGGAGTTCGAGTTCACCGTCGTCGTGAAGTCGCTCCCCACCTGCGAGCCCAGCGTGTTACTGTTGTCCGCAAAGAGCCGCATCGTCACTTGGGGCGTACCTGAAACGTGGCCCATGGCAATCACCATTTGCCCGACAGAACCGGTGTTAGCCACCTGGAACCGAAATCCTTGGATGTTTTCAGTGGCCAGAGCACCGCCGAGGCCCGAGATTGTGGCCCCCACACCGGTGTTGTAGGTATCTCCACTCCCAAACGTGTTAACAAAAACCTGAGCCGACGACAGCGATGCGGCGGCGAGCCCAAGTCCAGTCAATGTCAATTTCATAGAAATCTCCGATTTGAGTATAGCTTTGTGAAGATAATAATGCGCTGATTCGAGGAGAAACTTGGGAGAACCCCGTTGAATTACCTGTTCGCCCGGAAGGCCGCGAGTTCGGCCCTGGCCTTGGCCCCCACCTTCTCCAGTTCTTCCATCCAGCCCTTCTCATAAGTCTCCAGCGCCTCCACGATGGTCCGCACCACCAAGTAGTCCCGGTACCACTTTTTGTCCGCCGGCACCACGTACCACGGCGCACCCGGGGCGGCGCACTTGCCCAGCGCGTCGGCGTAAGCTTGCTGGTAGTCATCCCAGCGCTCGCGTTCCTTCCAGTCGCCCACGCTCAGCTTCCAGGCCTTGGTGACGTCCTCTTCGCGGGCCAGTAGCCGCTCTTCTTGCTCCTCCTTGCTGATGTGGAGGAAGAACTTGAGGATGATCGTGCGGTTGGCGGCCAGCATGCGCTCCCAGTCGTTGATTTGGTCGTAGCGGGCGCGCCAGGTTTTCTCCGGCACCAGATCGTGGACCCTCACCACCAGCACATCCTCGTAGTGCGAGCGGTTGAAAATCGTGATTTCTCCCACGCCCGGGGTCTCTTTGTGGCACCGCCAAAGGAAATCGTGGGCGAGTTCCTCCGGGGTCGGCACTTTGAAGCTGGCCACGTTCACCGATTGGGCGTGGGTGGACTTGAGGATGCGGCGGATGGTGCCGTCTTTGCCTGCCGTGTCCATCCCCTGCAGCACAATGAGAAGCGACTGCTGTCCGGCGAAGTAAAGGAGGTCGAAGAGCTCTTCCAGCCGGTCGCCCAGCCGCTGGGTTTCCGCTTGGATTTCTTCTTTGATCGCGTCCTCGGGGGCTTTCGTTGTGAACCGGGCGAGGTCCACGGTTTGCGGGCGATCCAGAGACTTCATCGCTCCATTTTGCCTCGTTTGGGGCGGATAATGGGTTTCTAACCTTCTTGCAAGGTGATCTCACGGCACAGGCCGCACACTTCCGGCATGCCGTACCGGTCGTTGAGATACATCAGCATGCTGCCGTCGCCCTGTTCGCTGATGTCGGTCGTGCCATCGGCGCGGCAATGACAAGTGACGCGGTGCTCGTCACCGTTGGGTTCGGTGAGGCCCAACACCGCTTGCTTCCCTGCGTCGGAGGGGCTGCTCTCAAGAAACCCGGCGCGGATATGATACATTAACTCCTACTCATATTCCTAAATAGCGGATAACAAGCTACTCAGCACCCACTCTACTCCCACTCATTACATCCGCCTCTTAACTATTAAAGAACACGCAACATTGCTGAAAGCCCACACCTACTTAAATATTTTCGATTTCGCCGGTCTCGACATTATATAGCCCAATATCTGATTCCCCTACAACAGGCACAACCATTTCGGTGGCGCAAAGGAAGCTGGTTTCGAGACCAGATTGTGACTCTAAATGACCGCGATAGAAAAGACATCCTTCCTTCGGGTTCCAATAGACATTCTCCACAATAAATGGTTCATTATTGTGCATAATATGGAGACCGGCACTGCCTGGAAGAATAACCCGAATTCTTTCACCGTCGCTCTCGGCATCGTTCCGTGCATCTGACACCAAGCTTAGAGGGGCATCTGCAAGGCTTGAGAGCGATTTCGCAGCCGAACGAGTGCTGGAATCAACATCAGGTTGATCTGCAAGGTCGCCGAGTTGCTTCAGCGCACTTCTAAGAACGACTTCGTCGAGAAGTCGGCCTGACAAATGGAGGCTCCCGTAAGTAGAATCGTAGATGCTGATAAACTTAGCATCTTTAGCTGCAAAGTCACATGCTGTACGTAGTCTGTCAGGTGCCGAACTAATATCATTGCGTTCAAATGGAACAACTAGCAGAAACGCTTCGAAAAGCAAATTTGTTAGCAAATCGCGATTCACACTTTCGACCGACAGGCAAGGATGAATGAAGACTAACCCACTGGTGAAGTAATTCCGGAAAAATGATGAGTGCGGATAGGTAAAGGAATCTCTAGCATTGACGTGCGGGTATGTCACCACGAAATCTGAGTTTCCCCGCCTTTCAGTAAATCCACTCAACCATTCACGAACTTGTAGGTTACACTCGACAGCTACCAGGTCTCCCAATTTAATCTGTTGAAAGACATTACCAGGACTGAGATTCGGAAACACCAAAGTAGGAAGTACCGATGGTTTTGTAATGTACCCCCTCTCCTTCCGAACCTTGATTTCCTTGCTCCTAAGATTGACTTGGTAAACCCTGTATGATCTGGTTGCATAACGGTATACGGCGCCGGGATATGCTTCACGCAAACACTGCGAGTAGCTCAGAGACCCTAAGCTGAATTCTTCAGGCCCGTTCCTAAAGATCATCTTAAAGCTGGATTCAACATCTCGCAATGGAAACGAATGATTCGGATTTTCGCCAGCTTCGTGCTTCATAGATTGAAGATCTATGGGTACCTGGCCCGTACGTTCCATTTCACAGAGCTCGATAAATCCATCAGGAAATTCAATTTTCGAATTAAATGAGAAGTCGTCAACTGCTGCATTGGCGACTTTATCATGCTCACCGCCCAACCTTGCGAGGCAAAGGGCGTGAATGTACTGGATACGCGTGTTCTGCAGATATAGTGCACCCTCTGCCGGAGGTCGAGTCAGCAAAGACTCAGGGTCGCTAAAGACGGCTTCATCGTAGATAGAGCCAGTATTGACAACGAAAATGTCGCCAGCCTTGTGCCTTCCCACTCGACCGACACGCTGCCTTAGACTGGTCGATGAAGGTGGAACCCCAACGAGAACCGCAGTATCAAGTGAGGGAATATCAATTCCAAGCTCAAGTGCGCTTGTGGAAATCACTCCTCTTAAACTCCCGTCAGACAAACGCGATTGAATTAGCCTGCGGTCCTCTTCTTCATAGCCAGACCTGTATGGCAGAATTGACAACCGCTTTAGGAACGTGAGGCTGTCTTCAATCTCCCTGTATCCGAGCTCGCCATCAAGGGTAGACTCACCCGTTTCTTCATGGTCTTCTTCGTGCTGACCGCGAATCGCGATGCTTGTCAGCAGTTCGACCTGCTTTCGACTATCGAGAAAGGCGATCAAGCGTCGATCATTGTCTTCGATAATGTGTTGAAAGAGCTTCGCCAAACTTGACAAGAGGTCATCACCAGATGGTGGATTCACAAGGTGAATCGTGTTTGGATGGCGCTTCGCTCCGTTAAACTGGTCGTCAACGATAGAGTACTCGAGTCCCGTCAACAACCTGAGATGTTCTTCAGGTCTCGCAATCGTGGCAGATGCTGCGACAAAACGCGGGTCACCTCCGAGGAGGTTACAAAGATGCCTCAAACGCCTGAAAAGGAAGCCAGAATTTGATCCAAAAACGCCCGTGTAGGCATGAGCCTCATCAACAACTACTAGGCGTAAGTGTTGAAGAAAAGTTCGGACAGAGCGTTCGTCAGCGTTTGGTAACATCCAAGCATGCATGACGTCGGGCGTCATGACCACTACCTGAGATTGTCTTAGAATCTGTGCTCGCGCTTTGACGGGCACGTCCCCGGAAATCCGACCTACAAGGCAGTCGGTTCCAGCCAACTCCATGGCACGAGCCCATCTATCCTCCTGCTCATTGGCAAGCGCCTTCAGGGGATATATGCAAATGATCTTCGATAAAGGGTCTTTCGACAAAGCCTCAACAGCGGCACAGTGAAAAAGTGTAGTCTTCCCAGAGGAAGTTCCTGTTGCCAGACACACATTTGCCCCTTTCGCAAAGCGGTGAATTGCTTCAACCTGATGCAGATAGAGGCCATTTGGGTGAAGTTTTTCAGCAAAACTAAGTGTAGGAGAGGCCACGTACTCGGGGCGCAGTCTGCTAAGCCTGGCTTCGGCGCCTTCCACCTTCAGTCGAGCGACTTCTTCCCAGCCTCGATCGCATAGGTACTCGGAAATGCTCATGTCAGCGGCTCCTCGTATCATCAAGTTACCACAGGCGAAGGTACTGAGTTCCTGCAGTGAGAGAATTCTCGCTACCTTTTGGCGTCATGCCTCAGCAATCCATGAGATCGTCCGCGAGCGCTCTGGGATCAGCGAACTCACAACCTGCGATCTTGGACACATATCTGTTCTCGTTTCGAGACGAATGCAAGAGATTGTGGCGGAGAGGGTGGGATTCGAACCCACGGTGAGTTTCCCCACACCGCATTTCGAGTGCGGCGCACTAGACCAACTATGCGACCTCTCCGGCTAGGTTGGTCATTATGGCTGAACTTCGGCCAGCGATGCGAGGCTGGTAAAGGGACCTTCCCGCACATCGTCACGCACCACGTAGATGCCCGGCTTCAATCCGGGCCACGCCTGCACCCACAAGAGCGGCGGCCCGGCGGGGTCGCTCCCCAGTTCATCGCGCCATCGCTGCGGGTCTGGCCCCACAATCAGATAGCCTAGCGGCAACTGCAGCCGCCACCATGCCCGGTAACGCCCCGCCAGCCGCTGCCCGGCCTCATCCACCCGCAGCGACTCCCGGCCCAGTTGCAAACGCAATTCGTCGCGAACGGCCTTGCGCTCGGCATCCGGGAGCAACATGGAAAGCCTCGTGGTCGCCCGCACAAACAGCGGCAGGCTGGCTTCTTGCAGTCCATCCACCACGTCGGGTTGATCAATCGCCAAGGTCTCCGGCAGCCGGGGGTCAGAGACTGCCGCCCCGTAGACGGGCGCAAACTCGCGCCGCGTCTGCCGGAAAACTGCCACTGCTCGCCGCATCAAGCCGTCGTTGCCAGTGTGGGTGGCCACTTCGCAGGCTGCCAGCAGGTAAGCGGCGCGGTCCAGCAGGGTGCGCCGGGGCGGTTTGCCTTCGCCCCTCCGGTGGGTGACCGAATCCGGCCCCGCCTCGAACGCTTTGACGTACGCCCACAGGTTCACGGCGGTGGTGGAGTCACTCTCGCCCAGGTAGCGCCGGGCCTCCAAAAGGGACGTCACGAAGAGAGCGGTGGAGGAAAGATACGCCGACTCGCTGGCGCGGGTTTGGCGCGGAATTTCTTGCTTGCGCAGCGCTTGCAGGGCGGCGAGCCATTGCTCACCGTCCTGGGGGTTGGTCCATCGGGGGATGAGCTGCGGGTTTGAGCTGACTTCCAGCCCCAAGGCCGTTTGCTCAGGCGTGAGCCGCCCCAGGGGATCGGGGGTCAAGCCCAGCCTCGCAGAGCGATTGAGCGGACTGCGGAGCGTACTAATCCAGGGCACCACGCGGTCTTCACGCAGGAACTCGCGCTGCACCTGCTTCCACTGGTCGCGGGCCAGGGCCTCCATGCGTCCATCCCCGGTTTGGCGCGCATAGCCGGCCAGTACGGCCACGAATTCGGCCGATAACGTGGCCCGCTTGTCCAGCTCCACCGCGCCGTAGTTGATCTGCTCGGCCTGCTGGTAGATGCCTCCGAAGGTCCAGTCGATCAGCGGGGACTGCATCCACTTTTGGAAGGGCGCATCAAACTCACCCAGCCGCCCCATCACCTGCAGCATCCGCCAATCGCGGATGGCATTCACCTGAAATCCATTGAGCGGCAGGCCTCCGTATTCTGGGTGCACACGGGCCTGCAAATTCCGGAGATAGAGATCGACGTCGGGGACGCCTTCTTCCGTTGAGCCCGCCAGGATGGCGAGATCCATGGCCTGGCGGGCGGCCACGGGGTTGGATTCCTTGCTCTGCGCCCTATCGCTCATTTTGCGGAGGCGCAAAACAAAGATGGCGGGGTCAAAACGGTCGCCCCTCAGGATCGGCTCGTGGAAATCACGCGGCACGCCGTTGGCATCCACCGCCCAGATTTGGAAGCCAAGATCGGGCACCTGCGTGGAGCGCGAAAGGGGCCAAAACGCATTGACCATCGCCGGGTCCTCATCCAAGTCCACCCGCACCGGCACGAACGACTGCTGGATGAGCTGGATAATCTCGCGTTCCTTGAACATCCATTTGTCGAATGCCACTGCCGATTGGTTCAAGTCGCTCCCCATCACAAAGAGCAGGGGGAGTTCGCGGCGGCGGGCCTCGGCGAAGGGGTCGTCATCTAGAGTGCGCCAGGCAATGGGGAGCCTCGCCGAACTGCGCACAAAGTCGCCCGGGCGGTTGGCGGTGGGGCCGAGTTCGGGGGGCGGAATGAGGCTGCGGCAGACGCCCGTCATGGCGGCTACCCCCACGATGATCACCACGGTG
>CAZVHE010000004.1:19502-31959 GCA_964627705.1 uncultured Chthonomonas sp.
TAGTGCCCACGGCGACCCCAAATCGGCATAGGTTCATTATGGTGGAGAGGTCATAATCTTCGTCATGCCGATCACGCTGGACGAAGTTCGGCACGTCGCACGCCTCGCCCGACTGGAACTGACCGAGGACGAGTTACGTGCCTTCCAAACGGAGCTCGATGCCCTCCTGGGGCACTTTCAAGATTTGCAGGCCGTGGATGTAACGGGCCTCGCCCCGAAGCCGCACGCCGTGGCCCTTCAGACCGTGCTGGCCGAGGATGTGCCCCGATTCGGCCTCACCCGTGACCAGGCGCTCGCCAACGCCCCGAAGAGCCGGGCCGGACTGTTCTTGGTTCCTAGCATTCGGGAGGACTGATCGTTGAGCAACAAGCTAGGTCCGCTCACCGCCACCGAGATTGCGGCCGCGCTTCAGCGCCGTGAATTAAGTGCCCGCGAAGTCGCCCAGGCCTATCTGGATGTGCCCGACACCTACGGTGCCTTCTTGCACGTGGATGCCGAGCGCACCCTGGCCGAAGCCGGCGCCGCCCAGGCCCGCCTGGATGCGGGCGAAACCAGCCCTCTGCTGGGCGTGCCGGTGGCCATCAAAGACAATATCAGCACCCAGGGCCGACCCACCACGTGCGCGAGTCGCATCCTCGAAGGCTACATTCCGCCCTTCGACGCCACCGTGATCTCCCAGTTGCACGGGGCCGGGATGCCCCTGCTGGGCAAGACCAACCTCGACGAATTTGCGATGGGCACAAGCACCGAGAACAGTGCCTACGCCCTGTGCAAGAACCCCTGGGACCCCACGCGTTCACCAGGCGGGAGTTCGGGCGGTTCCGCCGCCGCCGTGAGTGGGGGCCTCGCGCCCATCAGCCTCGGCAGCGACACCGGGGGTTCTATCCGCCAGCCAGCAGCCTTGTGCGGCCTGGTGGGCTTCAAGCCGACCTACGGGCGCGTGTCTCGGTTCGGGCTGGTGGCCTTCGGGTCATCGCTCGACCAGATTGGCCCCTTTGGGCAGACCGTGGCGGATGTCGCCGCGCTTTCCCAAGTGATTTGCCAAACCGACGGCCTGGACAACACGTCGTTGCCCGACGCCCCGCTAGGCGCGATGGATCTGGCCAACGCCAGTGTGAAGGGCAAGCGATTTGCCCTACCGCGAGAACTGATGTCGGATGCCGTGGAAGCCAATGTGCGCACTAGCATCGAGCAGGCGATTCGCACGCTCGAAGCCGCCGGGGCCACCGTGGACCACGTGGATCTGCCTTCGCTTTCCCTTGGGGTCAGCACGTATTACATCATTGCGCCGGCCGAAGCCAGCAGCAACCTGGGCCGCTTTGACGGCGTGCGCTACGGTGCCCGCGAGGAAGCTCCCGGCCATGTGGAAAGCCTGATGGCCACCCGTGGCAAGAAGTTTGGCCACGAGGTCAAGCTCCGCATCATGGTGGGCACCTATGCCCTCTCGGCGGGCTACTACGACGCCTACTATCTGCGCGCACAGCAAGTTCGCGGCCTCATGGTGGCCGAAATTGACGCGCTGTGGGGCGAATACGATGCGATCCTCAGCCCGACCAGCCCGTGCGTGGCCTTCCCGCTCGGTGGCTTCAGCCACGACCCGATGGCCCTGAAACTCATGGACTTCTGCACCATCCCCGCCAATATGGGCGGCTACCCCGCGCTTTCGCTGCCCTGCGGCCTGGCCGACGGCCTCCCCGTGGGTCTGCACCTCATGGGTCCGGTACGCGGCGACGAACGGCTACTTGAACTCGCGGCCGGCGTGGAGCGCGAACTGGGGTGCGCACCCTTGCGGCCTCCGCGCGCGTAGGGAGTGGTTATGAGTCGCTCGGAATTCATCCGCCGAGACCGTCAGGTCTTTGCGCGTGAGATTCTGAGTGGCCACGGCGTCATTGGGGGCCTTGGAGCGCTCGGAGTGGGCGGCATCGTGTGGGCTTCCACGGGTCAATCGGTGATTGGCTTAGGAACGATGGGCGTCATTGCGGGCTTGGTGGTTGCCGCATCTTATAAGCGTTCGATCTACAAGCGTTGGCACGATGGGCGATTCCGCCACTTGTGGCAAGGCTGCGAGGATCGGCGAACACGGTTCCAGCAGTCGGTCAACGATCTGACGAAGAGCAAGATCGCGGCTCTAGAAGAGCTGCCCCAAACCGTCAATCGCCTCGCCGAAGACCTCTACATTGCCCTGCGCCGGGCCGACCGGGTGGCCTTTGAGATCTCCCGCACGGAAAGCAACCTCGTGCCGACCCAGCAGTATCTGTTGATCGCCAGCAAGGACCCCCAGGCGCAAGAAATGTATCGCATGGCGGACCAAAACATTGCGGAATACCGCCGCCAGATGCAAGCGATTGAAGCCACGGTCCACCGTGCCGAAGCCCAGGCGGCGGTTTACATGACCACTCTGGATTCCCTGCGTGCGCGGGTGCTGGGTCACCGATTGGCGGGCCGTGAGGTGCAGGATTCGGTGCTGCCGTTCATCCAGACTATCGCCGAAGCGCGCATGCAACTCGCCGCCATTGATAAGGCGCTGGAAGAGCTGGAGGTGATGCCTTACCCGCACGAGGTGCTGCCGCCGCGCGTGCCGGATGTCCAGTCCGAACTCAAAATCCCACCCCAGGCCGCCACGCCGCCCGAGATCCCTGACCACGTCCGCCAGCAAATGGGGGACAGGCCGCAGTGACGCTGGAAGTCATTGCCCCCGCCAAGGTCAACACGTTCTTAAGCGTTGGGCCGCCCGATGCTTCGGGATACCACCCCCTTCGGTCGTACTTTGCCGCCATTTCTCTAGCCGATACCGTGCGCATCACGCCCGGCACGCGGATGGAGATCACCTGCAACTGGCCGGACCTACCCGCCGAGAACACTTTGACCAAAGTGCTGCGTCTGCTACGCGAATTGCCCGAGGTTCCCCCCGGCCACAGCGGCCTCACCAAGGCGATCCCGGCCGAGAGGGGACTGGGCGGTGGGAGTTCGGATGCCGCCGCCCTGCTCCGGGGCCTGCATCGCCTCTATCCCGATCATTGGCCGGCCGAATTCATGACCGCGGTGGCGCAAGCGGTGGGGGCGGACGTGCCGTTCTTTCTGATCGGGGGCCTGGCCCGTGCCGAGGGCTACGGCGAAAAACTCACCCCGCTCCCCGATGCCCCGCGCCGATGGCTGGTGGTGGTGCGACCGGATGCGGGCGTGCCGACCGCGCAGGCCTACCGCGAACTGGATGCCCAGGAACGACCGTGGCGGGAATTCCCAGACGACCCCTGGACCCTCTACAACGACTTCGAGCGCGTGATGCCCTGCGCCTGCGGCGAGGCCATTGAGAGGCTCCAAATCCACGGGGCCACCGCCGCTGGGCTTACGGGGTCGGGTTCCGCCGTGTTTGGCCTTGCGCCGGACGAACAAGCCGCCCGCCAAATCGCTCAGTCGATGCAAAACGAGGGCTGGCCCTTTGTGCGCCCCGCCCATACTCTCACGAGGGAGGAAAGCCTTTGGATGTCGTCGTTTTAGCCGGAGGCGCTCTGAAGGGCGATTGGAGTGCTCTCACCGACGTGAGTGAACGCTGGCAGCTCCCGGTGCACGGAGAAGCCATTTTGGAGCGCGTGTGCCGCGCCGCCGCCCCCCTGGGCGAGCTCCGCGTGGTGGGCGGGCCGGACGGGATCCCGGCGGGCCAGCACTTCATCGAGAGCCTCGGGCGCGGCCTCAACGCCGTTACCACCGAGCGCATGATGCTCATCACCGCCGACATGCCCGACGTCACCACCGAAGATTTAACCGATGTGGTGGCCCGCACCCCCGCCGACGCCGAGATCGCTTACCCGATCATCCCGCTGGCGGCCTGCGAAGCCAAATATCCCGGCGTGGCCCGCACCAGTCTGCGGCTGCGTGAGGGCACCTTCACCGGCGGCAACGTCGCGGTGATGCATACCGAAAGCATGCGGCGTAGCATGGCGCAGATGGAGCTGGCCTACGCCGCCCGCAAAAGCCCGGTGAAGTTGGCCGCGATTTTGGGCTTCGGCACCCTCCTCCGCGTGATCCTCGGGCGGGCCGCCCCGCAGACCTTGCCCATCGCCGCTCTCGAGCGGGCCGCCACCCGCGCCCTTAAGTCACGGGTGCGCGGGGTCATCACCCAGGCGGCTGCGCTTGGCACGGATATTGATAAACCAGAGCAATACGCGGCGTGGCTCAAGCTCAACGGTCTGCCCGCCCCGCAGGGCCTCCGGCAAAACTCGTAACTTTCTGGGCTCAAGGGGCTAAGGAACGGCACTGAACCTACCGAACACTCCAATGTGGCCGTTGTTTACCAACTCGATCCGCGTCCCCATCCCCGCCTCACTCAAGAAGTGCTGATGGGCGTATCGGATGTCCTTGAAGCGGTCGCGTGGCGCACCGGAGACCGGTTGCTGGCCCGCGTGGTGGTCACTACGGATGCGTTGCTCTCGCCGAGCGACCTGCAGTACGCCTGTTTTGAGAAGCTGGGCGCCCAGGGCACGCCGTCACTGCTCATGATTGAGCGGCAAGATCACGAAACAACCGAACGCGTGGCGTAAATCCGCCCGCGCTCTGTTGAATGCCGAAGGATTAAGCCTCGATTAATCGAGGTCTTCGTCGTCGTCCAGTTCGGGCACGGGCTCATCGCCCTTGTCTTGCCCGGTGTCGGGCGTGGCCACGGGCACCAAGCCCGCCGCCAAATCCACTTCGGTGATGCCCTTGATGGTTTGGTTGGGGCAGTTATTGCAGACGAACTGAACGTTGACGCTCTGGAACCAGTTGGGCACCACGTCCATTTCTTTGCCGCATTGACACTTGACCATTGTTGAATATCCGTTGGGTTCAGGCTGCCGGCGGATTGCCGCCGAACTCCTCTTCGTAAGCGGCCAGGCTCTGACGGTGGGTTAACCAGCCGTTCCCTAGCATCAAAATGCCGCCGACCACGTACATCAGGGCGAGGTTGCTCTCGCGCTTCTGGCCGGGGTCACGGATGGCATCTTCGCCGCGCACAAATCCTATGACCGCCACCACCAAGATGAGGGCACCGAAAAGGAAAAACGTGTTTCGCCACCAGACGGGGCGCGCGGGGCGCTTTGCGCTCACTCAGGACAGGATACCGTGCCTTAGGCGCGGACGTCGAGGATCTTGCCCTTGGTGTCTAGGCCCTTCAGGAGTTCCTGCGCAGCCTGCTTTTCTTGATCCAGGCTCTTTTTGAGCATCTGCACGGCCACGCCTTCTTGCGTCGCCTTGCTCACATATGCGCTTTGCGCTGCCCGGAGGGCAGAAGAAACGCCCGAGACCCCCATACCGGAGATTCTCGGGCGTTCGATATGAGAACTGGAGCCCCGTTTGGGACTTAGCGGATCGGAATGTTGACGCCGCGCTCTTGGATGATCTCACGCAGGAGCTTGCGGCCCCGGTGGATGCGGGAGCGCACCGTGCCGATCGTTGTATTCTGGCGGTCGGCAATTTCGGCGTAGCTCAGCTCTTCGATGTCGCACATTTCAATGGCCGTGCGGTAGACGTCCGGCAGTTCATTGAGGGCGCGGCGGAGCTCCAGGCGGAACTCTTCCATCAGCACACCGTCCTCGGCGTTCATGGCGTTGTCCGGTAGTTGAAGTTCTTGCACTTCCCCGCTGTTCGGCGAGACCATGGAGTGGATGGACTCGGCCTTGCGGATGGGGTTCTCGCGGCGGCGGCTATCCAGATAGGCGTGCTGCATGATGCGCAACAGCCAGTTGAGGAACGGCCGGCCCGGAGTGTAGGAATCAAAACCGCGCCACGCCTTCAGGTAGGTGTCTTGCACCAGGTCTTGAGCGTCGGTGGAGTTCCGGGTGAGCTGCAAAGCCATCGCATAGGCTCGCCGCTCAGTTTGGGCGCGCATGCGTGAAAAACGATCACTCTCGGCGGGCGTGCGCTCCGTCACGACGTTGTTCGGGCTTTGGATGATCGACATCAGGATTTCGCTCCACTACATATCACGGTGCGGTGATACGTGCTTGTTCCAAGTATTACACAAAATTGGACTTTCGCAACCCCTTGTTATGAATTGAGCAACATTCCTGGGGTCACGCGGCCTTTTGAGGGAGAAATCCGTCCCTCTTTGTGAGGCATGAAGTACGTCATCCTGACCCGTGACGAAGAGATCCGCAGCGAAGCCGGACGCGCGTTTCAGTCGGATGACGAGGTGGTCATCACCGACCAGGTGGATGTGGCGCTGGATGCCTGCGATGGCGCGGAGATGATCTTTGTGGACCTCATTGCCACGCTCAAGGAGCCCCACAAAATTGCAGGTTACGAGGAGTTCGCCATGGCCAAGATGGGCCACCCCGTAGCCAAGAGCACCCCGCTGGTGCTGATTTCCGCCCCGCCCGACTACGAACTGGACTCGATGGTGGGCTACCCCGGCTTTGTGTTCGGTCAATTTGCGCGCCCCATTACGTTCAAGCACCTGCGCCGCGCCAGCACTTGGGTTTGAGAAGCGACTAGCCCTTGCGTTTCGCCTTCGGGTGGCTCTGTCGCACGGTATCGCGCAGCCGCTCGATGCTGATGTGGGTGTAGATCTGGGTGGTCGCCAGGCTCTCGTGGCCCAGGAGCTGTTGCACGGACTTGAGGTCGGCTCCCCCGTCCAGCAGGTGCGTGGCAAAGGAGTGGCGCAAGGTGTGAGGGGTCACATCCGGCGGCAAACCCGAGGCCTGTGCCCACCGGTGGACCACGTTTTGCACCGTGCGCGTGGTCAGGCGTTGCCCGCTGGCGTTCACAAACACGGCCTCGCTCTTGCCCCCTACCCTCTCTTGCGTCAGGTAGGCCTGCACCGCCCGGGCGGCCGCGCCGCCAAAGACGGCAATTCGCTCCTTGTTTCCCTTCCCGCGCACCCGCACGCGTTGTGTATTCAGGTCCACGTCACTGAGGTCGAGGCGCACCACCTCGCTGGCGCGCAGTCCGGCCCCGTAGAGCATCTCCAGCAGTGCCGCATCCCGCAGAGGGCTCTTGCCCGGCGGAGGCTGATCCAGGAGTTGCCCCGCCTGGTGGGCCGTGAGCACCGCGGGAAGCGGCCGGTGCTTGATGGGGGTGACAAGCGTGGCCGTGGGGTCCACATCCAGGTGCCCTACGGCCCGCAAATAGCGCACGAAGGCGCGCAGAGTGGAGAGTTTGCGCCCCCGGGTGGTGGGCTGAGGCGCATAAGCCCGGAGATACTTTTCCAGAGTCTCCGGGCTCAAGTCAGGCTGGCCGCCGGTGAACTCCGCGAGTTGAGCGAGGTCCGACCCGTAGGCCCGCACGGTATGGGGCGAGCGTGTGGCCTGGAGATGGTCCAGAAACGCCTGGATCCAAGCCTGCACGCCGCCTACTCCTGGTACCGCTTAAAGACCAGCGTCGCGTTGTGGCCACCGAACCCAAAGGAGTTGGACAAGGCCACTTCCATCGGCATGGGGCGCGCCACATTCGGCACGTAGTCGAGGTCGCACTCGGGGTCCGGCACTTCGTAGTTGATGGTCGGCGGTGCGATCTGGTCGCGCAGAGCCAACAGACACGCTACGGCTTCCAGCGCCCCGGCCGCCCCCAGCGTGTGCCCAATCATGGACTTGGTGCTACTCACCGCGAGCTTATGGGCATGCTCACCAAAGACACCCTTGATGGCCTTGGTTTCGGTCTTGTCGTTCAGCTCGGTGGAGGTGCCGTGCGCGTTGACGTAGTGCACATCTTCCGGCGTCAAGCCCGCCTTGCGGATGGCCATGCGCATGGATCGCATCGCCCCATCACCATCGGGGTCCGGGGAGGTGATGTGATAGGCATCTCCGCTTTGGCCGTAACCTGCGAGTTCGCCGTAGATCTTCGCGCCCCGCGCCAGAGCGTTCTCCAGCGTCTCCAGCACCAGCACACCGCACCCTTCGCCCATCACAAAGCCATCGCGTTCCTTGTCAAAGGGTCGGCTGGCCCGCAGGGGGTCATCGTTCCGGGTGGTCATCGCCCGCGCCGAGCAGAACCCGGCCAAGCCCATCTGGGTGATGGGAGCTTCCGCCCCGCCCGCCAGAGCGGCCACGCAGTCGCCGCGCTGGATCATGGCCGCAGCCTCGCCAATGGAGTTCGCCCCGGTGGCACAGGCCGTCACAATGCACGTGTTCGGCCCGCGCAGCTTGTGCAATATCGAGACGTAGCCACTGGCCATGTCTGGGATCATGTAGGGGACCAAGAAGGGCGACACGCGGGACGGACCCTGCAGGTGCAGCTTCTTGGTTTGCTCGCTCATGGTTCCCAGGCCGCCAATGCCCGAACCGATGACCACGGCCGTCTCATCCCGCAGCCCCTGGTCTTCGGGGAACTTGGAGTCCTCCAACGCCATTGGCGCAGCGGCCGCAGCGAACAACAGGAACCGGTCCATGCGGCGCGCTTCCTTGCCGTCCACCCAGTCTTCGGCGACGAAGTCTTTGACTTCAAACGCGATGCGGGTGGCGTAGTCACTGGTGTCGAGCAGGGTGATTTCCCCCGCCCCATTGGCCGCGCTCTTGAGGGCGCTCCAATAGGTTTCGACCCCGGTGCCTACGGGGGATACGACGCCAATCCCGGTAATGACAATCCGGGGGGTTTGGTCAAAAGCCATAAAGTGTGGTCCCTTCACTTCGTCGGGAAGGGGTTTGGGCTTAGCCCTGCTTGCTCTTGATGTAGTCGACGACGTCTTGAACGGTCTTGAGGCCTTGCGTGTCCTCGTCCGGCACGTCAATGCCAAATTCTTCTTCAATGGCCATCACGAGTTCAACAACGTCGAGGCTGTCGGCGCCCAGATCATCGGTGAAGGAGGCGCTTTCGCTCACTTCGTCTTGAACGTTGAGTTCTTCCTTGACGACCTTTTTGACGCGATCGAGAATGTTATCGGACATGTTTTTGTAGCCCTGCGCGCGATGGCGCGGAAAGGCATATTACCACCGGGTTCCCACGTCCCTGCGCGGGACCCCGATGCGCTTTTGACCTAAAGCGTGAGTCCTCCGTCCACCACCAGCGTCTGGCCGGTCATGTAACTGGCCCCCTCGCTGCACAAGAACACCACCGCCGCGGCGATGTCCTGCGGGCTCCCCAGGCGGCCCAAAGGCGCCGTTTTGACCACGTGTTCGCGGAAATCCGCCGGCAAATCATGGGTCATGTCGGTCTCGATGAAACCCGGAGCCACCGCGTTGCACGTGATGTTGCGCGAACCCAATTCCTTGGCCACCGCCATGGTGAGGCCGATAAGCCCCGCTTTGCTGGCTGCGTAGTTGGCTTGGCCCGCCGCGCCGCCCAGGCCGACAATGCTCGAGATATTGACAATGCGACCCCAGCGCGCCTTCATCATCCCTCGCTGACACGCCTTGATGGTGTGGAACGCGCCGGTGAGGTTGGCGTCAATCACGGCCTGCCAGTCGGCTAAGTCCATGCGCATCATGAGCGTGTCCCGGGTGAGCCCCGCGTTGTTCACCAGGATGGTGATCGGCCCCATTTGGGCTTCAATCTCGGCGATGGCCGCTTGGACTTGCTCGGCGTTGGCGATGTCAGCGCCAAAGGCTTCGGCTTCCCCACCCGCCTCGCGGATGCGGTCCCGGGTGGCGTGGGCGTTCTCGGCCTTGCGGGCCAGGCACGCCACCGCAATCCCTTGGGCGGCTAGTCCCTCAGCGATGGCCTGACCGATGCCCCGGCTGGCCCCCGTTACGAGGGCAACCCGACGTTCGGCGTTCACGCGGCACCTCCGAGCTTCTTCACGGTCTCGTTCAGAGTCGCGCTATCCACCACCTTGGCCCCGGCCACATCCGGGGCGATGCGGCGGAGCAATCCGCCCAGCACTTCGCCGTGTCCACATTCCACTTGCATCGTTAATCCCTGTGCGGCCCAGCCCTGCACTGTTTCGGTCCAGCGAACGGGGCGCACCATTTGTTCGGACAGTCGCGCCGGCCACTCCGTTTCCGGCTGGGCCGTCACATTGCTCACCACGGGCACCGTACCCGTCAGGAACTCCGCGCCGCTCAGGGCTTCGGCCAGGGCCGCCGCCCCCTCCTTCATCAATGGGCTATGGAACGCACCACTGACGTTGAGCGGCAGCACCCGCTTGGCCCCGCGCTCTCCGGCCGAGGCGCTGAGGGCCTGCACTGCGTTCACATCCCCGCTTACCACCAGCTGGCCGGGGCTGTTGTCGTTCGCAATGACCACAATCTGCCCGCCTTGCGAGAGTTCTTCGCACAAGGCTTCCAGCGCCGCGCGCTCCATGCCCAGCACCGCCGCCATGGTGCCGGGGCGATCCTTGCCGCTGGCCGCCATGATCTCGCCGCGTCGCCGCACGAGTTTGGCCCCGGTGGCCACGCTTAACCAGCCACCCGAAACCAGCGCCGCGTATTCACCCACGCTGTGCCCGGCCATGGCTTGCGGAGTCCAGCCGTCGTGCGCTTCTTGCAGGGCGCGGAACGCCGCCACCCCCGTGGCAAACAGGGCCACCTGAGCGTTCTGGGTTTGGCGCAGCGTTTCGGCGTCGGTCTCCCAGCAGAGCTTGCGGATATCGAGGCCCAGGGCCTCGCCCACTTCGTCAAACACGGCGGCGGCGGCCGGAGAGGCCGCAACGAGGTCCTGTCCCATCCCGGGGGCCTGGGAGCCTTGGCCCGGAAAAACGGCGACTTGCATACGCTGAAACTTACCCGCGGGTACCCTTCGCGCGGCGTGATTGAGACCTTCCCCAACCCGAAGCCGGGCCGTCCGTTCGTCATTCGGCACGAATGTCCCGAGTTCACCAGCGTGTGCCCCAAGACGGGCCAGCCGGACTTTGCGACCATTATCCTCACTTACATCCCAAACGAAACGTGCATCGAGTTGAAGTCGCTGAAGCTGTACTACTACTCGTTCCGTAACGAGGGCATCTATTACGAAGCCGTCGTCAATCGCTTGCTGGACGAACTCGCCGCCGCTTGCCAGCCCCAATACATGCGCGTGACCGGCCACTTCAATGTGCGCGGCGGGATTGGAAGCGTGGTTTACGCCGAAACTGGCCCCGCCCCCGAAGGCATCTTCACCAACGCCTAGCCTATCGGCGAGGTGAGGCGCACAGGGGTCGTGCGGCGGGTGCCGTCGGCTCTTAGAAGCTCCGTCATCTCAGCGGTCCAAACTTGCTGGTTGAGGGGAGGCGAGGTGGCGCCCCCTTCGGCCACCGGCCGCCAGAGCGCGTGCACGAACTTGGGTTCCTTGGCCTCGGCCCGCCAGACGCGGGTCGTTGTTTCGTCGGCTGCCGTTCGCCCTTCAACGCAATCCCACGCAAAGGCCCCGAGCGACGCGGACCACCAGCGACGGTCGGCCATCCCGTGTCCCGCGTTGGGCGCCGAGAGATAACTCACGCACCCAGGCATAGTGGGGGCTATGGTGTCCCAGGGGTCAGGGCACCAGAAAGGATCATTCGCCCCGCTCAGAACGAGGGTGGGCACCGTGAGCCGCGATCGGTGGGGATGCGGGTCCACCACACTGATGAGTGCCGCTACTTCGGGGTTGTCAAGGTCAAAGCTCCACCCATATTCGGTGTAATCCTGGACCATTTCACTGGGTGCGCCCCACAGCTCGGCTTGCCGGTTTTGCTGCCATGCGAAGTCGAGGTGGTCAAACACGCGCGGCGCGATACCCACCACGCGTTCGTCGCGGTGTAAACCCACCCACCAAGTGGTCCAACCTCGCTTGCTGGCGCCAGTCACCACGACGGGCGATTCGATCAAGTCAAGCGCGGCCACCGAACTGGCGATCATGGGGGCAAGTAGCAAGTCCGCGGGGTCCCTGGAGTTCAAATACAGTGAAAACGAGAAGGCGATGAGTTCATCTTCAATCCGCCCCTCAATCGGCTGCCGAGGAATCTGGAACAACAGCGCTACCTTCATGCCGCTGGCGTCCGCCCACTCCTGGGCCATGCGTAAATCCTTGGAGTTGGGTTCCCAGCCCGTGATTTCCAAGATCGTGCCCGGCCGCTTCGGCGTGCGGGGTAGCACGAAAATGAGATCGTGCCACCACGGCTCGCCCCGCCACCCGCTGGTGGAAAACCGAATGCCCGACCACCCACGGAAGCCCGAAGCGAAGGTATCTACGGGCCGTGAATCGGCTCGTACAGGTTCAAGAAGGATTGGCGAAAGGTTCATGGACGTGGAGAAGGGTTGACATAGTTCGCGAAATCCTTCAAACTAGGCATGCTCGTTATTTTGGCGGGCAGAGTGCGGTGCACTATGCCAAAGAGCCTTGGACAATGGTGTGGAGCCGCGGCGCTCTCGATGGGGATGGCTTCCGCAAGCTATGCCTTCATGCTCCCGGACGCCACGGTCGTCTTGGACAAAGCCGCGAATAATCGCACCCTGACGGTTCGATATTCTGGTGCGGCGGTGGCTTTGGTCGAGCTTCGCATCAATGGCAAGAGTATTGCCACCCGCACGACCGACGAAAGCACAAACGCCGGCGAAACGAACTTCCGCCTTGACCCGGCTCAACTGGAAGACGG
>CAZVHE010000004.1:31985-38107 GCA_964627705.1 uncultured Chthonomonas sp.
TCGCCTTTTCGACAAGGAAGGCACCGTGGTGGGCACGCAAACCACCTCGATCAAGATGGAGCGCCAGGCCAGTGGCCCGGTCTTTCTGAAGAACCCCACCAGCGGCACCCAACTGAAAGGCACGGTGGATATTCAGGTCGGCTTCAAGTCGCCCCTGAGCAACGTTTACGTGTCGTTCTTCGTGGACGGCGAGTTCATGAGCTTGCGCAACACCGCGCCGTACCGCTGGCTTTGGGACACCACCCGCGTGACGAACGGCTGGCACGAAGTGCAAGCCTGGGTGATTGACGAAACCAACAACACCTTTAAGACCGAGCGCGTGCGCGTACTGGTCAATAACCCCGGTGGCCGCACCGAGCGCGTGGACGCTGGCGACCCGGTGACCTCAGCCAACGGAACCGTACCGGTAACCAGTCCCGAAGGCACGACGACGAACCCGCGCGTTGTGGTAACGGGCGACCGCCCCAACCAAGTGCCGACCAGCCTCCCCGCCACGGCCCCGACGACTTCGGCCGCTGCGGGCACCCGCACCCCGGCCACGGGTCCGGGCACGGCTCACGGCCCGCGCTACCTCACCCCGACGGGTCAGCGCCCACTCACCGGTGATGTGAAGCCGGTGACGGTGGCCCCCGCCGGCGCCCCGGTGCGACCGGAAGTCAATGGTCCGGGCGTGGTGGAGGTCACTCCCGCCGAAGGCAACAACAACGGTTTGATGGCCACCATCCCGCCCGTGGATGTCACGGCGGCGGTGGGCTCGGTTCCGCTGACGTTCGGCACGCGCGTGCCCAACATCGGCGAATACACGATCTCGATGGGCGGCAAGGCCGTCAACTTCGATGTGCAACCGCGCGTGGAGGAAGGCATTGCCCTCACGCCGTTCCGCCACCTCTTTGAGAGTGCCGGCGGCTACGTGCAGTGGGATAACGCCACCAAGACCGTGACGGCCACCAACAAGGACCAGAAGGTTTGGTTTGCGATTGGCAGCATGATGGCGAACGTGAACGATGTGAGCATCCCGCTGGAGCGTGCCGCGTTCATTGACCACGGTCGCTCGATTGTGCCGCTGAGCTTCTTCTCGAATGCTCTCGGCGTGAGCATCGAATTCGACGCTCGCACCAAGCACGCTCTGATCAGCACCAACACGGCTCGCCGCTAAGGACTGAACGCAAAACAATCTCAAAGCCTCTCCGGTGCCGTAGGCCCGGGGAGGCTTTTTCTTTTCAGGCTTCTCCCCCCGACACCGTAATGTTGCGAGGGCAACTTACCGATGAGAAAAGGAGAAGTCTCATGCGCAAACGGTGGTCGCTCCCGCCACGGATTCAAATGGTCCTGATGGTGTTCATCGGGATCTTGATGCTCGGTGGCCCCTTGATCTTGGCGTTCTACAACGAAGCCAAGTTCAACACGGAGCAACAACTGCAGACCGAATTGAAGTCGTACGCAATGATCGCGGCTTCATTGGTGGATGCCGAAGAGCACGAGAAACTCGTCGATCCCGACCAGATCACTTCCGATCTGTACCATCGGCAGAACGAGCGCATCCGGACCCTCGTCGCCAACGCGGACGATATCGCCTACGTTTACACCGTCCGGCGCAAGGACAATCGGTTCTACTTCGTCCTCGATCCTACGCCCGCAGGTGACCTCAACGGCGACGCCGTGGATGACAAGTCGTACCTGATGGAAGAGTACGAGGACTACACGCCCGAGATGGTGCGGTGCTTCGATACGGGGCAACCGACGGTAGTTCAAGCCTCTTACACCGATAAATGGGGGACCTGGCGCTCGGCTTATGCGCCGATCAAGAACGCCGAAGGCGAGGTTGTCGCCATCATCGGGGTGGACCGCTCCGCGACTGTGGCCAACCAAAAGCAAAGCGCACTCTTCTTACGCATACTCATTTATGGATGTCTCTTCGTTCTGCTGGCGATGGGCATGGCTGTTTCTCTTTCCACGGTCATTTCGAAAGGGGTCGGCGAAAGCCCGCTCGAGCTCATCGCTTCCCGCGTCAATCGCACGGTCGTGGAGAACATCATCCTCGCCCTGGGCGTGGCCCTTCTGGTGCAAGCGGGCGTTTCCCAGTACCAGACCATTCAGAACAGCCGGAACACGTCTCACGCCATCAAAAAGCTCGAAAGTTTGCGCATTGCCCAGAGCGGACTGCGGCATATTGCTGACGGGGGGTCGACGTTTGAAGCCAATGTTCTGATCGAACGCCTGGTCGAGCGGGGCGAAACCAAGCTGGCCGCTAACCTGCAGGAAGCCGTGCAGCGCTCGCTTACGAGCCGTCAGGCTGGTCTGAACGAGGTGCAGCGCGTCCAACTCGGCATCGACACGCAGCGCGCCACGATCTCTTCCACTCTCGACGAAATCGGGATTTCGCAAAACCGCACCGCGACGCTAATGTTCTTCGCGTTCCTGACGGCGGCGGTCATCGGAACGGCCTCCATTCTGTTCCTGCGCCTCAACAGCCAGCGCGAGCGTCGGCTGCGGGAGACGGAAATCAACTCCCTGCGCCTGCAGAACGACTACCGAACTCTGGTCGAGTCGCTCCCGCTCGGTCTGGCGCTGATCCGCGATGGCCGCAACGTTTTTGACAACGGTCAGTGGTCGGCGCAGTTGCTACGGCCGCGCCCGCCCGGATTGGTAGTACCCACGGCTCTCGACAACGAACTCGACCGCGTGGCCGAAGGCCTGCGGCAAAGCGAAAACCGCCGCGAACCCTGGAGCACCGTTTTCACGGCAATGCACGAAGGCAGCAACCGAGAAATCGAGGTCCGCAGCCAACCGATTTTTGACGCCCAGGGCTCGTTCCGACACCTCCTCACCTTCCTTGTGGACGTGACCGACCTGCGGCAGGTTAGCCACAATCTCGAGCGCAAAAACGCGGAGATTGAGAACACCAACAAGCTCCTGACCGACGCGCTGGGCCAGTTGGAAGCCAATTTCGAAAGCATCGTTCGCGCCTTGGTGAGAGCGGTTGAAGCCAAGGACCCGTACACCGCGGGTCACTCTGAACGCGTGATGCAGTACAGCCTCTGGATTGCCGAAGAACTCGGCCTGGGCGACTACGAAAAGCGCCTTTTAGAAATGGGCTGTCTCGTCCACGACATTGGGAAGATCGGGATCCCCGACAACGTACTGACCAAGCCCGGCAAGCTCACCGACGAAGAGTTTGAGATGATCCGTATGCACCCGGTTTACGGGGCCAACATCGTGCAGAACGTAGACCTCTTCCGCGAGTGCTTGCCCATTATTCGCTGGCACCACGAGAAGCTGGATGGCTCGGGTTACCCCGATGGCCTGGTGGGCGACGACATCCCGTTCTTGGTGCGCATCGCCACCGTCGCCGATATCTTCGATGCCATCACCAGTACGCGTTCGTACCGCGTGGGCATGGCACTCGATCGCGCCATCAGCATCCTGGACGAAGACACGAACAAGGGCTACCTCGACGCCGAAGTCGTAGCCGCTTTCAAGCAAGTTATTGCCCGCAACGGCGTAATTCCGCAAACCGACGATCTCCCGCAGCAACCGGCTGCCTAAACCCCTGAGGACCCGCAAAATGAATGCCGAAAACTTAAACATGGGTGACAATCACCTGGCGAACCAAGTGGCGTTGACGGCTGAAAACCGAAGAGAGCATAAGCGATTTGTTATGCTTGAGTACGCCAAGATCAAGCTGGCGGATGAGGCCGAAATCTCTTCCGTTCTGGTGGACTTGAGTCTGGGCGGGCTTCAGCTCCGTTCGCGCCATCAGTACGAAGCCGGGACGATTGTGGATATCTCGATTGGCCGAGGCGACACCGAGCCCATCACGCTTAAGGCCGAAGTGCGCTATTCACTACCGGTGAAGAAGAGCGACCTGTTTGCCACGGGTCTAAAATTTGTGACGATCGACGAAGCCAGCACCCGCAAGTGGGTGGATTACGTCCACAACGTCTTTAAGGATCAAGGAGAAAACCTCCTGGCGGACTAATCCGCCCAGGAGGTCACTTCAACTCGATAGGCCGCGCTTAAGAAGCGCAACCGCAGGAGCCACAGCCCCCGCCGCCTTGCGGGCCGTTCTCCGTGGAGAACGACGAGCCGCAACCGCAACCCTTGGTGGCGTTTGGATTATCGATCTTGAATCCGCCGCCCATCATGTCGTCCACGTAGTCCACATTGGACCCTTCCATGTACTGCAGGCTCATGGCGTCCACCACCACCTTGACGCCATCGCATTCGAAGACCTGATCGTCGGCGTCCGGCTCGTTCTCATCCAGAGCCATGCCGTACGAAAGACCAGAGCAACCGCCACCAGCGACCCAAACGCGCAGGTGGGCGTTCGGTTTCTCTTGGCCGGTCATCAGGTCACGTAGTTCTTGAGACGCGCGCGGAGTTAACGTAATGGACATTGCTCTTCCTTACGAGCCAGGGCTCGTTGTGCTCCCCTATTGTACAGGCTTCCGGGGCCAAACGCCCGGATTTGCCCCCATCCAAAGGGTCCTTTTGCTGGGAAACTGGACAGAATTGTCCATCTTCTTGAGATATCAGCGACAAAACATACGTTGATTAGATATGCGCAATATTCAGGAGGCTTCGGAACGGCCCGCAAGCGGGCGAGACCGCCTGGCCCATGCCGCCCAGAAGCTCTTTCGTAGCGAGAGCTACGGCGCGGTCAGCATCTCTTGCATCTTGGAGGAGTGCGGACTCAAGGCCCCCGCGCTCTATCACCACTTTGGCGATAAGGAAGGCATTTACCTCTCCTGGGGCCTCCACGCCATCAAGCAGCTGGGCGACCGAATTGATCGGGCAATCACCCAGAACACCGGCCGCGACACCGCCTATGCCATCGCCGAAGGCTTGTTGAAGGACCCCCTATTGGATATCCTCATCATGGAGCGTGATATCCCCAAGCTCCAGCGCCCCGCGAGCCGCAACCAAATGCAGCGCGCCCTGGAAGTCAGCATCTATAAACCCATTGAGACGTGGCTCATTGCCAACCGCAGCCCCAAGAGCGAGGTTCCGCGTCTGGCCCGTTACATTGTCCACAGTCTGTCCCTCGGTCTGCCGGTTTATGGTGGCGACCAGTTCAAGGGATCCGAAGGGACTCAGTGGCTAGTGGAACGAGTCTTTTCTCGCATTGCCGCCGGGAGCCCTTCCCCTCCGGCGAGTCCGGACGGTAAAGTTTCTGGACCATGCCCTACGTAGTCACCGACCCTTGCATCGGCGTGAAGGACAAATCCTGCATGCAGGTTTGCCCCGTGGACTGCATTTACGAAGGGGATGACATGGTTTACATCAACCCGGATGAGTGCATTGACTGCGGCCTGTGCGAACCCGAGTGCCCGGTGCAGGCCATTTTTGTGGACACGGACGTGCCGGCGAACTGGAGAGAATTTATCGAGCGTAACGCCGTGAAGGGCCGCGAACTGAGCGGCGGCTAGTCTCGCGCGTTAGGCCGAGGCGCGCGGGCGATTGCCCACGGCCACCCAGTGCACAAACTGTACCCACTTTTGGGCGCTTTCGCGTTCCATGCCGAAGACCTGCAGGCCAAGCTGCACATCTTCGTTGTCACCCATATTGCGGAAGTAGCGCACCTGCGCCGTGAGGCGCATGGGGCCCACCGGCTCGGGGATGTCCACATTGACGAGCATCCCTTTGTCAAACCGAATCGGGCTCATCACACCCAGGCCGGCAATGCTCACATCCTCCAAGAAGCCCTGGCACACGTCTTCACCGGCGGTGAGCGTGACGGCCATCGGCGGCACGCGGTAGCGCGGGTGTTCGTTGGCCGTGGTCGAAACCGGAGGTGCCACCAGCCGCATCATGTAGCGGGCACCCTTGCCGCTGCCGAGCGAACGCTCGACAAATGCCTTGAAACTGAGGCGATGCGTAAAGGTATGACCTTCGCAGAAGAAGTGATCGCCTTCTTCGATATCTTCTTCCGAACTCAGACTGACATGGACCATGCCCCCCACGGCGGTGTCCACCCAGCCTGAAAACAGCCGGGCATCCTTTAGCCGCTGCATCCGCAATCGGGTGCCAATGAGTGCGCTTACGTCCATGACGCTTCCTTTAGATGTTCGGCATGGCCTCGGCCAATCCTTATAGACATGTCTTCCCCGCCCGAGGTGGGT
>CAZVHE010000005.1:0-37480 GCA_964627705.1 uncultured Chthonomonas sp.
GGCCGAGAAAAAAACACGAGCCGGACGCCCCCTGCCAACTAGCGCTGATGAGTCGAGATTGTAGAAAGTGGCACGATTCCTGTCAAGGACGGAAGAAAATGGGACTAAGGGGACCGAAGCCCAAGCCCAAGACGGTGGCGACAGCCGAGGGGCTGAACCTGTTGACCGAGCTTCCCGACCCGCCGCTCAAGCTGTCAGAGGATGAGCGCGCGCATTACGACCGCTTGGGCGCCAAGCTGATCGAGTGTGGGTTGCTAACCGACCGCGACCTTGACGTGCTGGCGCAGGCCGCGATCCACACGGCCGAGAGCGAGGCGTTGCGGGCGATCATCGCGGCCGAGGGCTGGCACATGCGAACCGAAACCGGCGCGATGAAGGCGCATCCGTTGTGCAACCAGTACAACACGGCCGGCAACATGCGGCTGATGTGCCTCGACCGCCTGGGCATGTCGCCAGAGAAGCGCACGCGTGTGAAGCCTGGCAAGCCCGAGGTGCAAGACGAAAAGCCGGACGCCTACTTTGGGAGGAAGCCATGAACTGGGCACTTGTTCGCCCCGGTCTTTACAGGACCACCGGCGTGTTGGTCGACCTGCGAGCTACCGACAACGGCGATGCTTGGCACTGGACGGTCTCGGCCGTATGTGGCAAAGTGATCGCATCGGGCGACAGCGCCACCGCCGAAGCCGCGCGTTGCGCCTGCGAGGCCAAGGCGCTTGACATGCTGAAAGCCGACCTTGACGCCATCCTTGCCAGTGAAGGCTTGCCATGATACCAAGTGACCGCGCATGCGGCGAACAACTGACCATGCCCAAGGAGGCGCCATGACTGCGCGTGGTGGAAGCATCATCGACAGGTTTATCGAGATGTGCAAGAACGAGATTCGGACTGTCCAGAAACAAGAAGGCGCGCCGGGCTTGGCCGATTTGCACCATGCGCTTCAAGAACTGCAAAGGGTGAAGGATGAGCGATTGAACAAGAGTAAAAAGGAGGACCAATCGTGAAGCCTTTGGACCTGTGTCTGAGTTGGTGGGCGGACGACCCTAAAGTTTCGCCCGAAGAGTGTTCCGGGTATTGGTGCATGAATACCTTGGATGGTGGAGCCACGCCGGTCAAGGTCGTTCGGCATCGCCCCGGTTCTATGACTTGGGATGCTGTTGTTTTTGGGTTCAAGTATGAGGGCTTCGCGTCTGCGGAAAGCGCCGCCAAGCACGCCGAATGGTTGTTCGCCCGGGAGCTTGAAAAGTGGGTTCGCGACATGGGCGGGCGCGTGGCATGGTCGGATGAGGAGCGAACGTGCCCACCTGAAGACAGGGAAGCGCTTAGATGGCGCGCTGGTGAGTTTGAGAGGCATAACTTGTGGCCGGGCGCCTTGTTGGAAGAAGATAAGCCGAAGAGCCAAGTGCATGGCTAACTCCCCTTGGCAACGCTGGTGCGCCGCTGTTCCCGGCCGGGTGCTGCCCGGCGGATACGATGCCGACGCCACCGCCGGCCCCGGGGACACGTTCAACCGGGCCAAAGCGGAACACGCCATCGGCTTCATCGAGGGGCATTGCCGGCACGTGGAAGGCACCGAGGCGGGAAAGCCCGTCATTCTGCAACCGTGGCAACAGGCGTTCGTCGGCGCCATCTTCGGGTGGCAGCGGGAAGATGGGACAAGGCGCTACCGCGAGGTGTTCCTGTACGTCCCGCGCAAGAACGGCAAGACGCTGTTGGCGGCAGCCATTGGCCTTTACGTCCTGTTCTTTGACGGCGAGCAAGCGGCGCAATGTTACTGCGCAGCGGCCGACCGAGACCAAGCGACCATCGTTTTCCGCGCGGCATCGGGCATGATCGACCGAAGCCCCGAGATGCGGGCGCGGGCCGAAGTGCAGGTAGGCTACAAGAAGATTCGCCTGAACCAAGACCAGCACTCTTTCCTCAAGGCGATCAGCAGCGAGGCCAGTTCCAAGCACGGCTTCAACACGCACTTTGCGGTGATCGACGAGCTGCACGCCCAGCCGGACGGGTCACTGTTTGAGGCGCTGGAAACGTCGACCGCCAGCCGCCGCCAGCCGTTGATTGTCAGCATCACGACGGCCGACTTCGAGCGGGTGAGCCTGTGCAACCAGAAACGCGCGTACGCCGACCGCGTGCGCACTGGCGAGATTTCGGCCCGCGAGTTCCTGCCGGTCATCTATGAGATGCCGGCGGGCATGGACTGGAAAACCGAAGAAGCATGGCGGGCGGCCAACCCAAACGCCGGCGTGGCTTTCCCGCTGGACTACTTGCGCGACGCGTGCCGCAAGGCACAGGACATGCCGACGTTTGAGAACAGCTTCAAGCGCCTGCACCTCAACATCCGAACCCAGCAGGATCGACGCTGGATCACGATGGAGAGTTGGGACTTGTGCGCCGGCAACGTGCCCGACGAAACACTGCTGGGGCGCGAGTGCTACGCCGGGCTTGACCTGTCGAGCACGTCGGACATTACAGCGTTTGTGATGCTGTTCCCAAACGCGGGCGGGCAGGGAAAGCACGTCGTTCGGTGCCACTTCTGGGTTCCCGGCGAGAACGGCCCCAAGCGCGAGAAGCGCGACGCGGTGCCCTACATGACGTGGGAACGGCAAGGGCTGGTCGAGTTCACCGAGGGCAACGTCATTGACGAGGCCCGCATCGAGCAAGCCATCGTCGAGTATTCGCGCAAGTACCGCATCCTTGAAGTGCCCTACGATCCGTGGCGCGCCACCACGTTCGCCACGATGATGAAGGACAAGCACGGGCTGAACATGATCGAGTTCCGGCAGGGCACCACGTCCATGAACGAACCCTGCCAGTCGCTTGAGGCGATGCTCAAGACCGGATCGCTGATGCACGGCGGGCACCCGGTCCTGCGTTGGATGGCGGGCAATGTGCAGGTTGTCGAGAACAACGGCATGATCCGCCCGGACAAAGGAAGCTCGGGCGAGAAGATTGACGGCATCGTGGCGCTGGTGATGGCGATTGGCCGGGCGCGGATTGGCATGGCCTCGCCGGCCAAGGCAGTGGATTACACTCTGTACTGGGCGTGAGGCTATGGCTCGCACACCGAAGGCGTTTGCGTTGCGCTTGAAGGCTGCCGACCTGATTCGGCGCGGGTACACGCTGGAGCAGGCCGCCAAGATGCTGAACGTCACTGGCGCTAGGCTCCGGCGCGACATCAAGCGCGGGATGGTTCGTCGGGCCAAAAACAAGGGTTGACGGTGGCTCGGCAGACGGTCCCCGCCTAGCGCGAGGGGCCGAGAATGAAACTGCTTGGACGCATCGCCCAGTCGCTTCGCTTTGCCGCCAACCCGTCGGCTTGGTATCTGACGCGCCGCGCCATCTACGGCTACCAGCCCGAACGCGACGGGGCTTCGCTGACCCCGCCCGACCCGGGCATTCAGCGCGACCCGATGAGCCTGGCGGCCTATGCCGCTTGCATCCGCGTGTTGTCGGAGGACATTGGCAAGCTGCCCGTGCGAGTCATTCGCCGCGAAGGCCGCGTGGCAACGCCGCTGACCGACTCGCCCGTGTATGCGCTGGTAGCCCGCCGACCGAACCCCTTCACGACCAGCCAAGCGTTTCGAGAAGCGCTCATGGCGGATGCGCTTTCGTGGGGCAACGGCTACGCGTGGATTGAGCGGAACTCACGCGGGGACGCCGAAGCGCTTTGGCCGATTTCCGCCCACCGTGTCGAGGTTGTCCGCGACGGCCGCACGATCCGTTACAAGGTCCGCGCGGAGAACCCGCCGGATGGCATTCCCGCCGTGCTGTTCCCCGACGAGATGCTGCACATCCGCAACTTGGGCAATGCCTACGTCGGGCATTCGGTGTGCGCGCTGGCGGCCGGCACCATCGAGCTGGCGATGTCAACCGAGATTTTCGGCACGACGCTGTTTCGCAACGGGGCGATGGCGCGCGCAGTGATCGAGTTGCCGCCCGGGCAAATCATGGACAAGGAAGCCGCTGACCGCTTCATGGCTTCGTGGCGCCAGATGCACGCGGGGGCCGACAACACCAACCGTGTCGTTCTGATGCCTTCTGGGATGCAGCTCAAGCCCATCAGCATTCCCAACGACCAAGCCCAGTTCCTCGAAACGCGCCAGTTCCAAGTGACTGAAATCTGCCGCTGGTTCCGCATCCCGCCGCACATGGTCGCGTCGCTGGACAAAGCCACGTTCTCCAACATCGAAGAGCAGGCGCGCGGCTACGTCACTGAAGCGTTGATGCCTTGGGTCAAGCGCTGGGAGTCGGAGCTTGAGGCCAAGCTGCTGAACAAAGAGCCCGGAACGTCGATTGCCCTTGAGTTGAAGGGGCTGCTTCGCGGCACCCACAAGGACCGAGCGGAATACTACTCCAAGCTATTCCAAATGGGCGCCATCACGCCCAACGAAATCCGCGACCTTGAGGACATGAACCCTGTGCCCGATGGCGACAAGGCTTTCGTCCAAACCAATCTGACCACACTGGAGAACGCCGGCAAGCTACCCGAGCCCGCCCCGGCGCCCACGCCTACACCCGAACAAGAGGATTCGAGCGATGAACAAGCGAGTTGAGTTGCTGAGCATCAAGGGTGTCTGGGCCGCCAATGCCGCGTTCGTCGAGCGCGTCGTCCAGCAGGCGTTCGACATTGACCTGACCGGAGAGTTTGCCAACAGCGCGCCAATCACGATGGTCGGCGATGTGGCGGTGATTCCGATCAGCGGCACGATGGTCAAGGGCGCTTCGTGGTGGGGCTACAACACGCAAGACCTACGGGCGTCGTTGCGCGAGGCCGTGGCCAACAAGAAGGTGGCCGGAATCGTCCTCGACGTTGACTCGCCTGGCGGGTCGGTCGATGGCATGGCCGCGCTGGTGGACGATCTGCAAGACGCCCGCCGCGCCAAGCCTGTTGTGGCCTACGTTGAGGACACGGCAGCAAGCGCTGCGTATTGGGCGGCCGCTCAGGCCGACAAGATCATTGCCGGCCGGGCTGCCGACCTCGGGTCCATCGGCGTCTATGCCGTCGTTGTGGATTCCAGCGTGCGTGCTGAGAAGATGGGGCTGAAGGTCCACGTCGTGAAGTCGGCCCCCGGCAAGGGCGTTGGCGCTGGTGGCACGGAAATCACGGATGAGCAGTTGGCCGATCTGCAAGGCATGGTGGATCGCTCTCACGAGGACTTCGTGGCCAGCGTGGCCAACGGCCGCCGCATGACCATGGAACGCGCGGATTCGCTCGCGACTGGCAAGTTGTATTCGGCTCGCGATGCGGTGGCGAACGGCTTGGCCGACAGCATCGGCCGCATGACGGACGCCATCGAAACGGCGCGGCAGTTGGCCAACGCGCGACGCGCCAACGAGTCGATGCGCATTTTCTGAAAAAAGTGTTTGACGGTGGCTCGACGCCGGCGCGCGAGGTCTAGGCACCATCGCGTCGGAGGCGAGAACACATGAAGAGCCCCACTGAACTGCGCACCCAGAAGGCCGCCGTCCTCGACAGCATCAAGACGCTGCGCGCCAAGGCGACCGAGAAGCCGGGCGAGTTCTCGGCCGAAGACCAGACCAAGCTTGCCGAGGCCCTGAATCAGGCCAGCACGCTGGATCAGGAAATCAACGCGGCTGAGATTGCGCGCGAGCAACTGGCCAAGGCGGATGAGCTTCTGAGCGCCGCCGCTGTTGTGCCCAACACGCCAGCCCCCACCACGCCGGTCACGGTTTCGAGCCGCACGCCCGCGTCGCGCAAGGCCCGCGAGCTGTTCGGCAACGACACCAAGCGCGCTCAGGAAGCTGGCGATTGGTTCAAGTCGCGCTTCCTCGCCACGGCCACCACGCTGGTCAACAGCAACGCCGGATATCTGGTGCCCGACGCCATTCAGGCCGACATCATCAAGCTCCGCGAAGCGCGCGGCACGTTCCGCCAGTTCGCCCGCGTTATCCCCATGTCGGCGCCGATGATCAAGGTTCCGCGCTGGCGCTCTGGCCTGACGGTGTACTACCCCGGCGAGGCGCCCACCTCGGCCATCACGGAATCCAACAGCGCCTATGACCGCGTGACGCTTGAGCCCAAGACCTACTCGGTCTTGACCAAGTGGAGCATGGAACTCGCGATGGATTCGGCCGTGGACTTCGCCGCTCAGATGATCGACGACGCGGCCTATGCGTTCGCCGATGCCGAAGACAACAACGCGTTCAACGGCACGGGCGCTTCGACGTTCGCCGGTGTGCGCGGCATCATGAAACTGGCCACCGATTCGGCTTATGCCGGCGGCGTCGTGACGGCTGGCTCGGGCGAAACCGGCCCGGAGACCATCAAGATCGACACGCTGCTGCGCATGATCTCGACGCTGCCCGACTACGCCCGCTCCGGCGCCGCGTGGTACTGCTCGCCCACAATCGCGTCGCTGCTGTTCTACCGCGCCAAGCTGTCGTCCAGCGGCGCTCTGGCGGCCGGCAACAGCGCCGACAACCTGACGGGCGCCCCGGTGCCCACGTTCCTCGGCTACCCCATCCGCACCTCGCGCCGCCTGTACTCGACGGCCGGTGCGGCCACCTCCACGGTGATTCTGTTCTTCGGCAATCTGGCCCAAGCCTCGACCCTTGGCGAACGCGGCAATGTTGAGTTCCGCCAGTTGAACGAGCGCTTCGCCGACACGAACGAGATCGCCCTGATCGCCAACCAGCGCGTGTCCATCGTCAACCACGAGCTTGGCGACACGACCAACGCGGGCTCGATCATCTGGCTCAAGACCGCCGCTTCGTAAGAAGAGCAAGCCGAGCGAAACCGGCCCTGAACCCTTTCCCTTGGAGGTGATCCTACGATGGCACAGTCCAACCGCACCACTCGCTCGGCTTGGCTCTTCAACGCTCAGGCCTGCACGCATGGCAACACCGCCACGGCGAACGTCGACACGCTAGACGCCGGCCGCGTCACCATCAACGTCAACGCTGCGCTGGCTGGTGCCGGCACGGCGCCGACTCTGGTGGTCAGCACCAGCGACAGCACGGCCACCGATTCGTTCGTCACGGCGGGTTCGGCTACGGTCGGCACCGCTGGCGTCAAGGTCGTGGTCAATCAGTCCAACCGCAAGCGCTACGTCCGCATCGCGGTCACGGCGCCCAGCGGCTCGACGAACAGCAACGCCACGCTTTCGGCGGTGGCTGAGTTGTACGACCTGCGTCAGGAACCGGCCAGCACGACCGACATGGTTCAGTCCAGCGGCCAGGTCATCAGCGTTACCGCCTGACCGGGAACCACAACAGCGGAATCAACCAAAGGCCCGGCTCACCGTCGGGCCTTTTTCACAAGGGCCAAGGGGGGCCTTCACATGACCAAGCTCGACATTGGAAGCGGCGGAACGCCGTATCCCGGCTTTACATCGTGGGACATCGCGGATGGCAGGGATGCCCGCGACCTATCGGCGCTCGCCACGGGCAGCGTTGACGAAATCCGCGCTTCACACGTTCTTGAACACCTGAGCTTTGCCGATGCCCAGCACGCGCTGGCCGAGTGGGCGCGTGTGCTCAAGGTCGGCGGCAAGCTACGCGTGGCCGTGCCCGACATGGATTGGGTCGCCAAGAACATCCGGCACCCGATGGCGCTGCGCTACGTCATGGGCGGGCAGGTGGACGCCAACGACATTCATCGAAGCGCCTACACCGAGGCCAGCCTGCGCACAGCGATGGAAGCCGCCGGCTTTCAAGTCGCGCGCGAGCGTTGGGTTTCGGACGCGAAGGACTGCGCTGCGCTTGCCGTGTCGCTGAATCTTGAGGGAACGCGCGTTGACGGAATGGCGGTTCGCGACCCGCTGACCCCCCTTTCGGCGGATACCGTGTTCCCCGCCGTCAACGTGCGTGTGATCTGCACCGGCCCGCGCCTTGGCTTCACGGATCATTGGTCGTGTGTGCTCAACACGATCCATGCGCTTGGCCTGCCGTACAAGTTCGCGACTGGCGCGTTCTGGCATCAGGGCATTGATCGCCTGCTTGACGAGTGCATCGCCGACGGTGTGGACATCGCCATCACGCTGGATTATGACACGATCTGGCTACCCGAGCAACTGGACTACATGATTCACCAGTTCATGCTCTACCCGAACATCGACGCCTTGGCGCCGGTGCAGCCCAAGCGCGAAACGGGCGAGGTGCTGCTGAACTGGCTGAACGGGAACCCTGGCGAGATTGATTGCGCGCGGCCGGTCCCCATCGCTACCGCACACTTCGGCATGACGCTGTTTCGCGTGGCATCGCTCAAGCGATTCCCCAAGCCGTGGTTGACCGACATTCCCGCGCCCAACGGCGGGTTTGGCGACGGCCGTATTGATCCCGACATGGCATTCTGGAAGCGATTCCGCGAGGCGGGCCTGAACCTTGCCCTTTGCCCGGCCGTACGCGTGGGCCATCTGGAAAAGCGCGCGGCCAGCTATGACGAGAACATGCAACTTGAATACCCCAGCGTCTCCAAGTGGCACGAGAAGAACAAGGCCATGGAGCCTTGGAAGTCCTGGCGTTTCGCCACGAAGGCGGTGGAACAATGATGCGCGGGCTTCTCACTCTTACCACGGCGCGCACATTTGATGCGGTCACTCTGACCGAAGCCAAGGCGCACCTGCGGGTCGACCATGACGACGAAGACGATCTGATCGAGGCGCTGATTGACGCGGCGCACGAGGTCGTCGAGCGCGAGACCGGCATTGTGCTGGCGTCTAGTACTTGGCGCCTGACCTTGCCGGACTGGCCCATCAACTTCGTCGACCTGCGGCCGGGGCCGCTGATCTCGATCACGAGCGTCCAATATTACGATGCCAACGACTCGCTGCAAACGCTGTCGTCAAGCTACTACCGCACGTTGACGGCTTCCATGCCGGGCCGGTTGGAGTGGGTCGAGAACCTGACGTTGCCCACGCTGTCTACCCGCGACTCTCTGGACGTGGTGCGCGTGACCTACGTCCAAGGGTACGCCACGGCGGCCGACATCCCGAAGGCGCTCAAGCAAGCCTGTTTGCTGCTGGTCGGCCACTACTTTGAGCACCGCGAGGATGCCATCGCCGGAACCATCATCTCGACGATCCCACGCGCGGCCGCGTCGCTCATGTCCATCTACTCTGAACGGAGGGCGCACGCGACATGAGAGCCGGCCGACTGAGCACGCGGTTTGTTTGGCAGCGCCTCACCGTCACTGACGGCGACGACGGGCAGGTGCGCGCGTGGGTAACACAGGGCGGCGTATGGGGCGACGTGCGCGAGGCTTCGACCCGCACGCTTCTGGAGAGCGACCAGTTGCTTTCCAGCGGCACGGTGGTTGTCGAGACGCGCGGCGAGGCGACGATCCGGCCGAGCGACCGCTTGATCGCCGGCGAGTATTATTTCGAGGTGAATGGCGTATCGCCAGACCGAATGAAACGAGGCATGAACCGTGTCGAATGCACGCGCCGGTTGATCCCGGCCGTGGAGTGTACACGCTCGCGCGTTGAATGCGCTGGCTACCTTGTCACCGTGGGGGCTTCGTCCAATGGCTGAACCGAAAGACATCGTGGATTTTGACACACTGACGCCGGCCGCCACAGATTACATGATCTTGCAGCGCAGCGCCAGCGTTGGCGGAAAGGCGACGGCTCAGGCGGTCGTGAATGCAGCCAATGCGGCGGCAGCCAACAGCGCCAAGCCGTGGCCGTACGTCCTGACGCTGGACACCGCCGACGGCGTCGGTTCAGGCACGGCCCCGGGCGCGGTCGTCAAATCGTTCACGATCCCGGCCAACACGCTGGGGGTGAACGGGGCGCGCCTGACAATCGAGGCGTATGTGGTGGGGATCAACGCGGCGGATGATTGGGCCATGTACCTCCAAGGGACGGGCCTTGAGCTATTCACCACAATCGGCCTGACGCCCGATGAGTTTTTGCAGTTGAGCCTCGTGCGGCAAACGTCATCCACGGCGGTCTTGATCGAAAACTTCATCACTGCCATCAAGAACGACCCTATCGACTGGACCATCGACCAGACGGTGCAAATCTTCGCGACGGCTGGCGTGACCATCGAGTTTGTTATCGCCCGCGTGTTCCCGAGCGGGTAAGGCTTGACGGTGGCTCGGGTAGGCGCACCGCAATCAACCGACTAGGCAAAAGGAGCGCCGTGCAATGTCCCTGCTGACCGATTCTCCGCTGAACTACAACGTCGGCACGACGTTCACGCAGACCGCGACCAACACCAGCGATAACTTCACTGGCGCGATTCTGGTCGAGCCTGGCCTGTTCTCAATCAGCGTGTCCGGCACCTTCACAGCCACCTGCTTTGTGCAACGCAGCTACGGCGGGACCGAGGCAACGCACTTTGTCGACGTGACCAGCTACACGGCCGCGACCCAGCAGACAGGCGAGGAAGGCGCCCGCGCCTACTACCGAATCGGGACCAAGGCCAGCGGCTTCACGTCCGGCACGCTGAACATGCGAATCGCCCAATGCCACCAGTCGAGAACGTGAGATGCTGCAATCGGTCATGCGCGGCGTGATGTCGGCGGTCATGAGCGGCGTCCCCATCAGCAGCGGGGACGTTTCGCCCGTGGCCTCGTTCGTGTATGGCGAGAGCGAGACGCTTACAACCAGCGTCAGCATTTCAAGCTTTGAGTCGTTGGCCGACGTGGGCAACATCCTGACCAGCGTCAACCACGGCATGTGGACGACGGGCACGGCCGAGCAGTTCATGGTGCAGGGCACCGGCTCGGAAATGGATGGACAGATTTACACCGACACGCAATCGGGCGTCAACGCCATCACAAACTTCGGGCCCACTGGTGCCGATGATGCGTCGGGCAGCACCGGCGTTGTGCTCTACCTACAATCGCGCGTTTCGGCGTGGGGCACGGCTTCGCAATCGACCATCGCAAGCATGTTCCGCAAGCGAACCACATCAGGCTCGCGCGGCATCGAGACGCGTGGCACGGCCGACCAGATGCCGGTGTCGCCGTCGATTGCGCTGACCGCCGCCGCCGGCTGGACGATCATTCTCGACTACACGCCGCTTTCCAGCCACAATGGCAACCTGTTTGGTTCAACCGGCCACAGCGTCGAGAACCGCGTGACCAGCGACGCCAACGTCATTCGATTCTACACCTCGGCCGGTACGTTCACGCCGTCGATTTCCGCCCCAGCCCCGGCCCGCCGCATCATCGTCATTCGCGGCAACTCGACATTCTGGCGCGTGTACCTGAACGGCGGAAGCGGCGCTGGGGCATCGGCCACCATCGGCAACTTCACTATTGACCGCCTGAACTTCATCGGGTCCGGCGCGTACGGCAACGTGCGCATTCACGGCTACTTGTTCTACTCGAGCGTTTTGCCGCTGGCGACAATCAACACGATCTGCGCGGCTCGCGCTGCCGATACCCAATATGGGTCGGTGACGTGGACGACCGCGACGTGAGGGTGCCATGAATGACGATACATTGGAGGTCAAGCCCGTGCCGAACCATCGCGAGACGTTCAACGACGCCGTTCGCCTGTCGCTGTTGGAGCAGCGGTTTGGGGCGGTGGAGGGACGGCTGGACAAGATCGAGAGCAAGCTTGAAGACCTCAAGGGCCAGATGACCAAGGTCTTGGTCGTGGTCGGCATCCTCGCTGGCTTGGCCGGCGCTGGCGGCAAGGCGGCGGTGTCGGCCCTGTTGGGCGTGCCGCATTCGCAGGCCACGGCCGCACAGGTCGAGAGCAAGTAAGGCTTACCTCCCCACCGAAGTCGCGCCCGGGCTGCCCTCCTCCAGTCCGGGCGTCTTCGTTTGTGCAAGCCCACTTTTCTGTTGCGCCCATCGCAACGCCGGCGTGGGGTGGCGGCACGAAAGGGGAATGAACATGAGCCGCAACTATCTAGCAGCGCTCGCTGCGCTCTACTTCGCCGGCGCCATCTCGTGGCTGATGCACCATGTCGCGGGCACCACCTCGCCGTGGATCGCGCTTCCGCTCATGTGCCTGTGCGCCGCCGGCTTCGCATTAACCGCCAACGCCGCATGGCACTACACGCCGACCCAGCAAGCGGACGATGAAGACGGCTACTGGGGATGGCGGGATGAGGAGGATGCGCCATGACCACACCCAACTGGCCCAACAACATCATCAGCGCCTACCAACTCGCCATCGCCGAAGTCGCCGGATGCGCGCCCGACGCCGTGCTGACCCAAGACCCGGAGCGCTCGGGCTTCGTCGTGTGCGCGGTTGACGACGGGTGCCTGCACTTCTTGCACGTCGCGCGCTACCTCGGGCTGCCGATCAACGACGTGGTGGCGGCCTACAACCTCGCGCGGCCGGGCATGCAGCTTGTCCGCGAGCGAGTGCGAACCATCGCCGAACAGTACGCCAAGGGGGCGAGACGATGAAGCCGATTCTGTTCAGCAAGCCGATGGTTTGCGCGATTCTGGAGAACCGCAAGACGCAGACGCGGCGGGTTGTAGACCTGTCGCGTGTGAAGCATCGCGTTGATTGGGTCGGCTGGTCCGACTGGGGATATGTCGCCGAGGAAGTTAGTGCGGCGTGCGGCGATATGCCAGCAGAGTTGACGGACTCGACGCGCATCAGCTGCCCCTACGGCGCGCCCGGCGACCGGCTTTGGGTGAGGGAAGAGCACTACCGCTTCGGCCACTGGGAGCCGCGCCCCGGTGGCCCTTACGCGCTGTGCCCAGCCGACGGGCATAGATACAACTCATGCCGGCAAGCGTTCTTCGCTCTGATCGACGCCATTCACGGCGAGGGAACCGCCGCGCTCAACCCTTGGGTCTGGGTCGTCGAGTTCCGCCGCGTGGAGGCCGCCACATGAAACCAGGCTGGAAACGCTACCTGCCCACGCGCCAGACGTTCCCGCACGTCGACCCGGCCCCGTGGTCGGTACTGGACAAGGACCGCATGGAGACCGTCGAAGGTACCGAAGGCATGACCGAAGAACAAGCCCGCGCGAAGGCGCAAGAACTGGAGGACGCGAGGACGCAATGAAAGAAAACCCGAGGTGGAAACTAAAGGGAAAGATGCGCGAGACCGTCATTGATGAGCTTCGACGCGGCGTGCCGGTCCCTACGCTCGCCATCAGAAACGGCGCTGCGCAAAGCACGATTCGCAGACTCGCCAAGATGGCAGGAATCAAGACGGTTCGAGCCAATCGCTCCGGCCTTGAACAGCACGATGAGGAAATCAGGCGCCTTGCCGAAAGCCACAATCCTGACGAAATCGCGCTCATCCTGCGTCGCCGCAAGACGACAGTCCGGGACTACATGAATCGACGCGGCATCGAGTTCAAGCGATGCCAACGCAACAGATGGACGCCGGAAAAAGTAGAGCAGGCCAGAGCGCTTGCGCTACAGGGGCTTACATGCAAACAGGTTGCGGCTGAGTTCAAGGTCGGCCTTTCGGTCATGTACCTTGTGGCCCGCCGAAACGGAATCAGCTTCCGCGCCAATCACTGGCTGACCCAAGAAAAACTCAACACGCTACATCGGTTGTGGCTGAAAGGCTGGGGGATCAAGGCGGCGGCACGAAAGGTTGACGGCCCTGTTGCAACGGTGCGTCACAAGTTCGACCAATGGCGCTCCGTGGCAACTCCAGAGGAGAAGGCGCAACGCGCCAGAGCGCGGGCCGGCGACAGGCTGGCCTGCAACACTTCGACCGCCCAAGGAGAGGCAGCATGACTATCGGCAACCTGAACGAACTGACCAAGGCCAAGGCCCCGGATTCGCACGGCGCCCGTCTGATCCACGCGCAACTCGTCACCAGCGGCGAGCCCAAGCCCGTGGTTGAAGCGTTGGAGGTGTACATCAACACGGCGTCGGAGGTCGAGCGCGCCAAGGAAATCCTCAAGGCGGCCCGCGACCAAGCGAAGGAAGCGTGGGGCGAGGTCCAGGCCCGCGCCGCCAAGAAGATCAAGGGGGACGCGACGGATGCCTGAGGCGTCCTTCTTCGTCCCCGGCAAGCCTGCGCCACAACCGCGCCCGCGCGTGGCCATGATTGCGGGCAACTCCCGTGTGTACACGCCCAACACCGCCAAGGCGTGGAAACGCACCATCGCGCTCGTGTCGAAGCAGCACCGCCCGGCTTCTCCAATCGAGGGGCCGGTGTCGGTCTGCCTGTCCTTCTACATCGCGCCCAGCGCTACGCACGCCAAGGTGTTGGCCAAAACGGCGGAGTCGCGGCACACGTTCCAGCGCGACGGGGACGTTGACAACCTGGCCAAGGCGGTGCTCGACGCCATGACCGATTGCGGTTGGTGGAAGGATGATGCGCAGGTTTGGGCGTTGACGATCCACAAGCAATGGTGCGGCGGCGTCCGGCGAGATGAGGGATGCCAGATAGACGTGGTTTGGGATTGACGGTGGCGCGACTCCGCCCGGCTGGTGGCGAGGGGTGACATCGTGGCCGACAACCTTATTCGCTTTCAGATGGTCACGTCGGGCGACCGAGAGCTTGAAAAGGCGCTCGATCTGTTGACCGGGCCAAAGCAGGGAAAGGCGCTTCGCCAATCGGCAAAGGCCGCCATCAGGCCCGTGCTGCAAAAGGTCAAGCGCGACGCCCCGAAGAAGACGGGCAAGCTGGCCCGCTACCTAAAAGTTTATGTCATGCGCGCACGAAAGAATCGTGGCGGCGCCCGCATCGTGTTCCCGACCCGCCGTAAGCTGGGCATTGCAGATGACGCGAAGGGCTACTACCCGACGGCCCAAGAGTACGGATTCATCCATCGCGGCGGCTACAGACGCAAGGAAGAGCGCGGGCGCGGCACTCCAATCCCTGCCCGCTCGTTCCTGCGTCGCAACTTCTGGTCGAGTAAAGCTGAGATGATCGAACGCTTCAAGTCCATCTTGTGGGGCCAGATTAGCAAGATCGCATCGGAGGTGCCGCGTGCCCGTCGCAAGCCGTGATGATGGTTTCAAGGCCGCCGTGTACGCCCTGACCGGCGCACGCTGCTGGCGCGAGTCGGAGGTGCCAGAGAACGCGGTGGCGCCCTTTTCTGCGTTATCGGTCAACGAGGATGCCTCTTTCAACGCGCTTGGCTCCGCGACCAACCTTGGCGTCGCGTCCTACCTGCTGCGTCTGCACGGGCGCACCGAAGCGATGGTGGCTGATATGGAACAAGCTATCTGGGATGGGATGCACCACAAGACGGGCGTCAACTCCAACGCCTGGTGGAAGGCCTCCTTCGTCGACAACCGTGGGGCCTCGGTCAACTTCGACGATGGCGGCGGGCTGCTTGCCGCGAGCCGAGAGTTGACGATCCGGCTATTCTACAATCGGTCCTGATAGGGCTTGACGGTGGCTCGGCCCGGGCCCGCGCGATGGTGTCAAATCGTGCGGAGGCCCCCACATGGCAGTCATCGGCATTGGCACAACTTTCGAGCGCGGCACCGCCAGCCTCGGCGAGGTCATCTCGGTCAACGTCGACGGCGTGACGCGCGAAGCCATCGACGTGACGCACCTTGGCGTGTCCACCACGTCGGCAACGAACACCTACGGCAACGCGCTGTTTATCCCGTCGGGCGTGTGCGACCCCGGCGAGGTGTCCATCGAGTTGTTCCTGACGCCCTCGACGTTCGTCGAAACCTGCCTGTGGGAATCGGCCCAGACGTACACGATGGCTGGCCCCGGCGGGACGCGCACGTTCTCGGCATTCTGCACCGGCGTCTCACAGGCGGTGGTGCTCGACGACGCCATTCGCCAGACCATGACCTTCAAGGTCACGGGCGCCACCACGGCAAGCACGGCCACAACCTAACCATTGTCCAAGGGGGACAGCATGAGCATTGATCGCAGCGCCATTCTGGCGGGCGCGGGGAAGTTCAAGACCGAGCCCGTCGAGGTGCCCGAGTGGGGCGGCACGATTCACGTTCGCGGCCTGACCGGCGCGCAGCGCGACTCGTTGGAGTTGGATTTCCTGCCCAGCAAGGACGGCAAGCCCCGCGCGGTCAATGTGCGCGGGCGAGTCGCCGCGTGGTGCGTGTGCGACGAAAACGGCAAGCGGGTGTTTGCAGACCGCGACGCCGATGTCTTGGGGCAGTATCCAGCCGAGGTGTTGGACAAGATCAACTCGGTTGCGATGCGACTGTCTGGCATGTCCCCGGAGGCCATCGGAGAAGCCGAAAAAAACTCCGATGCCGACAAGAGCGGCTCTGGTGGTTCCGCCTTGCCGGCCACCTCGGGATGAGTGTGGCGCGCTGCCAGCAGGAGGTCAGCGCGGAGGAGTTCACGGAATGGGTTGCTTTCCACAGCCTTGATCCGTGGTCCGGGACTCGAATGGACTGGGGCTTTGCCATGATCGCTTGCATCGTCGCCAACGCCAACCGAGCCAAGGGGCGTAAGTTCACGCTTCAGGACTTCCTGCCTGACTGGGAAAAGGCGGGTGAGCGCCAGACCCCTGAGCAGCACATGGCCGCGATTGACCGTGCGCTTGCCATCGCAGGGGGTGCCAAATGAACGTCGGATCACTGGCGGTTTCGCTGACCGCCAATAGCGCGGCGTACGTCCAGCAGCTAATGAAAGCTGGCAAGGCCAACAAGCGCTTTTCCAAGCATGTCCAGCAATCAAAGGCCGCATCGGTGTCGGCTTTTGCTGCCATTGGCGCTGGCGTGGCGGCGATGGCCGCCTCCTTGTTTGCCGCGTTGCGGAGCATCGGCGGATTCCGAACCGGCATTGTCAACGCCATGCAAAGCGCAGACGACCTAGGGACGGCCATGTCGCGCGTTGGGGCCAGCGCGGAAGAGCTAACGCTATTGCAGTTTGCCGCACAACGGACAGACGTTGCGTTGGAGAATATGATAAGCGGCCTTGACCGATTGAACCGCGTTGCTGGCAAGGCGGCTGCCGGCGATAAGACGGCGTCTGCTATAGTTGAAGGTATGGGCATAGGGGCTAAGCAGTTCGCGAAGGCTGGGCTTGCTCAAAAGCTCGCCATTGTTTCGGCGTATCTTGATCGCATGCCAAACGCCGCCGCACGCACCGCTGCCGAGTTTGAGTTGCTTGGGCGCGGCGCTGGCAACTTTGGCGAGCTTCTTTCGCGCGGGTCTGGGTACATGAAGGCTATCGCGGACGAAGCCAGCCGGCTTGGCGTCATCATCCCGAGCGATACGATTGAAACGATCAACCGAGCGAATGACGCTTGGGACAGAATGACAATGGCTGCAAAGTCTTTGTTCTCCTACATCGCCGAAGCATTTGCCCCGACGCTTGAAGGCATCTGGAACCAGCTAGCGTCCATCTTTGGTTGGCTCAACAACAACTCGCGCGCCGTGGTAGCCTACATTCAAGGCGCCATCGCCAAGACGATCACGGTCGTCGGATACATTGCCGCTGCCATTGCCGTGGCGGTTGCTTGGAATAAGCTGCTCTGGGCCGCCGCCATCGCTGGCGCCGCGCGACTTTTCCGGGCTGTTGTGATTGGTTTGTCCTACGTCGTGGGCGCCGTCGACGCCATCCTGCGCTCGCCAATCGGCGAGGTTGTTGTCATGGTTATTCAGCACATTATACTTGTTGGCAGTATTATTTACGAAATCACCGCTTTTGTTATCAACGCTATAAATGCTATTGCCTCTGAGGTCGGGCGTGTTGCAAAATATGTGGCGGACGCCTTCGGTCTTCTGTTTCAGACTATGTACGACAAGCTTGTAACTGTTTTGCCTCAGGAGTTCATGGATGGGATGATTACCGCAATCAAGGGCATTGCCGGACCTTTGGGGACTCTTTTTGAGTACATCGCCGATAAGTGGAAGGGCATGACTGGAGGTTCGAATCTTGCCGACAAGCTTGGTCTGCAAGACCTGCAAGACAAGCTAGCCGGTTTGGGCAAGGAGTTTGCGGAAGGCGCTGACAAGAACTTTATGAGCGCGCTGGACAACTTTGGGGGCGCTCTGGACAAGATGATGTCTGGCGGATACGGCCCAGACATCGCCAAGTGGATTCAGGATGGCATCGGCTCTTTTGCCGATCTTGGCAAAATCCCCAGTTTGGACGGGGCCGACACCGACACAAGCGGAGCAACAAAAGACGCGACTGGCGCCAGCCGCAACCTGCAAACCCAACTCGCCGGCGTCATCGAGCGCATTGGCACGATGAGTCTTCGCGGTCTTTCGATGGCGGGCACCAGCCCCGAAGAGAAGATGGTCAGTGAACAGAAGACGACCAACAAACTGCTTTCCAGCATCGCTCGCAAGAGCGGCGCGGTGATGGGGTGACGCATGGCAAGCATCGTCCAATCCAACCTGCCCGACGGCACACGCCTTGAACAGACCGATCAAGGCTATCAACTCACCATCGTTCACGAGGTCACGGGCCTAACCGGCACCGGCGCGGATCGGTTGTATGACGCGCTATCCGCCACTGGCATCCCGGCCTACGGTTCCGCGTCGACCATCACGGGCCTAACGGCGCTCAAGGTCGTCTCGCGCACGGTCGAACCCAGCGGCGTCACAAACGCCAGGGTTACAATCGTCTATCGCAAGCCCACGCCGGAGGAGCAGCCCGACCCGACGAACGATGACGACGCGCCCGTGGAGACCATCACGGCGTCGCTGGCCAGCGTGAAGACCAACCTAGACTACAACGGCGCACTGATAACGGTCACGCACAACGGCGTGTCCCAAAACGCGGAGGTCGAGAAACAACTGCCGGTCGTGGTGATGAAGTACCGCCGCCGCGAGACGCAGCGCCCCTTCACGCGCGCCATCGACAACGTGGGCAAGACCAACAACACCACGTTTGAAGGCCGCGCCGCCCGCACGGTACTGTGCACGAACATCACGGGCGAGAGTGACGACGGCGGGGCGACCTACACGGTTGACTATGAGTTCCAGTACGTTCCGGAGACGTGGGACGCGCTGGTCTACTGGATCGACCCGGAGACCAACCGCCCGCCGGCCGATCTGGTTGACGGCGTGGGCTACAAGCGCGTTCAGATTTACGACACGGCCGACTTTGCCGGCCTGAGTCTGTGAGGGGATCATGCCACCTTTCGCGCTGGTAAGACAAACCCAATACGTCGCTCCGTGGCGGCGTGGCGAGGAAATCACGGCCCGCCGCAGCAACGAGACCGTGTATCAGCTAAACCGCCTGACCCGCGTGGTCCTGCCTCCGCGCCAAGCCGACGTTTTCGGCGGCGGTGGCGGGGCCAGCACCATCGGCACGGGCGACCCGCTGGCCGTTGGGTACATCCGCTTTTTCAGCAGCTAAGGGGCGGCCGTGGCGTTCACCGATTGGGCACCGGCAAAGACGGACGTGGGTCGCGTCGCGACCGATGGCGAGCGCTCGCTGCACTTCCCGGCCTACTCGCCAAGCCTGACCAAGGTCAAGGTGCTTGAGGGCGCGTGCTCGGGCTGCACCAAGGAGACGACGCACAACATCTGCAAGATGCTGGGTGTGAACGTGCCGCACGGGGAATCGCGGTATGAGCGACTGCCGGCCGCGAACAAGCTGGCTGTGGCTGATGTGAACAAGGTTCAGTCCGCCCTCGCCGTGCTTGCCCACGCCGGGCACGGCCAGATTGGCGATGATGTCGATTACAACGTCAGCGGTGGCGGCAACGCCAGCCAATCGTGGACGTACGAAATCACGGCCGCCAGCGGCAACACGTTGACCATCAAGGGCGACAACCCCAAGCGCCTTAGCAGTGGTGGCCAGTCCTTCGCCATGGCCGTTGGCTGGACTGTTGAGTATGCCAGCCCGTCGGCGCTCTCGGGCAAAAACAACCCCATGATCACGAAGATTTACCCGCCGGCTAGCACCGACCTTGAAGACGTGACCTTCGACATTGACGTGTCCATCGGCTGCGGTTCGGCGATGGAACCGATAGACGACAACGACCCGCCAGGGGATGGCAAGTACTACTGCACGATCCGGGGCGAGGCGACAACGACGGCGAAGTGGTGGCACTTCACGGCGCCCGTAGAGACCGCATTCACGAACCGGCAGGCCGTTGAGTTTACCACCGATGCGATTCACGATCTGCTCGACACGGGCGGCAATGCGACGCGCGTCCTGTGGCCGGGCATGATCGCCAACGCAGTCGTGGTCCAGTTGTTCAACGGCGCCACGGCTGGCCCATTCGTCAACCCGCTCGAAGAGTACATGGGCGCGCCAAGGCTCGTCACGACCGACAGCGGCCCGACATCGTGGGCGACCACGCTGGACTTGCGCGGGCTTGGCATCGGCACGACCTACACCAAGGCTGTCGTTTCATTCTGCCCCGAGGCGCGTTCGGCCGACACTTGGCGCGTGCAGTTCGCCGGTGGGTGCGCGCACTCCTACGCCGAAGCTTCGGGCAGCTACGCCCATTCCAGCGGCTACCGATGCGCGGCGGTTCAATCCACGGGGTTCGCGGACTACCAAGGCGCCCAATGCTGGAAGCCGGGGTCATGCGACCACTTCGCGCTTGGCGACCGCGTGGAAAGCTACGGGTCGTCCTTTTTCCTGCCCGACGATGGCGCCGACGCCGCGTTGTGGTCCGGGTTGTGGCACCGGGCGGATTGGTTGCTTCGACAGGTGACGCCCAACGTCTCGACCCCGCCAGCCACGGCGTTCGTGCTTGAGCGCAAGAGCGGCGGCGGCCCGTCCATGACCTCGCTGGTTGGCGGCTTTGTGAACAGCGTGCCGAAGATGAGCGGCGTCGCCTCCATTGAGCCGTTCCGGTCGCCCGTGTGGGGCCGGCGCGTGACATGGACCGACGGGGACGGCAACGCTTGCCAGCGCATCGTCAACGGCGCGTTTGTGGCCCAAGGCCTCGACCTGACCGGAGAGGATGGACCGGACTTGCGCAGCGACGCCAGCACAGCGCCCGAGCTTGGTGCGTTTCCGACCGAGGCCACGGGATGGCAGACCAAGACCGACCCGCTGGGCACGTCGCTTTCGGCAGGGCTCTCGACGCAGCCCTTCCGGTTGACCGGCGGGCTCCAACCCTACCAGTACAACCACGGCGGGGCCGGGTTCGCGCGGGCTAACGAGCGATGGACATCGGCCGACATGGCGATCACATCGGTTGACCTGACCGAGGCTGGCGACGCCACGCTTGCCGCATTCGTGCGCGCGAGGTTCATCTGATGGCACAGGTCAAGCAAGCTTACGGCACTTGGTGCAAGCTCGATCCGGTGCTAACCATCGGCGGCGTTGACTACGGCGCGGCCGTGCGATTCCAGTCTTGGATGGCACCCCCGGGGGCCAGCACCTTCATCGTCAACGGCGAAGTGCAAAGCATCAGCGGGACTACTACCAAGACCATCGTGTGCAAGCGCGCGCTGCAATCGTCCAGCTATACCAACGCCGGCGATGATGTCCCCTTCACGTTCTTGGCGGGCGGCAACGTCTGCCAGACGCACGAGGCGCAACGCCACTACTGGCACAACAACACCGAGGGCCGCCTTGGCGACAACGCCGGGCGCCGAGCCCAACCGGGAGACCTGCTATGGTTCAACGGCAAGGCTTTCTTGATCACATCCGCTACAGCACTGGATACAGCCCCCGCCTCGGTTGCTTGGCAGCCGGGAGAATCTTCCCCCGGTCGCGCCCCTGTCTGCACCGGCACCGTCAACCTCGCCACGGCCGCAAGCACAACCGTCAGCGATAATCGACTGCACTACAGCGACAAGATCGTTGTGGACGACCCAGAGGAAGAACTGGACATCGCGGCCGATGAGACTTTCGCCGTCTATCGCAACGCCATGTTCGACTCGCGCAACCCGCCGACGGTCGAGTATGACGTGCGCGATGGCGTCAGCGATTGGGCCACGCTAGACCCGGCCAACTACTTGGCGCGCTGGCCCGAGGGCATCATCCTCATCCGGCAATCGTGGATCACAAGCGAGGGGTGGGACACGACGCCGTTTTGCATCCGCGTCGAGGGCATTCGCTTCTCACAAACTGGCCCGATGCCGGCGCGGCAACTGAACGATGTCGCCTTGGCGATCAACACGGTTGACGATCTTTGGTGCGAGGCGCCGTACACGTCGGCCGAGGGCGTGGTGCCGGCGGCCAGTGGATTCGCTGGCATGCGGTTTGGCGCGACCGGCTGGGGGTGCGATGGGGTCCACGGTTTGCAGGCGACGGGGTGGGGCGCCGGCGATTCCTGGGCTGGCTGGCTGGATTATGGCGTTGTGACCGGCAGCGGCACGGTGTATCCGCCCTATTTCGCTGCTGGCTACTGGAGCGAAGCGAGCGAGGCCTACGATGACACGTCGGGCACGTTGGGCTGTAGCCCTGGCGATGACCTGACCAACGAATTCGTGGTGCAGCCGGACAAGTGCATCACCAACGTTAAGAATGAGGCCGCCGGCGGCACGGTGCACGGCAAGGAGCAGTGGGCGCGGTGTACTCAGACCATTTCGACATTCCACACAAACATGGACGCCAGCTTTTCGATTGAGGGCATCGCGTTCAACCCGGCGGGCATCCTGACGCGTGTGGACGATGGCTCCACGATCCTTGAAGCCAAGGCCCGCATCCGAATCAACGGGCTTGTCCGGCGCTTGCAGGTCACTGAGATTTCGGGCACTGGCAACAGCCCGCCCTACCAGCCGTACCATCTGACCACGACGGTCAACGGCACGATAACGCGCGAGTATGAGGTGGACGGCGGCGGCGCGGTTGTGACCGACACCACGGCGAGCGAGCCGTCGCTGGCCACAACGGCCGATGTGACGTTTTCGCTGATCGGGGTGACGCAGGACACGGCCGACATCCTCGATGTCAACGGGACGCCCGTCGCCATCCCGAATCACAGAATCCGCGCGCTTGGGACCGGCATTCGGTCGACCGCCAGCGATGGCGATTGGGCCGTGGTGGACGTGACGGCCGCAATCCAAGGGTTGATCGACAACCGCGACAACAGAATCACGGGCTTCTACTGGTGGCCGTCGACGGGCCACGTGGCGCCCGGTGCCTCTTTCGAGGCCATGGGCGATTTCGTGGTGTCGCTGTTCGGGGACTGGTCGGCGAGCGTGAGCTATGACGGCGACGGTGTGCGGACGCTGTCGACGTCGGCGACGACGACGGAGATTGCGTGGGACTCGCTAGAGATCGATTCGATCCACATGCGGTGGAGGCTGCCGTCGGGGGCGCTGGATTCCGCGCGGTTTCCCTTGGTGCACCCGCCGATGTTCGCGGCGCCGTAGCCGCCGAACTGTCAGCATCGCTTACCAGTTGGGGCCCCCTGGAGGATCTGGGGGCCCGCTTGTCCGTGCTGGGCACAATGGCTGGGCACAATGCCCGGCGGGTGCGAGGCGCCGAAGTGGCTCGGGCCGTTGCGGCTGTAGTGGCTCCCCCGGCTGGACTCGAACCAGCAACCAACGGATTAACAGTCCGTTCGTGTGCCCCGCTTCCTTAAACGCTAATCGCGTTGGATCCGTTGGCGTTCTAGGCGATTGCACCATTTTCGCGGCGCCACGAAAATGGTCGGAAACCCGCCAAACCGGGCTCCACTGGGCACAATCTGCCGGGCACACTGGGCACAATCAGGCGTGCTCTTTTTTCTGATTTCGGCGTGCCGATTTCTGTTGCGCCCGCCCCGGCCCCTGTGCACGATCACCCCATCAGCGACGGAAACCAAGCAGCGCCCCGCCGCGATACAGACCCGCAGAGGACAATCCAATGACCGCTCAGACCGCCGCCAGCCGCCACTTCTTCGCGATCGACTGCCCCCGTGGATTCGCCAACGAAAAGGCCATCCACGTCTTCACGTCCGCCGACAGCCGCGACGCCTACGTGGCCGACCGCACCACCGCCCGCGTCGCCACGCGCAAAGCCTGCGCCGCGCTGGCCCGTCGCAAGGACGACGCCGCGACCAAGCAGTACATCACCATGTACCTGGACGGCGCCCAGATCTACTACCGCGAAGATTACCTGGCCCGCTTCGGCTGACACTCTCGGGGGGCCGGCCACCATCGGCCCCCCATCACACAAAGACAAAGCCCATGTCCATCGGCCAGCCCAACAGATACACGCGCAGCACACTGCGAAACGCCGTCTGGAAACGCATACGAAACGACAACCCGCCGCGCTGCCATTGGTGCCAGGCACCGCTGGCCAGTCGCAGCGAAATGACAGTCGACCACGTCGTACCCATCGCTGATGGCGGGTCGGCGTCCGATCCCGAAAACTGTGTTCCAGCCTGCCGGCCATGCAACACCCGGCGGTCGTCGATCAAGGGGCGCATTAAACTATCCGCCAGCGACAAAGTCATCTTGGATATTTGGGGGGAAGAATGGAATCTGTGGGAGGAACGCCCGACAGTTCACGGCTGGACCATCTATTTAGGGAAACCCCCAAACATACGCCACGGGCTAAAGGTAATCGTCACACGTCCGCTGGCGGATCACATATCGACAAACCGAATGTTACCGATCCCGCAGCTAGGCCTGCCCGTCAGCGACGGGGTCGTCAAGCGCGTGCGCAAACTGCTGGGCATCGACCGGCATTCCGACGCGCGCCAGTGGTGGGAAGACCGCATCGAAGACTTGGCTACCATGACAGGCGCCCAGTTTGCCGATACCCACGGCGTTTCGACGGGCGCCGTCAGCCAGTGGCGACAAAGCGTTGTCGGGCCGCGCGTTCGCCCGGCCCATTGGTGGCGCGATCCCGAAGTGATATCGATACTTCGCAACCCCAAACTGCCGCGCACCACCAAGGCCGAAATGATGCGGGTATCCGTCGGCACGGTTGGTCGGCTACAATGGTTGTCGCGCGTTCTAGACGGCCTGCCCATGGATCGCTATTCCATCATTGCCCGTATCAGCGCGGCCAAGCGTGGCAGGGCCAATCCCCATGGGCACATCACCATCCGCGCCGCCCAGGCCGCGCGGTGGAAACAGCAAGACCAGCCGCCGATGATCGAAGACTGGCAGGCGGCCATCATCGAAGAAGCCGCCCCGTTGCACATCGCCGTTCCTGACATCGCCGAAGCCACCGGCCTATCTGATTCCATCGTCGCTGCGTGGATCAATCACATTACAGGAACCGCCCCATGAAACAGCCCCGCAACCCAACCCCAGGCCCCAACGGCGGCGCCCGCCCCGGCGCCGGCCGCAAGCGCTTGAACCCAGACGATCAGACCGTTACCCTGGTGGTCCGCATCCCGCTGGCCATGCGCGAGCAGTTGCGCGCTGCTGGCATCACCAACGCCGACATCCGCGCCGCGTTGGGCCGTCTGATCACACGTCGGCAGGCATAGCCGCGCCGGCCGCCCGGACCAGCTCCGCCTCGAACCGTTCGGCGATGGGACGCAGGGCCGGGATCGAGGCCCGCGACAGGTAGTGGCGCGTCGTGACATCGGCGGCGCCGGCGGCCGCGTGGTCCGATCTGGAGAAAGGTCTGGCGGCGGTTCGCCAAGGTGCCGACGCCAATACACCCATTCAAGGAAGGCCACGACAACGCCGCCGTCAGCCTTTGGGCGCGGGCTTTCGGATGGCTTGGCAGATGGCCTTGACGACGCGGCCTTTGTTGAGCGCGTGGAGCCGTTGGCGTTTCGTGGTTTCGGCATTGAGTTTCAACGGCTTTCGCTTGGGCATGGGTTACTTGGCTCGCATCTTCGCTAGATGCTTGGCGTACGCCTTTCGGCATTGGTCGGTCCTTTCGCGGTGGTTCAGAATGGCAGGTCGTCGTCGGGTTTGGCCTGATCTTGTGCCACTCGCGCCACTTGTGCCACGGTCTTGGCGGGAGCGGCCGGTTCGTCCAGCGGTTCGATTGAGATGGGTTCGAGGTAGGTCTCATAGATGGGCTTGCCCTGAGTGTCCACCCGGTCCGTCTTGCCGTTGCGGATGCGGTAGGTCATGCGCAGGCGGGCGCCAGCCTTCTCCATCGGGCCAGCGTCGCCGGGCCAAGCCCAAGACTTCACCGGGAACGATTCCTTGTAGCGTTCGCCCTGCGCCTCGACCACGGCGCGGAAACCGCCTTGGCCGAATGCCTTGGCCGGAAACTTCACGGCGCACGTCATCACGCCGTAGTTCTCATCCTGCGGGGACGATTGCGGAGGCGTCGAGTTGGGGTGTCTGCTGTCGGTCATGGGTTCCTCGTGAGTGGAGTGGGGCCGGGCGGGACTCGAACCCGCGACCTAGCCGTCGCTATGCTCTAGCCAACTGAGCTACCGGCCCCGTAGGTGCGTTACGCGTTTGTGCGGCCATCCCGAGCATTCGGCCCGCGTAACGCTGCTCGGCAACTCCCGAAACCATATAGCACTTACGTCGCATTGACAGGCTTGGTCGGGAGAGATTGGTCAGCCGCTCGTCGGGCGGGCGGCCTGGATCGTCTTGAGGATCGTCAGCGTCGTCGCGGCAGCGGCAGGCCCCATTGCGCCAGCCAGCGGCCCAGTCCCGATGGCAGCAAGGCCGGCGATCGTGGTCCGCATGATCGTGCGACGCGTCTCTCGGGTGGCGTTCAGGATGGAGCGATGGGACTCGTGGATTTCTCCGACGGTCTTGAACGTCAACACCGGTTCGGCCACGTCGACGGGGATTGAGACATCCGTCGGGCCGGGCAGCGTCAGGTCGACCGGGGCCTCGTCTTCATTCAGGGCATCGGCGACCGTGCCGATGATGGCGGACAGTTCGCCTGCCTCGGATTCGGTCAGAGCCGGCTTGCCTTGGAGTTCGGTCAGGCGGCTGGACATACGGCGTGTGTTGATGCGCATTGGCGGTTAGCTCCCGGTGGGCGTGGTCGGCGTGGGCGTCGGCGTAGGGGCCGGCGTCGGTTCAGACTCGTGTTCCTCTTGCGCGTGCTCTTCCTCGGCTTCGGCGTCGGCTTCCGCCTTGGCGGCATCCTCGGCCAGCTTGGCCAGGCGCTCGGCTTCATCCTCATCGGCTTGGGCCTTGACTTCTTCCATCATAGAGATGGATGCGGGAAGCGCCTCGTCCCACAGCAGGTTGGCCGTGTATTCGGCCAGCTTGTTCTCGTCGTCGGCCATCTGGTTGAGCGTCTGGACGGCCGAACCGACCACGCGCATCTTGGACGAGATTCCGCCAAGGCGGCGGGCCTCGGCTTCGGCGCTGGCTTGGATGGCGGCCATGTCGAGTGCGAGGTTGTAGCCAAGCGTCGCGCCGGCTTCGGGGGTGGTGACCGTGTTCATGGCCTTATTGTATTCGGCCATCTTGGCGGCTTCAACTTCCTTGCGCTTGTCGTCGACAACGTAGCGCACGAGGGCGTCAACCTCGGCGGCGCTGGCTTGGGCTTGCACTTCGGCGAGAGTGGCGAGGCGCGTGCGTTCTTGGATGGCAGCCTTGGGGGTGCCGCATCCGAGGGCCAGCGCGCCGGCCAGGAGCAGCGGGGAGATGGCGAAGCGTGTCACGGGTGATCCTTTCATTGGGAGAGGGTGGTCAGGCCGGCGTGGAGTGATAGTAGTTGGTCGCGGTTCATGCCATCGCTCTTTCTAGCGCCTTCGCGCGGCGCTTGCGGTTCCACGTCTTCACCGCCTTGTCGACCTTGCGCAGCGTCTCCTGCTTGGGGTTCTCGAACTTGCCGGCTTGGATGCGCGATATGGTGCTCGGCTCCACGCCGGCCAGGTCCGCCAGTTCACGCAGGCTGGCGTCGCACTCGGCAACTCGCTGGGCTAGGGCTTTCGGGTTGATCCATTTGCTGTTCATGTCGGCCTCCGCCGCCATCGTTGCCGTTGTTGCGCTGGGCGCAAGTGGAATGTGGGTGCTCACTTGCCCTCAGCAGCAGGCGCAATCCCCAGCGCCGCCTTCGTGCCGGCGTTGCCCAGGCGAGGGGCTTCCTCCACGGGCGCCGCGTCCACGATGTCCTCCAACTCGTCAACAGTGCGGAATCCCATCGTCACGTCCGGCGCGTACAGGCGCCCGAAGAACGTGGCCGAACGGTAGCGCAGCATCATGTCGGGGATCGTCAGCCACTTGCTTCCGCCCTTCTTGGTCCAGCCCTCGGCCTCCGCCACGGCCATCGAACATTCGGCTTCGACGCGCTCCCCGTTGCTGCGAAGGTACGCGTAGCACACAGCCTTGCGGTCCTTGCCCGTCCCGCTCAACTCCCATTGCAGCGGGCCGGTGAATCGACCGCTGGCGTTGATCAGCGCGATGGTAAGGGTCGCCTCGATGCCAGGCTTGCCCTGCACAACGTAGCTGCGTTGCATGAACGCCATCGGGTCGACGCGCATGCGGTATGCGGATTGCAGGGCGATGAACACGTCGGCCAGCTTGTTGCGGTAGTGGGCGGGCACCAAATCCGATTGGCTCATCAGCTTGGCCGCGCGCTGGAACTGGTCGAACATGGACGGGTTGATGTAGCCCGCCATCGGGTGGTCGCTGTCGACAATCAGCACCGCATCATTCTTCTTGGTGGCGATGGCCTCGCTAGCCGGGATGGTCTGAACGCTGACCACGGGCACGGCGGGCGCGGTCGTCTCGACGGGCGGTTGCGGGTCCAACAGGCTGGGTTGTGTGGCGGTCTTCGGTGCTTCCATGTGCGGGCCCTCCTTGGGAGCGGGTCAGGGGTTGGCGGCCTTGGCTACGGCCTTCATGTCAACGTTCGCGCACCAGTCCCCGCCAATACTGAACACCTCGACAAGCCCGGGGTTATCTTGAATGGCGATGCGCATTTCTGCGGGAAGCGGCGCCGCGATTTGCTCGCGAATCCACTCCGCGATTTCAGCCTCGGTAATCGTGACTTGGTGTCGCATAACATCTCCTTTCGTTGGGTGGCCGAACGTCCGTCGCTGTTGCGTCCGGGGCAACACAAATCAGCCAAGTCCCTTCGGCCTTTTTACGATGCCCAGCTTGGGCGACGTAGTGACCCGCGTGCATTCCTCGGCAACGTCCGGGTGCCGCTTGCGCAGTTCTTCGGTGTCGATCCGGCGCGCGCTGACCGACTGGACGCGGATGATCTTGCCATCGCCCCACGGCGCCCACTCCGCGTCGCCCATCGCCTGCATGACGCGCGCCTTGGCCGTTTCCTCAGCCTTCTCGACCGCCAGGCGTTGCTCGCGGATGGCGTCCCATTCCGCCACCGCTGCTCGGCCCGCGTCGTCAAGGTCGATCCGCTTGCCGGTGATGCGGCAGACCCGCTTGAGCAGGTACAACGGCGCGGTCTCGCCACCTTCGGGGGGCACGCCAGCCTCGACGTGCTCGCGCCAGAACGCATGGCACCGGGTCACGATGGCGCCGATGATGTCCTCATCTCGGTCGATCCGGTAGCGGCGGATTTCGCTGCTGCGCCAGCTTGGTACTAGGCAATAGACCCACACGAGGTCGAGCCCTGCGCAATACATCTGCGCTTGGCATTGCAAGACATAGGGCAACGGGATTTCGTCGCTATCCGCGTCGCCCCAATCCTCAAACTTTCCCGGCGACTTGGCTTCAACCCCTTGCTTTGTCCCGACAAGCAAGCCGTCCAGTGTCGCCCGAAGGATGCCACACGGGCCGATGGCGACGTGCTGGTGGTCAATCGTGTATTCGGGGAAGTCGTCTTGGGCCTTTCGCATCAATCCGTATTCCAAGTAGTCGCCGCGCTCTTGGGGTTTCGTGGGCTTGTATTCCTCCGGCGCCAGTTCCCCCAGCAGGTCGGGCCGCTTGCGCCAGAAAACCGTCGCGGCGGTCTCGGGCGTGCCATCCCGGCGGAACGGCGACAGTCCCATGATCGCGGCGACTTCCGATGCGCCGATGTAGTTCCGGCGGGTTGCGAGGTCAGCGGGTGTCAGCATTGGGGGCCCCCTTGGCCTTGGCGATGGCGCGTTCCAACAAGTCGCGCGATTCGCGGTGCAACGTGCTGTGCATGTGCTCTAGCGCCGACTCGCACGCGGCCAGCAGCAATGGCACCGGGTCCGGGTTCAAGCGCTCGTCGCCATCGTTGCGCACGCTGTTGAAAACGTGCCCGATCAGGTCATTGAAGATGTCGCAGCCCATTGCGCGCCTCCGGGTGTGGGATTGGGGCCGCGTGGGCGGCCCCGAGTAGCGTGTTGAATTAGTGCAGGTCTAGCGATGCCCCATTATACTGGGCGATGGCGGCACAGGCGGCAAGGCGCGCACTGGCGGAAACTTCGGAGGCTTCCAGCGCCGCGTAATAGACCTTGCTGGCGTTTTCGATGGCTTCTGCTTCGGCGTTGGCGCGGATCAACCGCTGCCATGCGGCATAGGCCAAACCCAACACTTTCTTGCTGGCTTCGTTTGCGTCATGCGTCGCCATCGCTGCGGCCTCGAACGGGGTGGGGGTTTGGTTGGCAGCCATTGGAGCGTCTCCGGTCTGGCAGTGCGCGGTGCGTCTCGTCGCGCTGGTGAGGTGACAGTGCTTAGCCGTTGCGTGCGGCGCAACAGAAATCGACACGGCGCCCACGATTTTTTCGGCGCCCTTGACATGGGACGGTTGCCCCTATCCGGTACGCTGGCGAGGTAGGCATGAGGATCAAGATTCCCAAGTCGCTCCGCATTCACGGTCTGCGCATCCGCGTGGTCCCGATGGCTGGCCCGTCCGACGCCTGGGGCTGGTACGTCGACGGCGAATCAACCATCTACCTATGCACCGAGCGCGACGGCAAGCCGGTCGAGCCGGCCATGATCGCCGCCACCTATATCCACGAGTTGACGCACGCGGCCTTGACCCGCGCTGGCTACCCCGAGCTATCGGCCAACGAGTCCTTCGTGGCCGGGTTCTCCGCTGCGCTGCACCAAGCCCTGACCGATTGCCGGGGCGATTTCGCCCGCAACCCCGGGCCTGCCGAGGCCCCAGCTTTGGGAGACGAAACCGATGGCTAGGCTCGCGCGCGTGCTACTGATGGGCGACACCCATTGCGGCCACTTGACCGGGCTAACGCCGCCGGGCTGGCAGTCGCCATCGCACCGTGGCGCCGATTTCCGCGAGCGCACTTGGGATTGGTTCGCCAGCACCATCGAGCAATACAAGCCCTTCGACGTGGTGATTGCCAACGGCGACTTGATCGACGGCGACGGCCGCAAGTCGGGCGCTTCGGAGTTGCTGCACGTCGACCGATCCGACCAGTCGGCAATGGCCGCCGACATCCTCGACGCCATCGGTTGCCGGCGCGTGTTCGCTACCTACGGAACGGCGTACCACACCGGCGCGGTGGAGGACTGGGAAGAGCACGTTGCGAAAGACCTGCGGGCGCGCGGGTACGCGGTCACTCTCGACGGTGAGCTTGACGTGCGGATCGCCGGCGTGACGTTCAACCTCAAGCACCACGCCAGCGGCTCAATCATCCCACACGGGCTGGCCACACCGATCTTGCGCGATGCCTTGTGGGACGTGCTCCGGGCGGCCGACGGGCTCAAGGCTCGCGCCGATGTCGTTGTGCGCTCCCACGTCCACCGATTCGTTCGCGTGACCACCTCGGGCGTGTGCGCGATGATCCTGCCATGTCTTGAGGGACCGAGCAAGTACGGCCGGCGCTGCACCGGCCTGACCGACTACGGCTTTGTTGTGGCCGACATTCACGCGGGGAAGACGATCCAATGGCACGACGAGTTGATTCCGGTGGCAAGCGAGCGCAAGAAGACGCACGAGGTGGTGCTATCCAGCTCAGCTGGCAGCGGGCCCTCCGCGAGCTTGAAGAGCAGCGCGCGAAAGTCCCGGATGGCTACGTGACAGCGGACGACATCGCCAAGAAGCTCGGGCGCAACCCGTGCAACATGCGCCAGACGCTCAAGGCGCTGCGTGAAGCTGGCAAGATCGAGGCCCGCCGCGTGGTGGTCGACGGGCGCCCGCTGTGGGTGTATCGGGATGAGGGCTAGCGCAGCTCCCGCCATTTGTCGACGAGCGCGCCGCACCCATACCAAAACAGATAGGTCAGAAACGCGCCAAGCCAGGCCGGCAGCACCTCGACGGTCGACAGCACGAACGTGACGCACCCGGCGACGTTTAGCGCCAGTGCGCCGACCAGCAACCAGTGATGCGACTTCATTGGTCTCCCCTTTCGTCATTCAGCTTTTCCAGCCGCCGGCGTGTGCGCTCAAGGTCGCCTGGCCGGCCGGGGATGAGGGCAGCGGCGACTTCCTTCGTGACCGCCACATAGCGAAACGGCCCGAAATCCAGCAGCAGGTCAGTGTCAAACCATCCCATTCGATTGGGCTTCGACGTAACCACGGCGCGCCACAACACCTCCTCGCCGTTCCTGCTGGCCCCTTGCAAGATGCGCAACCACACGCGCGTGCCGATTGGGTAGGTCATGCTCCCACCTCCTTCAAGAATCTCTTGCGGTCCATCCGTGCCTTCCTCCCGTCTACGGTGAAGTGCACAACCCACGTCCAGCGGCCTTGCTCAATCGCCACCACAACGGCCACCGTGTCGCCCCACTGGTAGCGCGTGCCGGGCGCTGGGGTGGCGGGGAACGGCGGGACGTGGTGGATCATGGTTGGCCCCATTGGGCGGCCATAGCGTCAGCAATGCCTTGGTATGTGACAGACCTGAGCATCCAACGGTTGGGGCTTGGCGATAGACTGTTTTGCCCGTTCTTAGTTTGGTTCGCCCTTCGCGCCGCCCGGCCACCCGGCAGAACGTCCGATGGGGCAAGGTGTGGCAAACCTTTGAGCCAAAGACACGTCGACTTGCTGGCGTCGTGCCCAAACTGCCACGGCTGAATGATCTGGTCGGGCTTGCGCCATTGGCTCGACAGCGCTCCGATTGGGTTCTCGATGGCAATGCGTGGGCATGAGGCGTCTGCAATCATGCGGACGAACGCCACAGCGTCTCTCCTGGCCTGCCTGCGCGCCTCACCAACCAGTGTCTCTGGCTTCACATTCTGATGATATGGCCCATCTCCATAAGCCCACTCAGCCGAAACTGTCAGATAGGTGCATGGTGGGTGCGCTATGATCAGATCCCAATGCGGAGAGTCGATGGGGCGAGCAAACAGGGTGTTGTTTATCTCTCGGTACTCCACATCATCCTGAGTAGGGCCAAGGCACTTACATTCACCTGGGTCGCACTCAGCCGCAAACTGCACTGGAACCCAACCATCAAGTATGTGCGCAACATCGCCCTGATAGTGAAGACCCGGCCTCTCAGTCGGCAACAGGTCACAAGACCAGGCATCATGGCCACGGGCCGCGAAGGCGTCACGGACAACGCCGCTGAACTCACACGCTACAAGGACTCTCATGGCTTTGCTTCTCCCGCAATCACGGCGTCGATGAAGGTCTTGTCAGGCATCGAAGTCTCCCTTGGTCCGGTAGTGTTCGTGGATCGCAGCGCGCGCGGCGGCGACGCGGGCCTTTGGTCCTTCGAGCACGTCGGCCCCACAAAGGCTGTGGGCTTGCCAGACAGTGGCGATGCGCAGCTTTTCCTGTTCGGCCAGCAACTTATCCAGCAGCGCGTCGAGGCGCGGGTCGTTGGGTTCAGGCATTGCCCTTCTCCCTCTGCCGGCGCTGCCACGCCTCGTTGCGCACGCGGGCGATGGCCTCGGCTTCGGACCAGCGGTCGAACTTCAGAGCGTAGTCCCAAGCGACCTGGGCAGAAATGCAGGTGTCGTCTGGCTTCAGGCCAACCAGCACGCGTCCCCCGATTTCAGCGCAAACCCACGGCCCCTCCACCGGGCGCTCCAGCAGCGGGCGCGCGAAGGCCAGGAGTGCGTCGTCGAGAAACAGCTTGGCCGCCGTGAGCGTGCTGAACTTGCCCCGGCGAAAAACGTCAGAGGTATCAGGCACACCCATGCGCGCAGTGAACGGTGGCCGGTCTGACTCCCCGCTTTCCCACGCTATGCGCAGGAACCCTGCGGTTCCAGAAACCTCAGAGCATCTACTGCCGGGCCAATCCGCCCACGGCAACACCGGCGTCTCGCCCTTGGCGGCGCGCTCTTCGTATCGTGCGATCTGCTCAGGTGTGAGGGTCATTGGGGGTCTCCTTCATGCGGCGGCGAATGTCGGCGAACACGGCGGGAGACAGGATCGGAAGTTGGCCGTCAAACTTCTTCACCCGAAAGACTTCGGTGCTACGCAGGAAGCGATAAACCCACTCAACTCCCGATTCCCAATCGCTCAGTCCGTGCAGCAGCACTTCGTTTTTCAAGGCCCATACGATGCACTCCGCCTCGCTGGGTTCCTGCGCGTCCAACGCCTCAAGGCGATAAGAGATGTCGATAACGCGCCTCGCGATTTCATAGGGCATGTTGCCGATAAGCCGATTGTGAGCGGTGTCCCGCAGAAACTCTGCGTCACTCAGTTGCTTTGCCATCGGTCGCCTCCTTGTCGAGTTGGGCGAGCGCCTTCGCGTGTGCGTGTGCGATCAGTCGCGGGAAGTCCGAGCGGTTATGGAACTGTGCGCCGTGTGTTTCGTTGATGAGGCGACAGGTTTCGGCCATGCGATCCACACCCGCCTTGAGCGCCGCGCGCTCGATGGCGTCGATGGCTTGCTTCACCCCATCGATGTCGCCCTCTTCGGAGAAGTCCAGCGCGAACGTCTTGAGTTCGCTCATCGGGATGTCTTCTGGCTTCATTGCCGGCCCTCCACTTTGGCGATGGTGGCGCGCATTTCCACAACGCCAATGGCCAGATTATCCGCAAGAGACCGTGGACTGTCGCTCAACTGCTCTATAGAGTCCACAGTGATACGCAGCGTCTCCAGCAGCGCCGCCCGGTCAGCCTCGGCCTTCTCCGCGCGTTCTTGGAACGCGGCGCTTTCGCGTCCTTGCTTCCCGATCAACTCGGCTAGTCGCCACACGTCGCACGGGTTCTTGTGCCGGTCGTCGCCCAGCATCTCGCACAGTTTGCAGACGAGGCGGCACAGGTCGTCGAAGTGGCTTTTGTAGTAGTCGCGCTGGTTGGTGACGGCGCGGTGGGCGGATTGCAAGTCCTCGCCCAGCGTGGTGCGGCGCGATGGGATGGCCCTCATATACCTCATGGTTTGCTCTTCCGTCGGCTCCCACGCCTGGGGCTCGGTGGCGGGCGCGGTCGCGTAGGCCACAATGGATTCGATTTCGCCCGTGGTTAGCGGGACAGGCGTTGCCGACTCAAGATCAGCCTGAATCTGCTCAGGCGTCATGGTCTCAAGCTCTTTCAAGAGCGAATCGGTCTTCAGTGTGTCCACGTCCCGGCGCAGGGCGAACACCTCCGCGCGAATGGCTCCCAACTCGGTGCGGTCTTGGTCAGTCATTTCATGTCTCCTGTCCCGCCGACAACCGGCTTGGGGTAGAAGTTGTCGTTCATGGGGCCGGTGCCATCGCGCGTCACGATGAACTGCGGCGGCTCGGGCTTGGGCATCTCGACGCGAAGCACCTGCGACGCGCGGCCGGACGCCACGCCTTCATTGTACGCCGCCAAAACGCGGGCCTCGACGTGGGCGTGGATGGCGGCCAATGCGTCATCAATCCTGCGCTTGTGCGCATCAACAGTTTTATCAACGGTCGCATCGCAATAAACCAGAAAGGCAGAGCGAAGCGCGGTGTATTGACGGATGCGCTCATCCAACTCCTCATCCCTTGTCGTCATGGCGGCGCTCCTTGTCGGCGGCGATGATGGCGTCGGCATGGTCGTGGGGTCGGTCATGGTTTATCTCCCTTGCTGGACTCGTTGAACAACCAAACCGCACCGATGGCGGACACAAAACCAGCCGCGCCGATAGCCGACAACAGCATCTCGTCAGCTATCGTTAGTCTCATTCGGGGTATGAACATATACGGGGCCAAGAACACGAGGCACGTGGCACAGCAACCGATCAACGCCAACCCGCACAGAAAAAAGACGACTCGCTTCACGGCTTCACCCCCTTGGCGCACTCGACGTTGAGGCGCGCGGCCTGCGCGCCCTCCTCGCGGGCCTTGGCGAGGGCGGGCCCAATCAGCTTTCCCATCTCGTGCGAGAGCGCGGCTTGGGACTCGCTCAAGATGGCGGGCTCGGTCGGGTTGAGCGCGCTACGCAGGCACCGCAGAGCCGTCTTGTGGCTGGGCTTGCTTTCGCGTTCCTCCTCCAACTCCGCGACCCGCTTGGCCAAGCGCTCGTTCTCGCGGTGTGCTTCCTCGCAATCGTACTTCATGGCCGACAGTTCACCGCGCAGTTCGCGCTGGTAGTACTCGGCCACCGAGGGGGCGGCGTAGGTGAGGCCGCACACGGCTCTGTTGGCAGACTTCCAAGGCGCGCGCCAATACCCGCACCCGTTTAGGTTTATTGCCTGCCACTGGCCATTCAAGTGGGTCAGTACATACGCGAATGCAGAGTCTTGGTCGTCATCAAGCTCCACCCACACCTGCCCGGCCTGGGGCTCGACGGCCTTGGGCTCGACGGGCTGGGGCGTCGTTGCATCAAGCGCCAAAAGGCGGACCTCATAGTCGGCTGTCGCGCCTGAGTCCCAGTTCACGTCAACCACAGGTCGGCCAGAATAGGGCATCGGGCGCTCGTCCGAGACGACGGTGCCCGCGCACGTCGGGGCTGCCGGGCACTCCGGGCGCGGGATGAAGCGCACGCGGTCCCCCACCTTGAACTTCGGCTGGGGCGTCGGCAACCCGCGCACCGTCATCGGGGGGATGGTCACGGCGGGCCACGTCTTGGCGATGTCGCCGTGCAGCGCGTCGTGCTCGGCCCGATTGGTGGCGTTGCCCGGTTCCCACTGAGGGATGGTCGGGGCTTGCGCGACAAACTCTTCGATCAAATCAGACGCCTTGCGCAATGTGTGCGCGGCTTCGAGTAGCTTCTTCATTGCCGGCCCTCCTTGGTGGCCTTGTCGTCTGCCTGCTTGAACTCCGTCCACGCTTTCATCGTTTCCAGCGCAAGGTCCCGGTCGGCCTTGGCCTTGTCGATCTCCGCCAGCGCAGCGCGACCGGCGGTGGTGATGGCTGCGTACACGCTGTTCCACTCGTGAGCCACGAGGCCCATCTGAGACAGGTGGGACAGTTCGTACGTTGTGGGCGGCTGGCGCAACATCCTCAAGATTTCGACCTGTCGAGGTGTCAGTTTCACGGCTTGGGCTCCTTTTCTAGTGCGGCGATACCGGCGGGGGTAATTTCTGCTCTCCACACGCCGTCGCGCTGGTAGCAGCCAGCCAGCATGCCGGGCAGATTCCACAGCCGCGTGACCATGCGCTTGTCTGGCGGACTCATGTCCGCTTCGTTCATTGGGCTGTAGGCCAGTCGCTTGAGCATCTCGACCTGTTGCGGGGTCAGCTTCACGCGTCGCCCTCCTTGACCAGCTTGTAAGTGGCCACGCGCATGTTCGGCTCAACGTCGGCGCCGTCCTCAACAAGCCCAGAAGCGCCCATACGGTCCGCGATGGGTACGCGCAAGATAGGCAACGTCCTGTCGAGCGAGCTACCGAGCACGCGCGGGGCATCGGCTTGGTCGGCCAGTTGCCGCAGGTGCTTGAGGATTAGCGTTTGGTTCGTATTGCCGTGCTCTTGAATCAACGCCATGATGTCGCGTGCAAGGTCAGCCATTGGGGTTCTCCTTGACCAGCCTGTAGCCCAAGCTAGCGGCCAAATCGCGCACGATGTTGGTTGCCCAGTGGTGAGCGGCTGCAATGGCCTGGGCGCGCGTGTCGGCGTACTGCCAACGGCATTGGAGCTTCTCGCCGCTGCGCACGTCCCAGCGCCATTCATCAAACACCGGCTCGACGTGGATGATGACGCCCCAGCCAAGG
>CAZVHE010000006.1:0-8982 GCA_964627705.1 uncultured Chthonomonas sp.
GAAAGGGCATTCCCCGAGGCCGTATAGGTGGCAAACATCACGCCCCCCAGCCCCGCACACAGCCCGCTGAAGGCATAAACCTTCACCAGGGTCGCCATGACCGGCAAGCCCATGGCCCCCACTGAGTTCGGGTTTCCACCGATGGCGTAAACCGTCCGCCCGAACCGCGTCTGCCGCGCAAGCACCATCCCTAGCCCCACAAAAAGCAAGAACGCAATCCCGTTCCAGGTCAGGGTCACCCCCTTGGCGAACTTGATGCCTTCGCTCGCCAGCGTCGCCACCAGCGGGTCATCAATCTGCACCGATTCCCGGCTGATGGCCAAGGCCACCCCTCGCGCTAAGAACAAGCCACCAAGCGTCACCAAGCACGGCGTCAAAAGGCCACTTATGTCAGCGGCAACATTCAGGAAGGAAACTCGCTATTCCAGTTGGTAGACGCTTGCCTTGGTAGGCTTGGAAACCCTCGGCATCGTTTTGACCGGGGGATCGTAGCTCAAAATCGAATCGTCACCCCGGCCGACACGTAGCTCACCCAGGCAAAGTTCCGCACGCGCGGCACATCCGCGCCGCCTTCTATCTCGGTGGTAACCATTTCAGGTTGGTGAGCAACCGCCCAGGTGCCGCTGGCGTATGAAGGCGATGATGAAGCCCGTCCAGGTGAAGAGGAATAGGGGAGACCAGGGCCCCATCTTGATCCTTGGCATGGTGCTTGGCTTCTTGCTAGGCGTACTGTTCTTCTACTTTGCCTTGTACGATTACATGGTCAATAGTAGCTCAGATCAAAGCGTCCTCCGTATTCACACACTCCATGCGGAAAGGCACGGGAAGTCCTTTGATTGGCTGGTCAACGAGATTCGGGATGACGGAGTCGAGTGTACTACCCAGATCAAGGAAGTCGACAAGGAAGAAACCATATATGATAAGAATTGGAAAGTCATTGGGACAAGAGTATTGGATGTCGAGGGCTACGATGCCTCAATTGTTCTCAAGCCGAATATTGGAATCCTAGGTTTAGGTTCTCGCTGGATCGTCCATGCGAAGCTGGACACAAAGTACAATGTCGAAAAGGCGGACTTAGAAGTCCAACCTATTGGCTTCTTGTGAATCTGGTTGATGAAATGATTTCCGACCGTGCACCGTCTTTTGTGAAGCTCGGAGTCAACGCCGTTCCACTCTGCCTCGCGGCTTTGCTGGTTTTCTTTCGGAGTCAATCGGGCTTTTCGCCGTTCTTTGGGTCATGGTACGGTGCGGTCCTGGCAGCCTTTGCCGATGGGCCAACCGGATACATGGTTCCACCCGTGTTGATACAAGCGTGGGCGATCACCGTCGGACTCGGATTCATTTCGGCCCTTGTATTGAGTGTAATGGAAACAGAAGGACAGGCTTCCAGGCTTAGGCACGCCCATCTCATTGCACGGCACGTCTACTTATGGACGCTGGCCTGCGCGATTCCGTATTGGGCGTTTCCCTCCAGCTTTATCCTGACGATTGCGATCCCCGGAGCTTTTGCTTTGTCGGTCTCGGCGCTTGTAGTTCTGGCAACCTGCGTCTTCACAAGGATGCCCATTTCAGCAGCAAGATTCAAGAAGGAAACTCGCTATGCCAGCTGGTGGACGCTTGCCTTGGTGGGTTTGGAAACCCTCGGCATCGTTTTGACCGGGGGATCGTAGCTCAAAATCGAATCGTCACCCCGGCCGAAACGTAGCTCACCCAGGCAAAGTTGCGCACGCGCGGCACATCCGCGCCGCCCTCCAGCACCTGGAACCCCACAAAGCCCTCTGTCATGTTCCCCAGGGGGCGCTTGGCGCGCAGACTCAGGTCAATCGCCCGGCCCGGACCGCCCGCCAGGCCGTCCATTTCCACTTCGTAGTTCCAGCCCGCCCCCAGCGGCCCCTGGCCATAGATGTGCAGCAGCGGCACAAAGCCGGTGTTCCGCTCGGCGTGCACGGTGCCCCCTTGCGCCAGCCGAATCTCCGCATCGCGCACCTTGAGCGTGCCGCCCACCGACCACCCGCCGCGCCACGGCTTGCGGTAGGTCAGCCGGTAGCTATCGAATTTGTAACCCGCCGAGACGGCCCCCGCCGCAAAGGACTGCCCGCCAAACTGGGTGGCACCGGGCAGGGTGCCCTCGCCGCTCTGCCGGAAGGGGGCGTACAGCAGCTTCCAGGTGCCGTCGTGGTCGTCGGTGTAGCCCAGGGCCACGCGCCCGTAGCCTTGCCATCCCCGGCCGATCAGCCCGGCCACGTTGATCTGGGTTCCGGTGGCCTTGGGCACCCGCGCGTAATTGTAGCGGGTGGAGGTGAGGCCGGTTTCCAGGTCCAGCATCCAGCGGGTGTCGTCGGCTTGGGCCAGGGCTGCGGTGGCTAGGGCGAGGAGGGGGAAGGGGAGGCAGCGGGGCATGGGGTTGTGAGGGTCTACGAGGGTGTTAGGCGGCGAGTTGGCAGGAGTTGAAGGTGCCTGATCACCCTCTGCAACCCCGCTTGGTCTTGTGCGTAGCCTCTTGTGGGCAGAACGGATGGTGAACGGAAAGCTCTTGGGGTTCTTCATGATCTTCTTCGCGGGTTTCGCCATCTGGGAAGGCGTGGACAACTTTGTGACTGCCGACCACCGCATCAATTCTCGTCCGGGCGCAGTACTCTTCGCCCACCCCGAATGGTCCAGCGGTTCCCTCATTGCCCTTGGGCTCCTGGCCATCTACGGCGGCGTGCGCATGTGGATCAACGACGAGGAGTAGATGCCCGCGCCTATCAGGGTTGCGCTTTTGCTCTTGGCTTCGATCGAGCTCGCTTTCGCTTCTTTAAGTATGCCCGCAGGTTTCGGAAAAGCTGACGCAATGCAAAATCTGCGTTCATTTGTAGGATTGACTCACCATTCTTGTGAAACATTGACCTTCGTGGTTCGAAGGAAGGATCGTCGAGCGCGAATGAAATAAGCAAATTGGGAGGCTTTGATGGATCACCAATGCAGATGTTCACGAGCTGCCTAGTAATTTCCTCCGCCTCGGCACGCGCTTCCTCTTCCAATTCTGGGAACAGCTTAATTATCTCTCCACTGTGGAATTTCCATGGTGTATCTACTGTTTCTGACCATCCTGTTATCTTACGCGTAATGATATCTCCCTCACTGGATACGGGTGTCATATTGACTTCGGGATGAGATGAAGATGGGCAAGGTTTACTCCCTCTCGATAGGCAGTCAATTGCCCTTGTTACCACAGCATCGAATTCAATGTGATCCGAGAAATCCTGATATAGATCTTCATCCTCCTGCAGTTCGTCACTAAGCTCGTCTCCGCCTTTGCCTAGCCTGGCTTTAGCCTCGTCACCATTGCTTTCGAGCCACTTATCCTCCAATTCTCTCCCGTCATCGGAGCAGTCCTCCAGGTCATCATCTTCAAGCAACTCATCGTCCAAGTCTTCATCTTCTTGGCGGCTAGATTTCGTTTTCTTGGGCGGCTCGGGCAAGTCTTTCCGAAGAAAGATTCCCCCCGCCCACCCGAGCCCGGGATTTGGCTCGCCCTTCCACCCGTTGAGAGGGGTTACTACCAGCGATGATTTGGTTGAGTTCGGCTTCTCTGTCTGCATAGGCTCTTGTGCCATCTTCCGCCCTTCCTTTTGATCGTGTGCATCCGTGAGGTTCGAGTCGCAGGCCTGGGAGTCCATCGCCTTTTCGTCTTTCCTCATCGCACCACCTCCTCATTGCTTGCATCAGCGTGCTGATTCCGAGTCACTTCCAGGGCTTGCAGAACTGCCCCTGCAAATGTGCCGTGAATAAGCGACTTTATTCGCGCGTCGATCAAATCGGCGTCCAGAAAATCGGAGAGGATGAGTTCAATCGCACTTTGCCACTTACCGCATGCGCCACGATCATCCAAGTCAGCCAGGCAATCCAAGATGACCAAGGATGCCGTCCGGTCAAGAGGTTCGGTGAGGTCATTGAGTGACGCCTTGCCTTGCGTCGCCCAGGCCAGCGACAGCTTCAGCCCTTGGCGGAAGTGCCGTGCCTTCGAAGGTCCGTTCGGATTGGTGGAGAACTCGTGAAGGATCGCGTAGTCAATGTAGCGAGATAACCAGTTCTCATTCGGAAGAAACTGCAATTCCAGTTCTTTGTGGCGCACCCTCTTTGCTTTGTGGTTGAGATCATGCATGAGGGCCATGCGGAAGTCGATGGTCACATCTCGGTGTTCCATATTGACACTATACGACAGTGACGGAGTGCACTGGCCAAGGAAGGGGCTTTAGTCCCATGCGGCCAGGAGTGCTTCTAACTCAGCGAGAATTTGCTGGATCCCCCGGCGATTGAAACTGGCGGCGGGGATGATGAGTTCCGTCCCATCAGGGAGACGGAGGGAATGGGACCGGGTCCTCGGCCGACTTGAACTTTGAGACGGATGGGAGACTTGCTCATCCTGTTCCTGGAAACAATCGCCCGCGGACTTCTCGTTGGCTCTCGCCGCCGGTTTGCCAAGAAGTCCGCTCGTACGATACTGCTCCACCACCGCCTCAATGGCCATCTGGTTCAGGTCAGCACCTTGTTCTAGTTCAAGTTTTATCTGCTCAAGAGACTTACCCTGGCTTTGCATCACCCGAATCGCCAACAGCCGTCGCAGATGATCTTGGTCGTAGCGGGCGTTTCGAGTCGGTCCAATCGGCTTGGGGAGAAGACCCTGGCTAATGTAGTAGCGGAGGGTCCGGACGGATAGATTGTCGGGAAGCCTCTGAGACTGCAAGGCCAACTCGGCGACACGCACCAACTCCTCGGCGGTGAAGAGGTGGTCCCTGCCGATCGGAACGTCAGTCAAGTTCATATTGACATGATACTCGGCAGAATGAGGCTACTGGTTCAGGGTGTCGTAATATGATAGAATAACCGCGTGGCAGCCAAGCGCGAGAACTTTCGCCGATTGTCCGAACCGAGACTGAGAAGGGCCATCGAAGCCATCCGTCTCGTAGGGAACCTTAGCGACCGAGGACGATACGAATACGACGAAGCCGAAGCCGAGCGACTGCTTCGAGAGTTGCGGAGGGCCGTCAATCACTGTAGCGCCAGATTCCGAGTTGAACAAGGGAAAAAGAAGTAGGAATCCAATCCCTCGCCCGTAAGCAGGTGAGAGATTGGACTTGCACTCTAGCGCCCCTACCTCCGGTGACTCTCCAGCACCATCGTCACTTCGTCGCTGAAGGTGTACTCCATTTCAAAGGTCGTTGGCATGCCCGCCGCAATCAGCAACTCCGCACACCGCGCGTAGTCGCCCCCGGGCACGGTGTCGTTCCGCGAGGCAAAGCTCAGCGTCCCCACCGCGTTGTCCCCGTAGCCGTGCATCACGCGCCAGTCCGCCCCGTGCGCCAGCAGGTACTCGACCATGTCCGCCCGGCCGTGGAAAATCGCCTGGTTCAGCGCCGAGGAACCCCACTCCGCGCCCTTCACGTCCACCGGCCAGCCGGCTTCCACCATGCGCCGCACCAGTTCAAAGTGGCCATTGCCCGCCGCCTCGGGTAGCAACTGCGCCTCCTCCATCTGCAAATCCGGCGGAGCCACCGTGGATCGCCCAAGCAGCACATCCACCACCGCCCGCTGATACTCCGAGAGCCCCGCGAGAGGGAAGAGCGGCTCCAGGTCCACCCGCCCGCGCCGCGCCGCCTGCCAGGGCATATCCAGCCCCTCGGGGTTCGCCCCTGCCTCCAGCAAGGCCGCAAAGTGCGAGGCATCCCGCCCCCGCAGCAGCGCCCACATCAGCGCCGGCGGACCGTCGTGGGGCATCAGCCGGGCATTGGGGTCCGCCCCCGCTGCCAACAGCATCTGCAACCCCTCCAGGTCGTCGTGGTCCAGCTGGTGGTGCAGCACGTTGGGCGTGCGCGGGTCCGCCCCAGCCTCCAGCAGCAACCGCATCGTCTCGTTGCTCGCTGGCTCGCAGGAGTGATAAAGCGATTCGCCATCGTTGGGGTTGGCCCCCGCCGTCAGCAACCGCCGGGTGATCTCGGCATCCCCCACACGCCCCGCCGCCCCATAAAGCGCCGTTAGCGGACTGTCCGGAAACTCGCCATCCACATAGCTCCCGTTCACATCGGCCCCGGCGGCCAGCAGGGATTCGACCACTGCCCGGATGCCGGCTTCGTGGTTCGGGTGGCGCAGCAGCGCCGAGTGCGTGGCCATCACCAGGGGCGGCGCGTTCAGTGGCCCCCCGGGCGCATTCACCCAGCCGGGTTCGGCCAGCTTGGCTTGCACCGCTGCTAGGTCACCCGCCGCACAGGCCAACCACGGGTCCTGGCGCAGAGATTCTCGCGCCCGCGCCCATAGCAGAGCGGCGTCATTCGGCCGGGCGCGGTTGAACCCCCGTCCGATGGCCCACCCGGCAAAGGCTAGTCGCTGCCATTCGAGGTCGGCGCGCGCCACCATGCGGGCGGCCACTTCCGATTTCAATTCGGTCCAGGTGGCAAAGCCGTATTCCCGCGCCACGATGTGCTGGGCATCGTGCAGCGCAATGCGGGGTGCCCCTGCCAGTTGCGGGGCCGTGGCCTGCAGGCGCTGCATGGCCTCGGGATGGGCGGCGCGGAGGTCGCGCAGAAGCTCTTTGGCTTGCTGGCGGAGGTGATCCCAGTGGGGATGTTGGGGCAGTGATTTCATCGTAAGTTCCCGGTGCGTTCCGCCCGGACCTGCTGCGAGCCGGGGCACCGCGACTCCGATGTTCTGGTTTTGATTTGTAGTGGGGTGGGTTCAACCCTTTCCGCAGGTCAGGCGGCACCCCCATTTCGTGCCGTGGCCCGAGTTTTACCCCGCCATCAACGAAAATCGCCCCCGGGGGAGCTTTGATCCCATCTTCCGTTCATCCGCGCAATCATCTGGGTCAAATTCACTCGCACCAATCAGCCACATCCGACTTCGTTGGATATAGATATCCAGAAAGGATCGAAGACTTGACTTGACGTCCTGACATTGGTACATACTTGCCGAAACGATGGACTCACTTCTCCCTGATTCGTCTGTGATGGCCCCGAGCCAGTCGAAGCGCGGTGGAAAGATTGGCAAAACAGCCCTGGTCTGCTTTATTGCACTTGCCGGCGCTTATGGTGGCTGGATTGCATACAACCATTTTCTCAAGGAAAATGAACACCTAACAGCTGCCAAACGACACATAATTGCAGGGAATTTTGAAGATGCGGAGAGTGCGTTGAGGCTGTGCCTGCAAGATCAGCCTTCAAACCACACTGCTAAAGGTCTATTGTATTACTCAATTCGCCGTCAGGTCCTAGAAAATCAGGCTTCAGAAGGAGACCTTGAAGATGATCAGTCTGACCTCAAGATTCTAAATGAATTCCTTGACCAACAGGCTATTCTGAGATCAGAGAATGTCGTTAAGCAGTTTAAGGACCCAGCTCATCGATCAGAAATTGCAGCAGAAGCAAAGCGGCATCGTGACGCATTGAAGGAATTCTTTAGAAATGAACGGATTCCCTTTAGAGATTGGGATGACTTCAAGAAGTCCGAGCAGGTCGCAGCTGCAGTTATTTTTGACCTTAAGACCAATTCCGATAATGAGGCTGACCTTCGTTCCAAAGATATAGCTGCCGCAATGCTGGCCAAGAACGGGAATGATAAAGCGGGAGCCTATCTTGTCGAACGTAGCCTACGTGATCCCGATGTGTTGGCTCTTGCGATTCATGCTGGCGAGTCTGTTCGAAAACATCTCGAGAAGGAGATAAAAAACCCTGACTCATTCTTGCGAGATGACGGCAATATGATCCTTGCCTATCTCGGTCTTGAAGAACTAGTCGTTGAGTTCTGCAATGCTCATGGCCCATTTCGTCCTGCACGCGGAAGCGATCTGCCATCGGATCAATCAAAGTTGTTGCCGGACAGCTTCTGGAATATTAGGTATCTACCTTCGGCAGACAAGTTGCTTCTGTTCAATGCGGCCAAGGCTGGCGGATTTGATCCAGCTGCGGTGAGAATTCACTTCACTGGCGACGAAAAGAATAGGTTCCTCGTCTTGAGTGGATATAGTGGCGAGAAGAAGAGATTTGTTGTTAAAGCGCATGCCCTAAAGGGAGATGAGTTTAAGCCACTAAAGTTGACCAATTCTGACAACGGCTTGCTATTGACTGAGATGCCAGCAGGCCATCTTGCTGTTTGGGATGCCGAGCGCGGAGAATTTAGATTGGGTGTTGCTCGATTCGATTACGTAGATAAGACTCGATCTGAGTCCGGAGTAAGGCCAGTAACCAAGTATCGTACCGAGATAAGGTTCAATCCGTACCTCAACGAGGGATATGGAGGATATGATTCGGTTAGCGTTCCATATACTGACTACGAGAACTACTCGAAGACCGTCGGTTATAAAGAGCTCGAGCGTGGAGCGCTTTGGATTTCTTATGTTTACGACAACAAGGCTCATACAGCTCGCGAGCATCGGAGACTGTGGGTAAGTGATTTCCGAACATATGACGCAGCTCTAAAAGAGGTTGGAAGTGAGGTGAATCCTGAGCCTTCGGAAGTAGGCACTCAATCCGGAAAAACTCGGACGGGTGGTACCAATCAGAGCTCAATCGATGCAACTATTGAGAGGATGATGGGGATCAGAGTTTCAAGGGCAGAGCTTGGTAAATTCTCAGCGAGTGAACTTAGGTTAATTCGAAATGGAATCTACGCTCGAAAGGGCTATGCTTTCAAAGACGCCAGCTTGCGCAGATATTTTGGCAATAAGACCTGGTATCGACCATCGGTCACTGACATTGACGCCGTTCAAAGCACATTCACTTCTGTTCAGCAGGCCAATGTGGATCTAGTTAAAGAGATGGAAGGCGAATGAGTTTAGATCATGCCTATGTGCTTAGGGCTATTACAATAGAATCGCCCCCGGGGAGATGATCCCACGGAGGCGATATTCATTCCAACAGGCGAACTTAGGCGCGAGCGCGGCGGCGGCGGGCCAGCGCCAGCAAGCCAGCCCCCATGGCCACCATCGTCATCGGCTCAGGCACGGCG
>CAZVHE010000006.1:9049-35716 GCA_964627705.1 uncultured Chthonomonas sp.
ACCGATCATCGAACCCGAACCCGGTGTGGAGTAAACCAAGCTAAACGGATCCATGGTGCCGCTGTTCATTTGCACGGTGTTGGAGGCCAGCAGTGTGCCGCTCGTCACCACCCCGTTGGTCAGGGTGCCGCCGGCCCACAGTTCGGCCGTGCCGCGCGTCGCGCCACCCGTGCGACCCTGTAGGTAGTCCAGGGTGTACGTGCGGTTCGCCACAAAAACGTCGCTCAGTTGCTGCGCAAAGGCGTTGTCCCGGTACGCAAAGGCGATATTGTTACCGTCCTTTCCCACAGCCGCGGTGTTCCAGTTTCCTCGGTCTGCGCCACCCGTGGCTGTCGAACTCCAACCAGGCATCTGGGTTGGTGAGTAGAAGAAGCTCCCGCTACCCAGCGTGGGGTCCTCAAAACTATGATTTGTAATCGAAATCGCCTGGGCGTGCGATACAGCTACCGCTCCCAAGGCCATGCATGCAATAAACTACCGCATCGCACGAGCATACTTTTCCAAGTTCAAAGTTCTCCCGACAAAGTTCGCAGTCATTCACTCGACCTGGGTCAGTTTGGTACCGTAATCCAGGCCACTTTGTCCTGCCAGTCGCCTCGTTCGCCTTCCAGCCATTCGCTCTCCGGCCAGCCGAGCATAAAAAAGCCAAGGAGTTCCGCCGGGTCATTCCAACCCAGCCGCTCACGAACCACGGGGTGAACCGAGAGGCCCTTGCTGTGCCACATCCCGGCCAAACCTTGCGCTCGCGCGGTCAGGTGCAGATTAAGCACGGCCCCCGAAACCGCCATCACCTCTTCGTCACGCGGCACAGCCCGCTCACCCTCCTCGTTAAACCCCGGCATCAGGCCAATGGCAATCCACACCGGGGCGGCCCAGGCGCGCTTGTGGGCCGATTCGGGGTCTTGGTCCGGGTGATCGGCGAGGTGAGCGGCGGCAAAGTGCTCGGCCAGCACCGCCCGCCCGTCGCCCATAAAGACTTGGAAGCGCCACGGCTCGGTATCACGGTGGCTGGGTGCCCAGTTGGCGGCTTCCAACATGACCTCGATGCACGCGCGCGGTACGGGTCGGTCGCTGAGGCGGCTAAGGCCCATGCTGCGCCGGAGACGGATGACTTCCATCAGGGCGTCTAGGTTCAAACTCATGCCTCAATCGTAGCTTGCGCGGGAGAGTTTGGGGTGGGTACGCACCAAGGTTAACAGAGCCACCCGGTCGAGCTTGCCGGCCTCGGTGAGGGGAAGGGGGTGGACCAAGTGATATTGAGGCCGGTGGCGTGGGTCGTTGAGAGTTAGGTTTGAGATATCCAGCGGGGCTTCCGAAACCAGTACCACCGCCTCACCCCAGGTGGCATCCGGCACGGAAGTGATGGCCAGGGGGTGTTCGCCGAGCCGGGCGCGAATCTCGGCTTCCAATGGCTCAGGCAGGATTTTGAGGCCCCCGGAATTGATAGCCAGGTCAGCCCGGCCCCGCCAAGTGAATCTTGTTTCGCTCTCAAGACGCACCATATCGCGCGTGACGACGGGCCCCTCCACCCATGGGGCTTCGATCACGAGGCAACCTTCCGCATCCTGCAAAAATCGGCAACCGGGGAGCGCGTTGAACTCAATGTCGCCGAGATCCAAGCGCCGCAGCGCCACGTGCGAAAGCGTCTCCGTCATGCCGAACGTGTGCCAAACCGGGTTGGGCCATCCCTGCAGCCTTTGGGCCAAGGCATCGTCCACCGGGGCTCCTCCCACCAAGATTTGCCCCATTCTCCGCAGAGTTTCGGGCGATTCCTCAAGCAGGGCCTGCACCTGGCGCGGCACGAGCGAGGTCAAGGCGTAATTCCCCGGCGGAGGCTCGGGGAAGGCCTGCGCTCGGCACGCTTCAAGGTCCATCCCTGTGGCCAAGGCCCGCACCATTACCATGCGGCCGCCAATGGGTTGCGGGTCCAGCGCCAGCAGGAGCCTGGAGCCGGGAGTCACGCCCAAGTGCTTGATGGTCGCCCGGGCCGACAGCGCCGCCGCCGCTTTGGGCACAATGAGCGGCTTCGGGGGGCCTGTGGAGCCACTCGTCTTCACCTCGAATGTGGGCGAATCCGAGAGCAGATCGTAGAGCAATTCCAAGTGAGGTTCCGGCCATGCGGGGGGATCGGCGCGAAATTCAGCCAGGGATGCGTAATCCCGCCCCGCCAAGCTCACGGGCCACATCACCCAATCGTGCATCACAGCCTCAATGCGCTCACATCCCAGGGCCGTTCGGGGTCAAACCAAAGGGCATCTCCGCGCAGTTCCAAGGGGCTGGCGAAGTTGTTGGCGTAGAGCGAACCCGTGCCGAGACCCTGGGTGCTGGCGGGGTTCCGCGATGCCGCCCACTGGGCAATGGCGTTGAGCCCGATATTGCTCTCCAGCGCCGAGGTCACCCACCATCCAATCCCCCGGGCTTCGGCCAACGCAATCCACCGCTCCGCCTGGGCAAAGCCTCCGATGAGGCTAGGCTTCAGCACAATCATCGCGGGGCGCACGGTGTCCAGCAAGTTCGCCATCGCCTCCGGCTTCTGCACCGGAATCAGTTCCTCGTCCAGCGCAATGCGGAGCGAACCGGCAGCACTGAGCGCGGCCATGGCCTCGGTTTGCCCGGGCGCAATCGGCTGCTCGATGCTGTAGACCCCAGCTTCGGCCAGTCTTTCTAGCTTTTCGCTGGCATCGGCCGGGGCAAAGGCGCCATTGGCATCCACCCGAATCTCGACGGTCGAAGAGGCGGCCCGTAACTGGCGAATGACTTCAAGCTCCTCCTCAAAGTCCGCCGCCCCGACCTTCATCTTGATGCACCCAAACCCGCGATCCAGCAAGGAGCGAATCTGCGTCTCGATGTAGTCGCGCGGCCCCATCCACACCAGGCCGTTGATGGGGATGCCCTCCCGCCCTTCGGTGAAGGCCGAGGGATAGAGCACTTGCGATCCATCATCCTGCGCCACCATCTCCGCCCCGCACCGCACGGAAAGGGAAGCAAACGCCTCTCCCGCTGCCCAGCGCTCGGCATCGGCGGTGGCTTCGGCTTGGGTTTCCAGACTCAACCAGCCCAAAGGGGAGGCTTCGCCGAGCTTCCAAACTCCTGAGTCGGCCCGCTCCGCCAATAGGCAGATGTCGCGGGTTTGCAAATAGCCCTTGGATGTCCCCGCCGGGCGCAAGAACTGCAATTGGTAGGGAATGACCTTACGCATAGGCCGCCGCCCCCATGGCCGCGCCCAGGGCAATGCCCCACACCGCCGTAAGCATGGCCAGCTTGCCCAGGCTGGGGTTCAGGCGGCGCAATTCCACGGTGCTCACCACCTCGATGGCCTGCCGCAGCGCCACGATCACCAGCAACGCTGGCACCCACACAAACCAATGGCCCGCGGCGCCCCACCGCAACGGGGTGGTGATGAGGAAATAGCTGCCCGCCCCAATCAAAAGCAGGTGGTATTGCCTCGTGCCCCGGTCGCCCAGCCGCACGGCCAGGGTGCGCTTGCCGTGCCGCCGGTCGCCTTCCTGGTCTCGCAGGTTATTGATGTTCAGCACCCCTGCCGCCAGCAGGCCAATGCCGGTAGCGGGGGCAAACAACTGCCACCCCACCTCGCCGGTCATCAGAACGAACGAGCCCCCCACGCCCACCCAGCCAAAGAAGAGCAGCACAAAGAAGTCGCCCAGCCCGGCGTAGCCCAGCGGTCGTTTGCCCAGGGTGTAACCCATGGCTGCCGCCACCGCGCCCAGACCCAGAGCCACAAAGGAAGCCAGCCCAACCCACCCCAGCAACTGGTAACTGACCACCAGCAAACCCACGCCCAAGAGCGAAGCCAAGCCCGCCGTCACCGCTACCGCGCGCTTCATTTGCGCCACGGAAATCAGGCCCGCCGCAACCGCCCGGGTCGGCCCCAAGCGCTCCTCGTCATCCGTCCCCTTCAGGCCATCACCGAGGTCGTTGGCGAAATTGGAGAGGATCTGCAGGGCCGTGGCTGTCAGCACTATCAGCGCAAACACGCCCAGATCAAAGCGGCCGGCGTACATCGCCAATCCCCCGGCCAGCACCGTCGGGGCAATGGCCAAGGGAAGGGTCCGGGGGCGAAGCGCCCCCACCCACGCGGCGCGCGCGTCCTTAGGGGAATTTGGGGAACCGGCTGAAGTCGGGGTCACGTTTCTCCAAAAAGGCATCCTTGCCTTCCTTCGCCTCATCGCTCAAGTAGTAGAGCAAAGTGGCATCCCCGGCCAGCTCTTGTAAACCAGCCTGCCCGTCAAGCTCGGCATTGAACGCCCGTTTGAGCATGCGAATGGCCAGCGGGGACTTCGCCTGAATCTTTGCGCACCACTCCAGCACCGTGTCTTCAAGCTGCTCCATGGGCACCACCTTGTTCACCAGGCCCATGTCCAGCGCTTCCTGGGCGTCGTATTGGTCACATAGGAACCAGATTTCTCGGGCCTTTTTTTGCCCCACCACACGGGCCAGGTAGCTCGCACCAAATCCGCCGTCAAAAGAGCCCACACGCGGGCCCGTCTGCCCAAAGCGGGCGTTGTCCGCGGCAATTGAGATGTCGCAGATGACGTGCAAGACGTGGCCCCCGCCAATCGCCCACCCGGCGACCGCCGCAATCACGACCTTCGGCATGGAGCGGATCATCTTTTGCAGGTCCAGCACGTTGAGGCGGGGCACTTCGTCGTCGCCCACGTAGCCGCCGTGCCCGCGCACGCTTTGGTCGCCGCCGCTGCAGAACGCGCGCCCACCTTCGCCGGTCAGCACGATCACCTCGATGTCGTTACGCTCACGGCAGATGTGCATCGCGTCAATCAGCTCCTTCACCGTCAACGGCGTAAAGGCGTTGTGCTTCTCGGGACGGTTGATGGCGATCTTGGCCACCCCGTTGAGGAAGGTGAAAGTGATCTCTTCGTACTCCTTGATCGGAGTCCAATCGCGATTCCAAAGCTGGACGGTTTCGATGGGCATAGGATTTCCGTTAGTTTAGGTTGTGTGGGGGCGAGGGGTTTGGGTCGGCGCGGCAGCCAGGCCTTGCAAGAGCCGGCGGAAGTCACGCGCGGTCACCTCGCCGTCGGTGAAAAGGTCAATGATCCCCGGTCCAGGGGTGTGGAGGGCTTGGGCGAGTTGGCCGGCGGCGTCCGGGTCTTGCCCGTTGATCGCGGTGTAAGGGTAGCCGAACTCCTGGGCCGTGGCCTCGGCGGTGCGGCGGTGCGGGGTGGTCCACAGGTCGAGGTGGCCTTCCCAGCGGCTCGGTCCGGGCAGAGCGCGGAAGATCATGCCGCCCTGGTTCTGGACAACGAGGACTTTGAGGTTCGGGAGGGCAACTTGCTGCCACAGGGCGTTGCGGTCATAGAAGAACGTCACATCCCCCAGCACGGTGAGGTGGTTTTGGTGCGGGGCGGCAAGGGCGTGGCCGACGGCGGTGCTTAGGCAGCCATCAATCCCGCTGGTGCCCCGGTTGCTCCACCACCGGTGGCGGGTCGGGCCGCTGAGGGTCAGGCAGGCTAGCCGCACGGAAAGGCTGTTGCCGAGGTGGATATCGGTGGCTTCGGGCAGGGATTGCTCGATAATCGGCCAGATTTGGCACTCAAAGCCTTCGGTCGCAATCCCTTCGAGGCGAATTGAAGCTTGGCCTTGAGCCGCCTGGTGAGCTTCAGCGTACTCGCGTTGCCCTGGACTCAACTCGTAGGTTTTCCAATCGAAGTCCGACGGAATCCGGTGCATCGTCCGGTCGAACACCGGCGTATCGGGCTTCGGCCCCCAATGCCAGTGCGCCGCCCCGCTGGCCTTGATCCGCTCCCGCAAAAACTTGGAAACAAACACCCCGCCCACGGTGATGACCAGGTCCGGCAGCAAGTGCTCATCGTAGATCCAAGTTTCCGGCGGCGTGCTGTGCCCCAGGTTGGCCAGGAGCTCACCGGTCACGGGCAAGCCAACACCCTCTGGCACTGAAAACGAACCCGGCTCACGTTGCCCGACCAGGATCAGGGGACGCTGGGCGCGGGCCAGTTGCTCGGCAAATCCGGAGTCGCCGACTTCCTGCCACGGCGCAACTTCAAACTCTGCAAAGTCCGCCGCCTGCGTCGGCCAGGGCTCGTCGGCATAGAGCGGCTCCACCAGAGGCACGTTCACATGCACCGGTCCGGCAATGGGGTCGCAAATCGCATCCACACAGTCCGCACTCAGCAACCCATCGCCCAGGGGCTCGCCCGCCCAGCGCACATGAGGCCCGTACAGACCGGTTTGGTATATCGCCTGGTTCTGCTCCCGACCCACCGCTGCCACCGGCCGATCCGCCGTCATCAAGATCAACCGCTTGCGCGCAAAAAACGCCTCGCACGCCACCGGCAGCAGGTTCGCCGCCGCGGTCCCGGAGGTCGTCAATACCACCACCGGACGCCCGCTCGCCTCGGCCATTCCTAAGGCTTGATACCCTGCCGAGCGCTCGTCCACTACCGAGTGAATATCGAACCCTTCACTGGCCACCAAGGCCTGCAGCAAGGGTGCCGACCGCGACCCCGGACACACCACCACCTGCCGAACCCCGAGACCCGCCAGTTGACTCCAAAGGCGCATCCAGCGGGCAAAGGGTTCCGGGATCATTGCAATACTCGGAGCAGTGTCTGCGCCTTGGTTTCCGTTTCCTGCCACTCTTGGTCGGCCTGCGAACTCGAGGTGATGCCCGCCCCGACGAACAGGTCCAGCGTTTTCGACCCCCAGCGAATGCAACGCAGGTTCACATAGAGGTCCGAAACCCCCTCGATCCCTACCGGTCCCCAGTATCCGGCGTAAAGGGCGCGGTCGTGGGCTTCGTACTGGCGGATGAAGTCACGGGCCGTGAGCAAGGGCGCACCGCATACGGCACTGGTGGGGTGGAGCAGGTCCACCATCGTCTCCATCAGGTCGGGGCGGTCGGTCGCCATCGCGTCCACCACAAAGTCGGTGCGGAGGTGCACCACCGGTCCGGCGGCCACCGCGCGGGGTCCATCTTCGTGGTACTCACGCAGCCGAATCCGCTTGAACTGGTCAATGATGTACCGGGTAACGAAGGCCTGCTCTTCAATCTCCTTGGGGGACCAGGCGGTGTCTTCGGCGCGGCCCGATTCTGGCAACGGCCGGGTGCCCGCCAGCGCCATCGTCGAAAAATGTCTTCCATCCCACATGCCCAGGAGTTCCGGGGTGGCACCCAGCCACAGGCCGTAATCGGGCAGGTACGCCGCGCTTACAAAGGCGTGGGGGTAAAGGCTCTGCAGGCGTGCCCACACGGTTTCGGGGGCCACATCCGGCAAGGGACGCACTAAGCGGCGGCTCAAGACCACCTTTTGCAACAGGCCCTCCGCCATCCAGCGCTGGGCGTGTTGCACGGCCTCGGTGAAGTCATCGGCACGCTCGTAAACCCCACCAATTTCCGGCAAAGTGACCTCGGGGCCATCAGGGAGGTCAATGGTGCGGAGCGTCTCGAAAGTCGCGCCACCATCCTCGGAGCGGAACAGCCCGTCCGCCTGAATCCGGAAGGCCGCATCCCCATCAAAGGGGTGAATCACATAGCCCGCATCGCCCCGACTAACTGGCCCGCGGGCAGACTGCACTTGACCAAGGAGAAACCAAACGGAACTCTCACCCGGTCGTCGCCAGGTCGCCCACCCCAAACCACTGGCCCGCGCGGCTCGCCAAAGGGTCGCCGCTGCCAATTTTGGATGTCCGATGCGGACCTGCATGAGTTCACCGGTACAGACTTTCAAAAGTTTCTGAAAGTTGTATCTATTTGGATTCTACGTCCAACTCTTTCCACGCGGTAGGGATATCCGGACGAATTCCACCCAAAATGGGGCGACTGCCGAACCAGGAAAGAGAGCGGTAACATGGTCCTGTGCCCCAAGGAAGTGGTCTCACCAGCGGTCCTCGCCCCGTTCATGCGCCTCGCGGATCCTCGCTGAACTGCGCGAATTGGCAGATTGAAGCGGCGTACCGCATGATCCAGAACAACCTGGACCCCGATGTGGCCGAACGCCCCGAAGACCTGGTGGTCTACGGCGGGATTGGCAAAGCCGCCCGTAACTGGGAAGCCTTCGACGCCATCCTGGCCGCTCTGCGGAGCCTGAAGGAAGACGAAACCCTGCTGGTGCAGAGCGGGAAGCCCGTAGCCACGCTTCGTACCACCACCGACAGCCCGCGCGTGCTGATTGCGAACTCCAACCTGGTGCCAAAGTGGGCGACCTGGGATCACTTTCACGAGCTCGACCGCAAGGGCCTGATGATGTACGGCCAAATGACGGCGGGATCGTGGATTTACATCGGCACTCAGGGCATTGTGCAGGGCACTTACGAGACCTTTGCCGAGCTAGGCCGCCAATTCTACGGCGGCGATTGGACGAATCGCTGGATACTCACGGCGGGCCTGGGGGGCATGGGCGGTGCCCAGCCGCTGGCCGCTGTGCTGGCCGGAGCGCACTGCCTGGTGGTGGAATGCCAGGAGTCGCGCATTGACTTCCGCCTCCGCACCCGTTACGTGGACCACAAGGTCCGTACGATCGAGGAAGCCCTGGCCATCATTGAGGCGGCTACCGAGCCCACAAGCGTGGCCCTGCTGGGGAATGCCGCTGAGGTGCTGCCTGACCTCGTGCGACGTGGCATCCGCCCGGACGCAGTGACCGACCAAACCTCGGCTCACGACCTCTACAATGGCTATCTGCCGGCCGGATGGAGCGTGGAGCAGTGGGAAGCCGCCCGCAAGGGCAGTGAAGACGACCGCCGCCACCTAGCCGAACAAGCCGCCCAAAGCTGCGCGGTGCATGTGCAGGCGATGCTTGACTTTCAGCAAATGGGCATCCCGGTGATTGACTACGGTAACAACATCCGCCAGGTCGCCAAGGATGCCGGCGTGGCTAATGCGTTCGACTTCCCCGGGTTTGTGCCGCAGTGCATTCGGCCCCAGTTCTGCCGAGGGCGCGGCCCGTTCCGGTGGGTGGCCCTGAGCGGCGACCCCGAAGACATCTACCGCACCGATGCCCGCCTCAAGGAACTTTTCCCACAAGACCAGGGCTTGCATCGCTGGCTCGACCAAGCCCGTGAGCGCATTGCGTTCCAAGGTCTGCCCGCCCGCATTTGCTGGCTGGGCCTGGGCGAACGCCACCGCGCCGGGTTGCTTTTTAACGATATGGTGGCTCGGGGCGAAGTCAGTGCCCCCATCGTGATTGGGCGGGACCACTTGGATTGCGGCTCCGTGGCCAGCCCGAACCGTGAAACTGAAGCCATGCGCGACGGTAGCGATGCGGTGAGCGACTGGCCGCTGCTGAACGCCATGACGGCCGTGGCGGGCGGCGCGACCTGGGTGAGCCTGCACCACGGGGGCGGCGTGGGGATGGGTTACAGCCAGCACAGTGGTGTGGTGATCGTGGCGGACGGCACCCCGGAGGCCGCCCAACGGCTGGAGCGAGTGCTCTGGAATGACCCCGCCATGGGAGTGATTCGCCACTCCGATGCCGGCTACGAGGACGCCCTGGCCTGTGCCCGTGAGCAAGGCCTGAACCTCCCGAGCCAACGCTGACCATGGAACTCACTCCCGGACAGATCCGAATCAGCCAGTTGCGGGCGCTTTACGAGGCGTGGCAGCCGGTGGCCTGGCCCGAGAGCCTGTGGCCCGTGGTGCGTCGCAGCGCTGAGGTCATTGAGCAGTGGGCGCAGGGCGATGAGCCGGTCTACGGCGTGAACACCGGCTTTGGCAAGCTCGCCAAAATCCGGATTCCCGCGGCCGATCTCGGCCAGCTCCAAACCAACTTGGTGCGATCCCACGCCGCCGGAGTCGGGGCGCCGCTGGATGAAGACGTGGTGCGGTTGATCGTACTGCTGAAGGCGGCCTCTTTGGCCCGAGGGTATTCCGGGGTGCGGGAAAGTACCCTCCGCGCCCTCATGGACCTCTACGACCACCAGATATGGCCGGTGATTCCGTGCCAGGGATCGGTGGGGGCCTCGGGGGACCTCGCGCCTCTCGCCCACCTCACGCTTACCCTGATGGGCGAGGGGGAAGCCATGGTAGACGGGGAAGTGGTGCCCTCGGCGCTGGCCCTGGCCCGCGCGGGACTGCAACCTATCGAACTCGGCCCCAAGGAAGGGTTGGCGTTGCTGAACGGCACCCAAGTCTCGACCGCGCTGGCGCTGGCGGGGCTCTTTGATGCCGAACGCGTGTTTGCAGCCGCCCTGGTGGCGGGAGCGCTGAGCACCGATGCCGCGCGGGGAAGTGATGCCCCGTTTGATGCCCGCATCCACGAAGTGCGAGGCCACGAGGGGCAAATCCGGGTAGGGAAGTGGCTCCGGGAAACGATGCAGGGAAGTGAGATTCGCGACTCTCACCGCGTGAACGATGAGCGCGTGCAAGACCCGTACTCCCTCCGCTGCCAACCCCAGGTGATGGGCGCGGCGCTCGATTTCATCGTCCCGGCGGCCCAAGTTTTGATGCGGGAAGCCAATGCCGTGACCGACAACCCGCTGGTAATGGCGGACACCGGTGAGGTGATTTCGGGCGGCAACTTCCACGCCGAACCGGTGGCCCTTGCGGCAGACAGCCTCGCCATTGCCGTGGCTGAAGTCGCGAGCCTGAGTGAACGGCGCATTGCGTTGCTCATTGATGCGGGGCTTAGCGGCCTGCCCCCCTTCCTCACGCCGAATCCGGGGCTCAATTCGGGCTTCATGATTCCGCACGTCACGGCCGCGAGCCTGGTGAGCGAAAACAAGACCCTGGCGCACCCGGCGAGTGTGGATTCGCTTCCGACTTCGGCGAACCAAGAGGACCACGTGAGCATGGCCACCTGGGCGGGGCGGAAGCTCCGACAAGTGGTACACAACGCCGGCTTGGTGGTGAGTATCGAGCTCCTGGCGGCTTGCGAAGGCATTGGATTGCTCCGCCCCCTGCGCACGTCCTCTCCGCTGGAGGAAGCCTTTGATCAAGTGCGTAGCCTGGTGCCGCCGTTTACGCAAGACCGCGTGATGTCGGAGGGGATCGAGGTGATTCACGAACACGTGGTGCAACAAGGTGCCTTTCTCGGCCTGACATCTGAGTTCCTGGTGCCCGACGCATGAGCCCCGATTGGCGAGGCCGGGTGGATAGCGACGGCGGGCGGCGTTGGCATCAAGTGATCCAAGCGCCGAGCGAAGAGGCGCAGGTGGTGTTTGTGGGATTCCCAAGCGACGAGGGCGTGCGCCGTAACCAGGGCCGCCCGGGGGCGGCGGCGGGTCCGGCTCACCTGCGGCGGGCCTTGAGCAACTTGCCTGAGGTGGATCGAGTCATCGCTGATGCCGGGGACACCCCCGTCACTGGTGATTTGGAATCAGATCTGGCGAAACACAAGTTGATCCTCGACCAATTCGTACGGTCGGATCGCCTCGTCGTGGGGTTGGGCGGAGGCCATGAGATGAGTGAAGCCAGCCTGGCGTTTTGGCGCAAGTTTGCCCCGACCGGGCACGTTTTGAACCTGGACGCCCACCTGGATATGCGCAAGGAGTCCACTCCAACCTCGGGCACATCTTTCCGGACCTACCTGGAGGCCGGAGGGAAGAACCTCCACGCTTTCGGCATCAGCCGCGCCGCTAATACTCAGCCTCTGTTCCATCTGGCCGACCAGCACGGGGTTCCGATTGTGCTGGACACCGAAATGGACCCCTGGCACTGGCCCACACAACGCGAGAAGCTCGTCAGCCTCCTTAACGAAGCCGAGCATGTCTATCTCAGTCTCTGCCTGGATGTGCTGGAAGCCGGCACCGCCCCGGGGGTCAGCGCCCCCGCGGGGCGCGGGCTGAACGTGGCCGTGGTGGATGACTTTGTGCGCACGGTGGCGCGATCCGGAAAGTGTCGCCTGTTTGACGTCGCCGAACTCAATCCCTCCCTCGATATTGATGAACGCACGGCCCGCGTGGCCGCCCGCCTCATCTGGACGATGTGTCGGAGCACCCCTTCGCATGAGCCAGATGCTTTTCCGCAACGGACACCTCGCGACCATGAGCGGGGAAGGCCTGGGCGTCATCGAGCAGGGTGCCCTAGTCGTCACGAATGGCCAAATTGAGTACGCAGGCCCGGAAAACGCATTGCCGCAACTCACCCCCGGCCACCAGGAAATTGACCTGAAGGGAAGGTGGCTCACCCCCGGCCTGATCGACGCCCACACCCACTTGGTGTACGCCGGGAACCGCAGCGACGAACACATCCGCCGCCGCGCGGGCGTGCCCTACGCCGAGATTGCTGCCCAGGGCGGAGGCATCCGCCGGACCGTGCGCGAAACCCGTGCCGCCACCGCCGATGAACTCAAATCTGGTGCCCGAATGAGGCTCAAGCAGCTCGCCCGGGGAGGGGTGACGACCATTGAAATCAAGTCCGGTTACGGCCTGGATGAAGCCACCGAGCGCCGATGCCTCCAAGTCGCGCGGGAGCTTGGCGATGAAGGCCTGGCCAGCGTCACCCCCACGTACCTGGGGGCGCACGGCTTTCCGCCGGAGTTTCAAGACCAGCCCGAAGCCTATCTGGACTGGGTGATCGCCGAAGTCATGCCCGTCATCGTGCGCGACCACCTGGCCGATGCCGCTGATGCTTTTTGCGAAAAAGTCGCGTGCAGCGCCGGCCAAACCCGGCGCTACTTGCAAGCGGCCAAAGACCTCGGTCTCAAGCTCCACCTCCACGCCGACCAACTGACCGATGGAGGCGGCGGGGAACTCGCGGCTTCCCTCGGCGCGCTCTCGGCGGACCACCTGGAGTACTGCTCCGAATCCTCTGCGCAGGCCATGGGGAAGGCCGGCACCGTGGCCACGCTCCTCCCCGGGGCGTACTACTGCCTGCAAGAACCCCAAGCCCCGCCCGTCCACTGGTTCCGCGAGTACCGCGTGCCGATGGCCATCGCCACCGACTGCAACCCCGGCACCAGCCCCGTCACCAACCTCCCGCTGATGATGCACATGGCCGCGACCATGTTCGGGCTGACCGTGGCGGAGGCGTGGCAAGGCGTCACCAAGAACGCCGCCCGCTCTCTGGGGATGAATGACCGGGGGGAACTACGCCCTGGGCTCCGGGCGGACCTGGCGGTGTGGGATTTTGACCACCCGCAAGACCTCCTCGCCAGCCTCGGCATCTATGAATGCCACGGCACCTGGCTCGCCGGGCAAGCCGTTCAGCTCTGATCTACCACGGCCAGGGTGATGCGAGCCACAGCGGCCGTCACTTCGTCCACCTCACGCACCATCTCCACATCCCAGACCTGCGTACGCGAACCCTTGTGGACCAGTTTGCCCTCGGCGCGGATGAGCCCCACCCGGGCCGAACGCAGGAGGTTTATCGAGACTTGCTGGCCAACCACCACTTGCCGGGGGAAATCCACGTGCCATAGCCCACCCACCGAGGCCACCGTCTCGGCCAAGGCGGCAAAGGCACCCCCGTGCATCAGCCCGAAGGGTTGTGTGGTCCGGGCGTCCACCGGCATGTGCATCACCACGCCCGTTTCGTCGCAGCGAGTGCAAGTGATCCCCAGGGCGCCGGTCAGGCCTTGCTCAAGCTGGCGGGTGACCTCTAGCAAGGCTTCATCCGGCGTCATGGCGTGCAGTTTACATGGCAAAAGAGGCGCATCGGCGCGTGGTAACGTCACCGTATGTCCATCAACCTTCGCCGTCCCGGCCCCATGGCTTGGTTTGCCGCCGCCGGAGCCCTCCTGATTCTTGCTTGTGGCGGCGATGGCGCGTTTGTGGATCCGGTGAGTGACCAGAATGTCACCCTGAGCGTGGCGGGGGTGCCGAGTGCCAATCCGGGGCAAACCTTCGATCTACAGGTCGCGCACGACCCGGACTTGAACAACGACGGCAATTTTGTGCCGCGATTGGCGGACCGGATCGTGTTTTTTGTGGACGACGCCAAGATTCAGCCGATCGCGCCGATTAACATCCCAAATCCGGGCGAGGTCAATAACTTGACGATCCCGGTGACGGTCCGCCCGACGGCTGAGGCCGGCACCACGATCATCCGAGCCGAACTCCGTAGCGGAGGCAGCGAGATCAACCCCAGCACCGCCGGTGAAATCGAAATCACCGTCATGATCCCGGCTCCAGGCCCCTAAACCCCTGGGGAAGAGCCTCGCTCAGCGGGGGAAGTGGCACCCCAACTGGTCAATGTCATAATATATATTATCAGAAAGTGTGGTCAGGTTGCTATAGAGCACTTCCCTAGAGCAGAACGGCTTGAGCGAGGCTACTCTTTGAAGATGCCGGAGTGTAGCCCCTTATCCGTGAACTGGATGTGTAGCTCCTTTTTGGAGCCGGGCTTAACGTAGACCCAAACGTCAACGGGGCCGGCCTTGGCCATACGGGCAGGCTTGCCGCACATCCGCTCAACTTCGTCTTTGCTCATGTAGTGACGGATGTTCTTGGCGCACCCGTCAAATACGACGGCTCCGGAGGAATCACAGCCCATGGCACCGACGGACAACGCCGCCAGACTCGCGGTCAGCCCAATGAGACTCAGAAAAATGGGAGCAGACCTCGCCTTCATGAGGCAAGTTTAGACGAATTTCTTCGCCATTGCGTAGCAGCAAATTACGCCGACAATCGATCCAGCAGATTCTCGGCCGAATCAAAGAGCTTGTCCACGTCTTCGTTCTCGTGGCGCTTTGCCATCAGCCACCACGTGGCCGCGGCCAGCGCCGCCAGGCCAAGCCCCGCCCACACCCATTGGGTGCCGCCGGTGGCCTTTGCGGGAATCGTTTCTTCGTTGACGTGTTCCATGGTGTCCCTCATCTCTAGATCTCGGCAAATGCTCCCTGCTTTTTCAGGCTTGGCGTCATGTCTTTCTACGCCATTCGACGCGCATCCCCCGGCCAAAGGTTCCTTCCCGCCTGCGCGAGCTCTAGATTCGCTAAACTCTGGGGCACATGTTGGACACCTTGACGCGTCGATTAGGAGGCTTGGTCGCCGGTTGGCGCGGCCGTGGTCGCCTTACCGAAGACGACGTCAATGATGCTCTGCGCGAGGTGCGTACGGCTCTCCTCGAGGCCGACGTCAACTTCCTGGTGGCCAAGCAGTTCGTGGCCCGGGTGCGCGAAAAAGCGGTGGGCGAAGAAATCTTTGCCAACCTCAACGCCGACCAAACCCTCATCCGCATCGTCCGCGATGAACTGGTGGCCTTGCTAGGCGGCGGCGATACCCCTGTCAACTGGGCGCCCAACCCACCCACGGTCATCCTTTTGGCGGGCCTGCAAGGTTCTGGGAAAACCACCACCTCAGCTAAGTTGGCTCTTTGGTTCCGCTCTCAAGGCAAGAAGGCGATGCTGGCCGCCTGTGACCTACAGCGCCCCGCCGCCATCCAGCAGCTTCAAGTCTTGGGCGAACAGATTGACGTGCCGGTGTTCACAGCTACCGGTGCCACGCCCCCCGAGGTCGCCCGGCAAGCCCTGGAGCGCTGCAAGCACCTTTTCCTCGACGTCCTCATCGTAGATACGGCTGGCCGGCTGAGCATTGATGAGGACCTGATGAATGAGCTTGCCGCCATCGAAAAGGCGGTGGGCTCGCACGAGCGGCTTCTGGTTCTCGATGCGGCCACCGGTCAAGAAGCCGTGAACGTGGCCGAAGCCTTCGGCAAGCGCGTGGACCTCACGGGGGTCATCTTCACCAAGCTCGATGGCGACGCGCGCGGCGGGGCCATTCTCTCCGTCCGCGAAGCCAGCGGCATCCCCGTCCGCTTCATTGGGGTCGGCGAGAAAGTGGAAGCGCTGGACATGTTCCACCCCACCCGGATGGCGGAGCGCATCCTCGGCATGGGCGACGTGCTCGCGCTCATCGAAAAGGCCGAGGCCGCCTTCTCGCCGGAGGATTCGCAGGACCTGCAGGACAAGATCACCACCGGCAAGATGGACTTTGCCGACTTCTTGCAGCAGATCCGCATGGTGCGTCGCCTCGGCCCGCTCAAGAACGTGATCAAAATGCTGCCCGGGGCCGCCACCATGCTGCCCGAGGAGGCATTAGATGGCTTTGATGAGCGGAAGATGGACCATATTGAGGCCATCATCCTCAGCATGACCCCGGAGGAGCGTTCGAACCCGGATATACTGAATGGCTCACGACGGCGACGCATCGCTAACGGCTCGGGTCGAACTCCGCAGGAGGTCAACCGACTCGTTGACCAGCTGTTTGAAATGCGAAGACAAATGAAGCAATTCAGCAAGCTGGAAAAGCGGATGCGTCGTGTAAAGCGCCGTTAAAGGCAACAACAAGGAGTTACAGCAACAAACGTGGTACGAATTCGTCTTCGCCGCATGGGCAATAAGCACCGTCCCTTCTATCGCATCGTGGTCACCAAGAGCACTTCTCCGCGTTCGGGCGCGCACATTGAGATCCTCGGCACCTACAATTCCCTCACTCGCCCGTCGACCGTCACCCTGAACGGAGAACGTGCCCTGCACTGGCTGATGGAAGGCGCCCAGCCGACCGAAACTGTGGCTTACCTGCTGAAGCGTGAAGGTGTGCTGGAGCAATTCTTTGCCAAGCGACCAAAGGCCAAGGCCAGCTACAAGTTCCTGGATAAGCGCACCGCCGCCATGAGCCAAGGCTCGGCGATGGACGAAAAGCCGGCCAAGGCGGAAGAAGCCCCGGCCGAAGTGGCCGCTGAAGGATCCGAAGCATGAGCTTGAACCCGCTGGTTGAAACCCTGTTCCGCATGGCGGCCCAAGACGAAGACGCCGTGAGCGTATCGGATAAGAACGATCGCGGCACCATGGTCTACACCGTGAACGTGGCCCCGAAGGATGTCGGGCGCGTCATCGGCAAGGATGGCCGGGTGGTGCAGTGCATTCGCAACGTCGTTTCGGCGGTCGGTGCGAAGGGTGGCTCGCGCACCGTCGTTAAGGTTGCAGCGCGGGACTAATCCCCTCCTAAGTTGAATGCCTGGCCCCCAGGAAGCTGAATGGACACCGATTGGGCGTATCGTCGGTGTCTTTGGCCTCCGAGGGGGCCTTAAAGTTGAACCCCTCACGAATTTTGTGACCCGATTTGAGGTCGGGGCACGCCTCTATCTCAAGGGCACCCAGCACACGATCCAAAAAGTGCACTGGCACGGCCAGCAAGTGCGCATCCATTTGGATCACATCGAAACGCCCGAAGCCGCTGAGGCTCTGCGTGGCCAAATGCTCAATGTTCCGGCCACTGACAAGCCCAAGCTGGCCAAAGACGAATTTCGCGTGATCGACCTCATTGGATGTGAAGTCATTACCACCGACGGTCAGGTTCTCGGGCCGCTGGAAGACGTCGTCGCCAGCCCTGCCCAAGACCTTTTGAAGATCAAAACCCTGTTGGTGCCCATGTCGAAGACGTTTGTGAAGAAGATTGACTTGGACGCCCGGACTATCACCGTGGAACTCATCCCCGGGATGTTGAACGAGGAGGACGCTATTGTTTCTTGATGAAGCCGTCATTACCGTAACCAGCGGGAACGGGGGCAACGGCAGCGCCAGCATGCACCGCGAAAAGCACGTGCCGCGCGGCGGCCCGAACGGGGCCGATGGCGGCAAAGGTGGCGACGTCATTCTGCTGGCCCAACGCGGGTGCCGAACCCTTTATGACGTGCGATTGCGTCAGCACATCGAGGCCCCGCATGGCAGCAACGCCCGCAACCAAATGGCCGGCCGTGATGCCGAGGATGTCACGATCGTCGTGCCGGTTGGCACCATGGTCTACGACGACGAGGACAACGAACTCCTGGTTGACCTCTCGGCCGATGGCATGACCTACGTGGTGGCGCGCGGGGGGCGCGGGGGGCGTGGCAACAAGCACTTTACGAATAGCGTGCGGCAGGCGCCGGCGTTTGCGGAGAACGGGGCACCGGGTGAATCGTTACGCGTGCGCCTCGAACTCAAACTCCTCGCCGACGTGGGCCTGATCGGTTTGCCCAACGCGGGCAAGTCCACGCTCATCGGCGCGTGTTCGGCGGCTCGCCCCAAAATTGGCGACTACCCCTTCACTACCATCATCCCCAACCTGGGCGTGGTGCGAGTCGGGCACGAATCGTTCACCATGGCCGACATGCCGGGGCTGATTGAGGGCGCCAGCGAGGGCCTGGGCTTAGGCCACCAGTTCCTCAAGCACGTCGAGCGCACGCGGGTGCTCATCCATGTGGTGGACGCCTTCCCCATTGATGGCACCGAGCCCTGGGACAACTTCCGCATCGTCGAGCAAGAGTTGGCGAACTATAGCGAAGAACTCGCCTCTCGCCCGCGCCTCATCGCCCTCAATAAGGTGGACCTGGCCCCCGATCCCGAGTTCGTGGATTTGGTGAAGGAGCCTTTCGTCGAGGCGGGCTACGAGGTCTTCCCGGTTTCTGGGGCGACCAACCAGGGGCTCGAACCCCTTCTCTTCCGCGCGGCGGCCCTCATTGACGAGAACGTCGTCGCCCCCGCCGTACCGGTGCTCAAGCCCGCCCAAGCACGCAAGATGGACGACAATTGGGGCGTGCGGGAAGAAGATGGGGAGTTCTTTGTCGAAGGCCAGCGTATCGAGCGCCTGGTGCACATGACCAACCTCACGAACAAGGAAGCCCTGCGCTACCTCCATCGCAAGCTGGAACGCATTGGGGTCATTGACGCGCTGCGCGAAGCCGGAGCCACCGACGGCGACACCGTGGTGATTGCGGGATGGGCGTTCGCATTCCGGGATTGGGGGTCATAGGATTTATGAAATACGGCATTCTGGGCGGCACCTTCGATCCGCCGCATAACGGTCACTTACATATCGCGCAAATCGCGTTGCGCGAACTCAATCTGGACGAGGTTGTGCTTGTTCCGGCGGGTTGGAACCCGCTCAAGCTCGTGCGTCCGGTGGCCAGTGGCCCCCAGCGATGGGAGATGTGCCAAGCCGCCATCGAGGGCGAACCGCAGCTCTCCGTCTCAGATATCGAGCTGACGCAAGGCGGCCGAACCTATGCCTACGAGACCATTCGAGAGTTCAAACGCGCCCGACCAGGGGACTACATCTTCATCCTGGGCGCGGATACGCTTCGCACCTTGCCCGAGTGGTATCAGATCGACAAACTCGCCGGCCTATGCCGATTTGCCGCTTTTGACCGGGACACGTTGCGGGTCAATGACATCTTGGGCCAACTCCCCGGCCACATTTCTGAGCGGGTTCTCTCCATCTCTGCCCCGCTCGTCCACGTTTCATCGTCTAAAATCCGAGAAGCCCTCGCGCGAAAGGAGTCCATTGTGAACTGGGTTCCGACCGGAGTGGCGGATTACATTGAAAGGAGCAAACTCTATCACCCCGAAACCCATTGATACCGACGCCAAGGCCGAATTGGTGCGGGAATACGCCGACGATATGAAAGCCCTCGATATCGAGGTCATTGATGTCAGCCGCAAGACCTCGGTCACCTCGCGCCTCGTAATCTGCACGGGGACGAGCGACACCCACGTGAGCGCCATTTCTGACCGCGTATTTGAGCGAATGAAGCACGACCAAGGCATCGCCCCGGTGCAGCGCAATATGGGCCCCAAGATGGATGGTTGGGTCGTGGTGGACTACGGTGACGTGGTGTTCCACTGCTTCCGCGAGGAAAAGCGCCAGTTCTACGACCTCGAAGCGTTGTGGAAGGACATCGCGGATAATCCTGATCTGATTCAAGAACCGTGAGCGATCAAGAACCCGATGTGACGCCTGAAGTCACGGAAGAGCTGGAACCCACGCCAACTCCCGAAGTGACCGAAATCCCGCCGGCGACCCCGGCGGAGATTGAGCGCGCCGAGTTCTTGATTCGCCAAGCGCATCTCTTGCGCCAGCGCGGGCAAAACACCGAAGCCTCGCGTAGCCTCGAAGAAGCCGCCAAGGTAGCCCCTGGCCACGCGACCACCCAGATTGCCGTGGGCGATAGCTACGCCTCCCGCAGCCGCTGGGATAAAGCCCGCGCCTGTTATGAGTTGGCCATGCGCGTGGACCCCACCAATCGCGAAGCCGAAACCAAGTACGGCGAGGCAGTGCTGAAGGAGAAGGGCATGGACGAAGCCCTGCTCTTGCACTCCATTGATGGCGGCACCGGTGCGGCCAGCCCTAAGGCAGCCACCATGCTCAGCGTGCTTCTGCCGGGGCTAGGTCAGATTGTGATGGGCCAAACCCGCAAGGGCGTTCTCCTCATGGTCACCTGGGCACTCGCGGTCATCATGATTAGCCTCATGCCGGGTGGATTCAATGGGCTGATGAGCCTTTTCGGGGCCAGCCGCGAAGAGTTCAATCCGAGTGTGCTCCTTCCCTGCTTCGTGGCGGTGGCCGCCCACATGGCCTCCATTTTTGATGCGGCCAGCCAGGCCAAGCGCGCCCAGCCGGTGCGCATCGAGCGGCCCGTACCGCCGGTAGACAAGCCGTTCTAGATTGACTCAGTTTCTTGGCGACATCCGCCAACAATAGGCGTGTATGGAGCACGCCCCCACCAAAGCCGAGATCCTCGGCGCCCTAAGCCACGCGCTGGACTTGGTGGAAGGCCAACCCGAAGGCCATGCGGAACGCTCTGCCCGGATTGCCCTTCGCCTAGGCCAGCAGATTGGTCTGGACGACGCCACTTTGAACAACCTCTACTTTGCGGGGGTACTCAAGGATTCCGGCTGCTCCAACAATGCCGTTCGCATCGCCAAGATGTTTGGCGGTGACGAGCATCTCTCCAAGAAGGCCGTCAAGCTCATTGACTGGACGAACGCGCTGGAATCCGTGAAGTTTGCCTTTCAGTACACCGAAGTTGGCCAGTCGCTAGGGAGCAAGCTTCGGCGCATGGCCGCCAATATCGGCCCGCCGGGACAAGTGATGAACGAGGTCACCGAGGCTCGCTGCACCCGGGGTGCGGCTATTGCGGCTCGCCTTGGCTTTGGGCTTGATGTGGCGGATGCCGTGCTCTACCTGGATGAGCACTGGGATGGCCAAGGGGCGCCCTATGGGAAGCGGGGCGACGAGATCCCACTCATGGCGCAGATCTTGTGCCTGACGCAGACGTTTGAAGTGTTCATGGTGGCGTTTGGGCTCACCAACGCTTACGACATGCTGGCGGATCGTCGGGGTAAGTGGTTTAGCCCTGAACTGTGCACGGCCATGCACGCCCTGGAAAACGAGTATGAGTTTTGGGCGGGGCAAGAAGCCTGCGACATGACGCCCTTCCGCCCCTTGCTGGATGAGAGTGCGGCTCTGGATGCCGACATTGACTCCATTTGCGAGGCGTTTGCCATGATCATTGACGCGAAGTCAAGCTTCACCGCTGAACACAGCACCCGGGTGACGCAATATGCGGTGGCGTTATCGCTGCAGTTCGGTTTCGATGAAGGACAAATCCAGACGATGCGCCGCGCCGGCCTGTTGCACGACATCGGCAAGCTGGGGGTGCCGACTACGATTCTCGAAAAGCCCGGCCGGCTTGATGAAGCCGAATTCGCCCGGGTGCGTGAGCACCCGAAGTACTCGGACTCGATTTTGCGCCCCATCCCGACGTTTGCGGCCATCGCGGAACTGGCGAGTTCGCACCACGAACGGCTGGATGGCAAGGGGTACTGGCGCGGCCTGGGCGCGGATCAGCTCTCGCTTGACGCTCGGATTCTTACGGCGGCTGATGTGTTCGATGCCCTCACTGCCCGGCGCCCTTACCGAGACGCCATGCCCGTAAGCGAGGCCCTTGCCATCATGCGAAAAGACGAGGGCACGGCCTTTGATCCGGCGTGCTTATCGGCCTTATCGGAGTTGTACGAAAGCCGGCAAAGCCTCGCGGCTTAACCTCAGAATCCGCCCACTTCGCGCGGCCGGAACACTACTACCCCCGTCGATCGGGGCTGCCGCTTGATCGCATCGAGAAAACCTTGCTGCTTCACCACCATCTTCTGGCTTGAGGAGGCATGCAAGAAGTACGTCTTCCCTTCTTCATCCCGCACAAAGAGGCCAACGTGGCTGGTATCCAGCCCTTCACGATCGGTGGTTATGCCAATTAAGTCGCCCGTGCGTAGGCGCGTCTCCGCGCCCCCCAGGGCCGACAACGGCACATACGGCAAGCGCAGCCCACTCAGGCGGTTCTCATGTTGCTTCAGCGCCGAAATCATCGAAGCCCCACCCGCCGCAATGGCCGGGTACTTGTCCGCGTTCTGGGTCATGAAGTTGATCCGCTTGAACTCCGTTACCGCGCCCGGCAGTTCACCCGCCAGGTTCGTCCCCAGTTGCCGCTGACCCATGTCGTAGAACCATTCGGTGGTGTAGTGCAGGCGGCTAGCGTAGCCTGTGTTGCGCCCGTTGCGATAGCGCGTTTCCTCGACCAGCTTTACCAGTTGCTCGGGAGTCTGCGGGCTTCCCTTTAACCACCGGGCAATATTAAAACTCACCTCGGCTAGGGTCACACAGTCCAGCCCGTCCAGCACCACCGTGCAGACCTCCCTTTCGGGATTTGTGTCAAGCGTGCCTCCCACATAGGGGGTACCCAAAAAGAACTCTGCCACCCGAACCGTTCGCTCACCTATCGGTAAGGACACCCACTGTTCTGCCTGCGCCGCCCGCTGGATCTCGCCTAAAATCGCTGCATCCGGCGGAGCAACGACCGGACTTGACGCCAGTGCCAGAAGCAGGCTTACCACCACGGCTCCTGCTGCGCCAGCCACAGCCGAAGGTGCGGAATCTCGTGGATAAGGCTCGCCCCCGGGCAATCGGTTTCGCCCGGCGCAAAGTCCACATGCCCCTTGATGGCGTGCGGAAACACCTTGTGTTTCCGCGCCAAATACGCCGTCAGTTGATACAAAGATTGCCTCTGCGGTTCATGCAAAGTGTCCTCGGGGAACAGCCCTTCCACCACGATCAGCAAGTGCCCCCGCACGTCATATGACGTGTTGGTGTCGCCGGGCAGTTCTACCGGGCGCGCCTCGGCTATCCGTCCGCTCCAGTCAATGTAGTAGTGATAAGGGATGTCCGTCCACTGCGGCTTGGTGCGGCCGCCCGCCAGTTGATCCTCGCGCTGAGACCACGCCTGCAGGCCCCGGAGTTTGTCGCCAAAGTCACGCTGGGGAGTCTGCTTCACCCCGGTGTGGTGGATCGTTATCCGCGTGATCGTGTGCGGCTCCATCGGCAGCACGGGGGGCTTGGCGCCCCACTCTTCCCGGGTCCAGATCGCCGGCTTGCAGCCATCGGTGGGCACCTCCGGTGCCTTCCAATTCTCTCCCATCAACACCAGGGCCAGAAACATAGCCACGAGCGTACCCTCGCATGGTAAACCCAGCCGTATGGGCATCGACCCCCGCATTTCTCGGAGTGACTTCTTCCGCACCGTGGCCGTTCTTGGAGCCGTGGTGGCCGCCAAACCCGCCGCCTTCCCCCAATCCGCCGAAGAGTGGACCGTGGAAGACCTGGCGCGCGCGGAGCGACTTGCGGGCATCACCCTCACTGAAGATCAGCGTAAGGCCCTGCTCCGCAACATCCTCACCCAGGCGGACACGATGCGGGAGCTGCGGGCGCAGCCCATCCCGAACCATGTGGCCCCGATGATCCCCTTCCGAGTTTGGGGTCGCCAGGGCGAGGCCGCTTCTGACACCTATGTTGAGGTTGCCCCTCGTGGCCGCATCCGTCGGCCCGAGCGAGAATCGGACCTCATGTTCCTCACAGTGGCCGATCTGGGCCACCTGATCCGCACCCGCCAGGTCACCTCCCGGTTGCTGACTGAGATTTCGTTAGAACGCCTCCGCACCCTCGGCCCCAAGCTGAACTGCGTGATCAACTTGCTCGAAGATCGCGCCTTGGCCCTTGCCGACACCCTCGACGAGGAAACCAAACGAGGCCGCCTACGCAGCCACCTTCACGGCATCCCGGTCGCCCTCAAGGACCTCTATTCCGCCCAGGGTGCCCCGACCACGTGGGGCGCCGCCCCCTATCAGAACCAATACATTGACTCCGACGCCGAGGTGGTGAAGAAGCTCGAGGCAGCCGGGGCCGTCCCCGTCGCCAAGACGAGTGTGGGCGCTCTCGCCTACGGTGATCTTTGGTTCGGCGGGCTTACCCGCAATCCGTGGAACCCCGAGCAAGGCTCCAGTGGCTCTAGTGCCGGCAGTGCGGCGGCGGTGGCCGCGGGCCTGGTGCCCTTTGCCATGGGCACCGAGACGCTGGGCAGCATTGTCTCCCCCTCGCAGCGATGCCGAGTGACGGGCTTCCGCCCGACGTTCGGGTTTGTCAGCCGCGCTGGGGCCATGACCCTCAGCTGGACGATGGACAAATGTGGCCCCATCTGCCGCACCGCCGAAGATGCCGCCCTGGCGATGTCCGCGATTGTGGGCCTCGACCCCAAGGACCCGGCCACTGTGGAGCGCCCGTTCCGCTACCGCCCCCTTCGCAACCTCAAGAACCTCAAGATCGCCCGGGTGACCACTTCCCCTCTCGAAGGCACCGAAACCGCCAGCGTGATGGAAACTGTGCTGGGCTGGGTACGTGAGCTAGAAGGCGACCCGCAGGAAGCCATTTTCACCGGCCCACAAGCCGGGATAGACGATGTACTGGTAATCGAAGCCGCCGCCGCCTTTGATGACCTCACCACCAGCGGGCGCGTGGACGAAATGAAAGGCAGTCTTTGGCCGCCCATTTTCCGCTCGGCCATGTTCTTTTCTGGCGTGGACTACCTGCAGGCCATGCGCAAACGCACCTTGCTCCAGCAGAGTTTCGAGTCGGAATTCGGCGACTACGACGTCATCATTGCCCCGGACCGCGCGGGCGAACTCCTCATCACCACCAACCTCACCGGCCACCCGCAGATCTACATCCCCTTGGGGCCGGATGAGCAAGGCCGCCCTCAGGGGTTCAGCATCATCGCGCGGCTGTATGAAGACGCTAAATTGCTCGCCATCGCCGACCTCATCCAACGGAAATCGGACTGGTATCTCCGCCAACCGGACCTCTCGGGACTGGCTTAGGAACCGATACAACCACGGAAATCGTTCAAATATGTAAGGGTATTCCTCATGAACCTGATTGGCTTGGCGCTGGTACTTTTCGCGACTCCGTCGCAACCGCAAGATTCCCTCATTGACCTGAAGGTGAATGCCGCCTCGATGGAATCCGTCCTCTCGCAGCTCAGTGAGCAAACGGGCTTCAAATTCGAGGCAAGCGGGGATGTGAAGAATGACGTGGTGAGCGTCGAATGGTCTGACGTCACCCTGGATAACGCGCTGGAGGCGTTGGCCAGTGCCACCAAGGGCAAGTGGACGCAACGCAACGGCATTGCCTACCTCGGCCGCGATAGCGTCGAGATGCGCCGGGACGAACGCGCCCGCGCGGATCGCTTTGAAGCCGAACTCCAAAAGGCTCTCAAGGAAATGGAGAAGGTACTGGGCGAGGGCATGCCGAAAATGGACGGCGAAATGGGCCCGAACATGACGCCTGAGCAGATGCAGAACGCGGCACGCGTGTTCCGCGATGGGATGCCGGGCAACCGCACGGCCATGCGCCTTCTGCTGAGCGTTCCGCGTGCCACGCTGGCCAAGATGGCCCCGGGAGAACGGCTCGTGTTTGCCAACCGCAACACGCCGATGCAAAAGCCGTTGACTGTGAACCTGCCCAATCTCGTCAAGTCCTATCTCGAGGATATGGCCAACGCCCCGCAAATGGTCCAACGCCTGGGCCGCATTCGTGCTTTCGGCGGGGAGCAACGGTCGCCCGAAGAAATCCTCAAACAAGATGGCGCCAGCAGGGTCTTCCTCATCGTGCGACGGTCCGAAGATGGCGGCAGCCTGAACATCGAAATGGCCCTCACTGATCCCCAAGGCAACAGTCTGGCAAACGGCTTCTTCTCTACTTCTCAATTCACCGGACGAGACCAGGTCGTCATGTCATTCGGCCCGAGCGGAATGACAACCCCACCGAATGCCCCCGCCCCGGAAGGCAAACCTATTGAACTTTCCCCCGAGCTTAAGGAGAACTTGGCGTTCTTCGGCGGTCGCAACGGCGGCTTCCTTGGTCAAATTGTCACTCAGGTCGGCTTTGCGATTGCGGCGGGTGGCGATGGCGGAGACAATGAGGTCTTCAGCTTCGAGGGGGGCGAGCAGGATTCCGAACCCGTTTCCAAAACGTGGGTGGAACTCCTCACCACTCCCGACACGAATGAACCCCTGGGCTGGTTTGTGGCGCCCCTTATGCGCGCCGCAACGCCCGACAACGACTACGTGATCTGGCTCTCGGACAGCTTGTTTGAGAGTGCCGCGATTCGCTTTGGTCGGGGCATCCTCACCGATAAGGAGTACGCCACCTGGTTCGAAGGCGAAGGCTATGAAACCTTGAAGGTCAAGGCCACCCAAGTGATTCGTCCCGTGGACCTTGCCAAAGCCGCCGCCGGCCGCGTGGACCGCAAGGCCCTCGCCAATGCCCTTCAAGCGGGCTACGGTCAGGGCGCGCTTCGCCTCGATCAGATTGCGCGGTATTCCACCACGAGTGCCGAGCCGCAATTCCAGTCGGGATTGGATATCTCGGTCGCCTCACGACTGGATGCGCTCGTGGGGAACCAACTCCGCACGGTCTACGGTGCCGACCGCACCGCCCTGCAGATTTGGGCTCAGCTACCCGCCAATCAGCGACCCGTACCGTCGGCTGGCAATGCGGCAGCCCCGGTCACGGTCTATCCCACCCGCATGGGCGGCCAGATCAATGACCGGATATTCTGGGATGTTTTCAACGAAGATCCGGGCCCGA
>CAZVHE010000007.1:0-3124 GCA_964627705.1 uncultured Chthonomonas sp.
CCTGCGACCGCGCTGGGGCGCTGCTGATTGCTGACGAAGTGCAAACCGGGCTTGGGCGCACGGGCAAGTGGTTTGGCTGCGACCACGAAGGGGTCCGCCCCGACCTGATGACCCTCGCCAAGGCCCTAGGTGGCGGAGTGATGCCGATTGGGGCGACCATGGGCACGGCTGCGGTTTGGAACAAGGTCTTTGCCGATAACCCCCTCACCCACACCAGCACCTTCGGGGGCAACCCGCTGGCCTGCGCCGCCGGCTTGGCCGTGCTCGACATCATGGAGCGGGACAACCTGGTGGAGCGAGTGGCCACCCAGGGCGACCGACTCCAAGGCGCACTCAAGGAAGCCTTCAAGGATCAGCCATTGGTGGCCGAGGTGCGAGGGCAGGGTCTGCTCATTGGAGTCGAGTTCGCAGAGGACGAAGTCGGTGAACTCGTGATTGCCCAGATGATGAAGCGCGGCGTGATTGCCGCCTACACGCTCAACAATCCGCGCGTGATCCGTATGGAGCCGCCGTTCTTGGTAACAGATGAGCAGATTGACCATGCGGTCAACTGCCTGAAGGAATCGGTGGCGGAAACCGCCGACCTTATCTCCGCGTTCGCGTAGGTGCGTTCTTTTTGGCCCGGCTTACCAGTTCGATTCGAGCTGGTAAGTCATGGTCACCGATCCCTTCGCCGGAACCTTGACCAAGAAGTACATGGCCGTCGCGTCGATCTGCGTGTACGGGTGGCTGGCGTTCGAGACTTTGCCCGAATGCCAGTTCCGCTCGATAAAGTGCACTTCCTCGTCGGTGTCGCTGCGGTTGTGGAAGGTGATTTCGAACGTCTCTCGGCACGCCGATTCGGCGGGGCCGATCCATTCAAAGCCGGTGCGCTCGCGCTGAATGCTGACATGGCTGGCGTGGCCGGCCAAGAGCGTGATGGAACCATCGGGGCTCACATGGTCCAGGGTGTCCTCGTCCAGGACGGTGGTCGCTCCGGCGGCATCACGCTGGAAGATGCGTACCTGACCCGGCGGCAAAGCCCGGCCCAATTCATTGTCCGCCGAATTGCGGAAGGCAAAGAGCATGAGCGGGCGGAACGTGCCCACCCCTTGCGGCTTCTCGTTCGGCTTGGCGTCGCGCAGGTTGGCAAGCGGGTCGCTGACCAGGCGGCGGCTCAAGGCGATTTGCAGGGCTTCGCAATAGAGCACCTGCTTGGTTTCCGCTTCGCGGATGCTCATCGGGCGCTGAATGTGATACTCGCGGGCCTCGGGCACGCTCAAATCTCGGGCCAGAAACTCGTTCGAGGGCTCCTTGGATTCGGGCTGACCCACCCGCTTGCCCTGCTCGTTCATTACCCGCACGTGGGCGTTGTTGATGTCGCGCCCCGAATGATTGGTGATGGTCACCCAGCCGGTGAATTCGCCCTTGGTGCCGGTGGGGTCCACGTACAGCACATAGCCCGCCTTCCAGCTCACCCCGCGAGTGATGTAGCTGAGCTCGACATTGTTTTCCCCGGCGATCTTGGAGGAAACCTCCCAGACCAGAGCCGGTCGGTAGTAGAAATTCTTGGGGATCTGTGCCAGTTCCAGCTGACCACTGGGGCTGAGGATAAAGCGTCCGTCGTCGGCCTTAAAGACCAACCCGTCCCACGTCGGGCCATCTTCGCCACCGGGGATGACTTGCTTGGGCGCGCTCAGGATGAGACCGGTGGTGCGCTCGCGGGCCTTCTCGCTCAGGATTCGCGAGAGCACGGCCTTACGGCCAATCGCCTTGCGCAAAAGCTCCGTAGGGTCCATGCTGTCGAACCGGAACGTCTGTTCCACGATGGCGAAGGAACCCGGATTGCTGAGCGAACGCACGCCCACACTGTTCGGGTCGATGTGCTCAGCAATGTCCTCCACCACCAAGGTCTGCTCTCCCACGCGCAGATAGATGGTGCGGCGCTCTTTGACCAGGCCGAAGCCTTCCAGATAGACCGTCAATTCGGTCTTATCTGGCTGACTCGCCATCGCGCCCAACGTTCCCAAAGCCATCGAGGAAATACCCTTCCCTCACTTTATCGGCATTTCATCTCCGAATCATTCCCCGTCCCGAAACGAATGACGGAAATCGGGGGGAGATTAAGCGACGGGTTGGTATTGGGCGAAGAGTTGGCGCGCCACGGCGAGTTCTTCCGGCGAGAGCGGCACGACCGGCAAGCGCATGTGCTGCGTGGCAAAACCCTGGTCGGCGAGAAGAGATTTTAGCGGGGACGGATTGGGGCCGCAGAAGCAGGCGGCAATCGCCGGTTGCAGGGCGTGGTGCCAGCGCCGAGCGAGCGCGGGATCGGTGGCAAAGCTCTCGATCATCGCCTTGAATCCGCGTCCGGCCACGTGGGCTGCCACACTCACCAGGCCGTAGCCGCCCACCGCCAGGATGGGCAGGGTCAGTCCGTCATCCCCGCTGTATACGCGGAAGTCGCTGGGCGCGAGGCGGCACACATCGCTGATCTGGCCCAGGTTGCCACTCGCTTCCTTCACGGCGGCAATGCGCGGGTAGTTCTCAATCAGCCGCATGAGGGTCGGCGTATCCAAATTGATGGCCGAACGGGGCTGAATGTTGTAGACCATGATCGGCAGGGTTGTCGCCTCGGCCACGGCCGCAAAGTGCGCATAGAGGCCCGCTTGCCCGGGGCGGCTGTAATACGGATTGACCAGCATCAGTCCGTCGCAGCCACGCTTCTCGGCCGCTTGGCTGAGGTGGATGCTGTGCTGGGTGTCGTAAGAACCCGCACCAAAAACAATGGCCGCCCGGTCGCCCACGGCTTCGCGCACGGCATCGAGTAGGTCGAGCTTCTCGTCGTCGGTGAGGGTGGGGGATTCACCCGTGGTCCCGCTGACCACAATGCCGTCGTTGCCTTGCTCGTCTACCAAGTGGGCGGCGAGGCGCTGGGCTTCGGCCAAATTGACCTGGCCCTCGGCGGTCATTGGCGTGACCATCGCGGTCAGCAGGCGTCCCCAATGGGAGCGAGAAGTCATGCCCTGACTATACCGAGGTGCGCTCGAGGAGGAGCTCCATGATCCGGTCCACCACTGCCTCTGGGGTGAGGCCAAAGGACTCGATGATCACCGCATCCTCCGTCAGCATCAGCGGCGAATCGGCG
>CAZVHE010000007.1:3189-7685 GCA_964627705.1 uncultured Chthonomonas sp.
GTGCTCCCCCGGGCTTTGCTTTCTTCCCACCGGCGGCGACCCCGCTCTTCCACACTGGCCGTCAGGAAAATCTTGAGTTCGGCCTTCGGGGCCACCACGGTGGTCACGTCGCGACCTTCCAGCACGAAGCCACCGGCCTCAATGATGCGCTGCTGCTGCGCCACCAAGGCCTGGCGGACGCCCGAATGCTCGCTGAGCCGGCTGGCATCCTGGCCAATTTCGAGCGTGCGAATCTCGTCGCCCACGTCCACGCCGTCCACCACGAGGCGGGCGGGGAGCCCCTGGAACTGAAGGTCCACTTCGTTCGCTAGGCGTGTCATCAGGCCCGCGTCCGCCACGTCAAGATTGTCCCGGTGGGCGGCCCAGGCAATGCCTCGGTACATCGCGCCGGTGTCCAGCATGGCCAAGCCGGTGCGCTGGCACACCATACGGGCCACGGTGGATTTGCCCGCGCCGGCGGGGCCATCAATGGCGATGACGGGACGAGGCTTCATGACCTCAGTTTATCTACCCTGGAGAGTGCGCAGGTGCTCTTGGAAGTCGGGGTAGCTGGTCTGGATACTCTCCGCGCCCGAAATCCGCGTGGTGCCCTTGGCGATCAGTCCGGCAATGGCAAAGCTCATGGCAATGCGGTGGTCGTGGGAGGCCTCCACTTCGGTGGCCGTCAGCGTGGTCGGCCCGTTAATTTCCATCCCGTCCTCATGCACGATGATGTCCGCTCCCATGCGCTGCAGTCCTTGCGCCATGGTGGCGATGCGGTCGGATTCCTTCACCCGCATCTCCTGGGCGTCGCGGATGATGGTGCGCCCTTGGCACTGGGTGGCCAGCACAGCCAGCACGGGAATCTCGTCAATCAAACGGGGCACCAGGTCGCCAGAAATCTCAAAGGCCTTGAGATCGCGGTCGCCTCGGACGAACAGATCCGCCACGGGCTCACCGGAATCTTCCCGCAGACCTTCTAAAGTGACGTTGGCCCCGGCGGCCTCCAGCACTTCCAGCAGACCCGAGCGGGTGGGGTTGACGCCCACGTTGGTCAGGCGCACTTCGCTGCCCGGAATCATCGCGCCTGCCACCGCAAAGAACGCCGCACTGCTGATATCGCCCGGGACGGTGAATGTAAACGGTGCCCATGTGGCACCGCCGACCACGCCCACGCCCCGCTCATCGCGCATGAGATTGACGCCCAGCGATTCCAGCATCCGCTCGGTGTGGTCACGGCTCAGAGAGGGTTCCCGAACCCAGGTTTCGCCCTGCGCGGCCAGCCCGGCAAGAAGCACACAAGATTTCACCTGGGCACTAGCGACTGGCGAGACGTACTCGATGCCCCGCAGGTGTTGCCCACGAAGGGTGAGCGGCGGGGTATCGCCCTCCACGCTCGCCCCCATGAGGCGGAGCGGGGTGGCAACGCGCCCCATCGGTCGCTTGCTTAGCGAGGCATCCCCCACCAAAGTGGCCTCCAGCCCCGGCCGCCCGGCCAGGATTCCCGCCAGCAGACGCATGGTGGTGCCGCTGTTGCCGCAGTCGAGAACGCCCTCGGGTGATTTCCAGCGCTCGGGCGCGAAGACCATCGTCATCGCGTCGGCTCCCTGCTCGCCAGCTTCAAAGTGGTCAGCATCGGCCCCCAAATCCACCAGGCACTGCAGGGTGCTCTCGCAGTCGGCACCGTTGAGGGGCTGATAGATGATGCTGGGCACGCCGGGTTGCGCCATCGCCGCCAAGAGATAAGCGCGGTGGGTGAGGGATTTATCCCCCAAGACCCGTACCGAACCCTTGAGCGGGCCGCTTCGTTCGACCTCGAAAACGCTCACGGCACGATCCCCAGCGACTCTTCTTGTCCCGCCATCACGTTCATCGCATGCACCACCTGCGCGGCCCCCAGCTTGCCGTGGATATCCGCCATCACGAGAATCGTGAGTAACCCGGTCGGGCCGTCGCCGGGGCTCCATCGGAGTTGATAAAGCGCATGCGGCTGGCCCAACACCTGGGCCGCGTGCCATTCGTCGGCCGTGTGCCGATGGACAAAGAAGGAACGGCCGTAGGCTTCTTCAAACAGGTCGTCGTACTCCTGCGGGGTGTCGGTAGAAGGAACCTCCACATGAATGATGGCGGCCCGCACCGTTTCCATCTCCATCGGCGAAACCTGCACGATTGGCTCTTCAACGGCGCCCATAGAAGCCAGGGCCGCGTTCAAGTCTTCGTCATCGCCCTCAAAGGAAAGCTGGATCACGGGCGTATCGCACACCAAGCCCGCCCGCAGGAGCGGTCCCAGCGCGATGAGGGCCAGGGTGGCGGCGGGGCCGGGCACCGAAACCTGGTCCGCGCACACCATGGGGTTGTTGTCCATCAACTCCACCAGACCGTAAACCTCGGCGTCCGGTTGGGCAACCTGGACGCACCGTTGCCATTCACCCACCCGGAACGGAAGCGCAGCCGTGCCACTCACCTCACCCCGCTCGACGTGGGGGTGGCGAGAGATGAAACTCTCAAGAGTTGAGGCCAGCCCTGACGGCACAACGATCACTTGCGGGTCACCTCAATTCGCACGGGTACCGAGCGGCGGTTGCCACTTTCGTTGACCGTCAGCACATAGGAGAAGAAGAGTCGGATGAGGCGCCCGTGCTTGGCGTCCACCAGGGCACTACCCGAACCTCCGCCGCTCAGGTTGCCACCCAAGAGCGTACTGCGGAAGTAGAAGTGCGCCACGTCGCGCCCGGCCAGTTTGTCCACTCGGCGCAGGATACACACCGAGGTGCGTTCGGTGACCCCAAACGGGGTTTGAAACTTCTTGTCAAACAGGATGAACTCCTGGTCCGGCAGGATGGGATCGGGGGGCAGGCGGAACCAGCTGAACGGCACGATGGGCCGCGAAATCATCTGGCCTTTGTCGCCAATCTTGATCACCGTGTCCTCCGCCAGCGACGGGCCTTCCACCACCATGCGCAGGTCGTAGCGATCGAGAACCAACCGCTTCACCTCAAAGGTCTCGGTGAACTCCCGCCCGATAGCGCCGTTTTGGGGGTCAAAGACGGTTTCCTTGACTAAGAAGGCATGGCGCTCGCCGACTTCCCACTTGATGCGGAAATCCGTGGGTTCGGCCTGCATGGCCAACACCAGGGCGAGCGCGCCAGGGCTGATCACTACGGTGCGTCAACCCTTCGTGATGGCAACCATCTCGACTTCGTAAATCAAGACCATGTTGGGCTCCACGCCTTGAAAGCCTTGCACACCCCAACCGAGCTTCGGCGGGATCTTGATGCGACGCTTGCCCCCGACGCTCATGCCACGCACCGCCCAGTCAATGCCGGGAATGGCTTGGCGCTTTCCGATCTTGAATTGGTCAGGCTTGGCGTTGCGCTTGCGGCTGTCGTCAAAAACGGTGCCGTCCACGTACTTGCCCACGTAGTGCACGCTCACGGTGTCGCCCTCCGCGGCGGCGGGTCCGGTACCCTTGGTGATGTCGTCCACGATGAGGGTTTCTGACTCGGACGCCGGGACCATGTCCACGATCTCAATTTCGAATTCAAGGCCGGACTTCGGCGGTATGGTGGGCGCGCGGCCCTCGTCGCCATAGGCCAGGAAGGAGGGGATTTGCAGCTTGTACTTGCCGCCCTTCTGGGTGTTCTTTAGGCCCTGATTCCAGCCCGCAATCACGCCCATTCCGCCCAGTTCGATCGCAAATACGTTGCGCCCGGGCTTGTTGATGTTGGAGTCGAACTCGGCCCCGTTCTTCAAGCGGCCAACGTAGCGGGCGTAAAGGAGGTCACCATCGGCGGCCTTGGGTCCGGTCCCCGGCGTGATGGTTTCGACCGTCAACTTTTCGAAATCTCCGGGCCCCGTCGTCTCCCTTGGCCCGCATCCGCTGGCCACGATCCAGGATAGGGCACCTACGGCCATCAGGCACAACGAACCGCGATTGCGCATCTCCCCCATGGTACCTGCCACGTCATCGGTACACTTGGCCCTCAGGCATGGCCAAAAAGTCGGGTAAGTCCCGCGAGCCTCAAGGACCGGCGACGATCCAAAACCGGAGGGCGCGATACGATTACGAAATCCTCGATACCTTAGAGACCGGAATGGTCTTGCAAGGAAGCGAGGTGAAGTCGTTGTACGCGGGCCGAGCCCACATTGCCGACGCCTACTGCCGCATTGTGAACGGGGAATTGTGGGTGTATCACCTCGATATTGAGCCCTGGACGCACAGTAGCGCGTTCACTCCGGACCGTCGGCGGGACCGAAAACTCCTGGCCCACGCCCGGGAAATCGTGCTCTTAGAGCGCCGCGCGCAGGAGCGAGGCTTCAGCATCATCCCGCTCTCGATCTACTTTAAGAACGGAAAAGCCAAGATGCTGATTGGCACCGCGCGAGGCAAGCGCAACTATGACAAGCGCGAATCCCTGAAGGACAAGGAAACGAAGCGCGATCTCCGCCGCGAGCTTCGAGATCTGTAATTCCCCTTACGGTTCGAGTTCGACGCCCGGATCCCAGCCTTGCTCGCT
>CAZVHE010000007.1:7733-8861 GCA_964627705.1 uncultured Chthonomonas sp.
AAAGGCGGAACTGCCCCAATACGCCATCTTCTTCCAGGCAGGCGCGCTCGACTTCACCCATCGGCGGCTCCTCGCCCTTGATGGTGACTCGGCAAGTGGTGCAACGAGCATTTCCCCCGCAACGGTGGCTGACATCCTCGCCGTTTTGCTCGAGGGCCAAGGCGAGCTTGGTGCCCGATTCCACCATATAACTTCCGCCCCCGACGACGTCCAAACGATGCTGACTCACGGGGTGCAATCTACCTTGCGGTAAGGTCCAAAGCACAATGGTCAACCAAGCGCGACTGGTCGAACTGTTCAAGACCCTTTGCCTGATCAATGCCCCGGCTCTGGAAGAGCGCCCGGCGGTGGATTACGTCAAGAACTTGCTCACCGAGATGGGCCTGGAAGTGGTGGAAGACAACGCGGGCGAGGTCATTGGCGGCAACGCGGGCAACGTCATTGCCACTTGGCGCGGCACCCGGCCCGACGCCCCGCGCATCTTTTTTTCCGCCCACTTCGATACCGTGGAGCCCACCGAAGGCCTCGTGATTGGCGAGCGTGATGGCGTGCTCTACACCGAAAGTGACACTATCCTCGGCGCCGATGACAAGGCCGGCATGGCCGCCATTATCGAAGCCTTGCGCGTAATGAACGAGACGGGCGAGGAACACGGGGATGTGGTTCTGCTGTTGCCGGTGGCGGAAGAGATTGGCCTGAAGGGTGCCGGGGCCCTAGATATCCAATCGCTCGATCTCGACTTTGGGTACGTCTTGGATACCGGCCCGCCAGTGGGAACCTACGTGAACCGCACGGCCACGCACGACAAACTCGACATTACGGTCATTGGTAAGCCGGCCCACGCGGGCAAGCACCCCGAAGACGGCATCAACGCCTTGTGCGTGGCGGCCGATGCCATCAGTCAACTCAAGATCGGTCGGGTCGGCCCTGAGACCACGAGCAACCTGGGCATCGTCAGTGGCGGCACCGGCACCAATGTGGTGATGCCGAGCGTAACCATCAAAGCCGAAGCCCGCAGCACCAGCGTGGAAGAGCTGGATGCCACCGTCGGCGAGATGATGCGCGTCTTCGAAGACGCCGCCCGGCGCTGGGGCGCCAAGGTGAAGATTGACCATGTGCGTCACTACG
>CAZVHE010000007.1:8875-10229 GCA_964627705.1 uncultured Chthonomonas sp.
TCGTACTTGATTCCGGAGGACAGCACGGTGGTGCAAGTGGGCCAGCAGGCAGCGCGGAAATTAGGCTTCACGGGCGAGCTCCGCACGACCCTCGGCGGCAGCGACGCCAACCAGTTCAATACCAAGGGCGTGCCGAGCATCGTAATGGCCACGGGGATGGAGGACATCCACACCCACGACGAGCACGTCTCGATCGAAAGCCTGGTCCAAAACACCGAATTAGTGATGGAAATCGTCCGGACCGTCCGCGAAATGAAGCGATGAGAGTAACATACGCAACAGCAGGGGACGACCCTGTCAATTACGCGAGGAAATCACGGATGAAGAACGTGGCAAGAATGGGGCTGGTCGCCGCTTGGGCGGTAGGTGTTCTGGCTCCGGCAATGGCTCAATACAGCAAGCCGTCGGGTCTCTCGGTGAAGGGCGGTTTGTTCTTCCCCATTAGCAACGAAGCGAAGAACGCCTCGGGCTCGGATTGGTTTGGCTTTGGTGCGGACTACGAACTGGGCAACCTTTTCAATGTGAAGTCGGACGGAGTAGTCGAAAGCACTTTCCACCTGTCCCTGGACTACTACGGCGATGGCGACTTTAGCCAGGTGCCGGTGATGCTCAACTACCGCGGTCGCCAGAAGAACATCTACTGGGTCGTCGGCGGCGGTCTTGGTTTTGTGCGAACCCCCAAGGTGGGCGGCGGCACCACGACCAACGAGGAGTTCGCCTACAACTTTGCTTTGGGCTACAACTTCTACCAGGGCGCCACGCCGTACTTCATCGAAGCGCGGTTCTTGGGCTCCAACGAAGAGCGACTGAACGGTTTCGGCATTTACGCCGGCCTCCGCTTCTAAAGCTCAAAACCCCGAAGACCCTCCGTGCGGCCGTTTCTCGCGGCCAACGGAGGGACTTTTTTTCACGTACTGAACTTTGGTCATGCGTTTGCGTCATCCCTTGATCATGGGCACTGATGCGCAGGCCCGAACGTGGAGCCCCTGCATGAAACACGACGCCACTGCCGAAGCGGCTTTGGTTTCCGCTTGTCGTCGGCGGGATGACGCCGCGTTTGGTCGGTTAATTGACCTTTATCAGGCCCGCATTTACGGGTTTGTGAAGCGCATGGTCCACGATGCCGAGGACGCGCAAGACCTCACCCAAGAAGTTTTCATCCGGGCCTATCAGGGCTTGGATCGGTTTGACGGCCGCTCCTCTTTGCGCACGTGGCTGTTCCGCATCGCCACCAATCTGTGCATCGACCGATCGCGTCGGCTGAACCACAATCTCGAACCCGTTTCGGGGGGCGAAGAGGAAGCCTGGGACAACACGCCGGACCACCGGTGGGACCCGGAAACCGCGGCGCTTT
>CAZVHE010000007.1:10239-19750 GCA_964627705.1 uncultured Chthonomonas sp.
ACGACGGGGTGGAGCACGCACTGGCCCAGATGAGCGATAAGCTGCGCATGGTTTTGCTTTTGCACGACCGCGAAGACATGGCGTACGAAGAGATTGCGGCTACGATGTCGCTTCCCGTGGGAACGGTGAAGAGTCGGCTTTTCTTGGCCCGAGAATCTCTGCAAAAGACACTCAAGAATTACATGGCAGCCCCGGGAGGCCAACAATGAATCAGGATTGGCGAGAAAAGATTGAGCAAGAAGCGGAATTGACGCTGGCGGAAGCGGTGCTGCTGGACGAAGAGATCGAGCGCCTGGAGCCGATGCGCCGTGCGCTGCAAGCCTTGCCGTCTGACGAACTCAGCCTGCAATGGCGCAGCCAACTCAATGAGCGATTGGCCGCCGAAGCCAAGCCGATGCCCGTGCGTCGCAATGTGTTGACCCTGTGGCCGGTGGCCGTTTCGGGGCTGGCCGCGTGCGCTCTGGCGGTGGCGATGTTTGCCCCGCGTGGGGGGGCTGCACCGACGGCCAGCACGGAAAATAGTGTGGAAGCTCGGCTGGTGCGCTCGCACCAGGAATTCCAGAACGCCCGGGATCTTGGGGTGGCGGCACCGACGACGCCGGTGGTAGCCCCGCCATCTTCAGGAGGATTCGATTGGTCAACACTCGAACAGGGCTCCTAACGCTGGTCGCGCTGGCCGGAACCGCCCCGGCTTTCGCGCAACCGGCCCGGTCGTACCCGCCCGAGATTACGAAGTACTTGCAATTGCAATCCCGGGTGAATGCGGCGGGGATTCGCAACGTGACACTGATGGTGGATGGCCAGATGCGCACCTTCCGGGAGCGAGTGCTAAAGCAAGGCCTGAACATGCGCATTGAGTTCGCTGACGGCCCGAACGCGGGTTCGTATGCAGTGGAGTCGGGAGGGCGACGGTTCTTGGTCAATCCGGCCCGCCGCGAGGCCCGCACCATGGCCCCCATGGGCGCCAGCTTTGCTCCGGCCTCCATGATGTCGCGTCTTCAGGGCCGCGAAGGTCGGTGGGAAAAGTCCACCGGGGGGGATATCGCCGGGGCCAAAACCGTCCGGTGGGATGTCTTTGATAGTCGCAACCGGATCATGCAGAGGTTTTGGGTCGAGCCCAATCGCGGCCTCATCCTGAAGCGCCAGATCTTTGATGAAAACGGTCGGGTGGTCGGCGGGTTCGAGTTTGAGGTCGTCAAGTTCGATGTCGAAATGGCCCCGAACGAGTTTGCGGTGCCCACCGATTTTCGCATCATCCGGCCGCTGGAAGAACTCAAGGCCGCCTGCCAACGCGCATCGTTGACTCCGGTCATTTTGGAGCCGGCGCTGGGTTATAGCCTCGATGCCGTACGGATTTTGAGTGCGCAGCAAGGTTCGGGCATCGTGATGTCGGTTTACGCGGACGAAACCACGCAACTGAGCCTCTACATCATGAAGCAGCCGCTGAATACCGAGCGACTTCGTCGTTTAGCGGGGCAGAGATTGAAGTTCTATTCCTGGCAACAGGGAGGGCAATACCTCACCCTGATCGGAGCATTGCCGCAGGAAGAACTGGCCCGCTTGGCCCGGTCGGCCCGAACCCAGCAACGCTAAATGGTGCTGGCCCGTCATAATACATAACGGTGCAACGCGCCCCTGCTACACGCGTCAAGTCCAACTCCGCGCCGGAGCCAACCCGGTCGCGCAAATGGACTCGAAAGAGAGCCTTTAAGTCCGCTTTCTTAATCCTGTGGGGCGTCATTGCCGCGGTGATTGCCGCAGGCTCGCTTTACTTTTGGACCAAGCTGGAGCAAGCCAATGCGATGGTGCCGCAGTTGCCGAGCATCATCCAGAAGACCATTACCGGGCCTTCCGAGATCTTGGCGGCCGATGGCACTGTGCTTTTTCGGGTGGCGGCGGAGTTCCGAGAACCCGTAGCTTACGATGACATTCCTCAGCATGTGATTAACGCCACGCTGGCGGCCGAGGACAAGCGCTTCTTCAGCCACGACGGGGTGGACTCCATCGCTATGATGCGCGTGCTCTGGGTCACGTTAGCCTCTGGGCGATCCACCCAGGGCGGATCGACCATCACCATGCAGCTCGCCAAGCGGGTCTTCTCGGGTTCCGAAAAGACGATCGAGCGCAAAGTGCAGGACATCTCGCTGGCCCTGATGATGGAGCGTAGTATGTCCAAGGAGCAAATCCTTGGCCTGTACTTAAATCAAGTCTTTTACGGCAATGGCGCGTACGGCATCAGTGCCGCCGCCGACGTGTACTTTGGTAAGTCCCTCAAGGATTTGACCATCGGCGAAGCCGCGCTTCTCTCCCGTTTGGTGCGCCGCCCGAGCCAGGAGAACCCCTTCCGCAATCCTGAGATCGCCAAGACGAACCGCGACGTCGTGCTGGGCATCATGTTGGAGGAGAAGTTCATCAGCAAGGCCGAGTACGACAAGGCTATCAAGGAACCGATCAAGCTGGCCAAAAGCGCCAGGACTGAAGTCAATCGCGACAAGAAGTTCCCTTTCTTCGTGGATTACGTCCTGGCTGAGATCGACAAAAAGTATCCCGACATTGACCTCGCACGGGGCGGATATCGCGTCGAAACCACTCTCGATCCCAAGATTCAGACCATTATCGATGCCGAGATCAAGAATACGATCAATCGGTATCGTCGCCTGCGGGTGACCACGGCCGCTTTTGTGGTGGTAGACAAGTCCGGCCGCATCGTGGGCATGTGCGGGGGCGGCAACTACGAGCGCAACCAGTTCAACGTGGTCTCCCAAGGACGACGGCAGCCGGGTTCGGCCTTTAAGCCTTTTGTTTATGCCGCCGGATTTGAAACCGGCGCCCTCAGCCCGAACGGTACGGTGAGCAACGACCCCTACTACATCAAGGTGGGTGGCCGACGCAAGAAGGTGTCCGGGGGTGGTAGTGGTGGGCGGGTTTCGGTTTCCAGCGCCCTCGCCCAGTCTATCAACTCCCCCGCGATGTGGGCCATCGAAGAAGTGGGGGCCCGCAACGTGGTCAAGTACGCCAAGAGCACGTTTGGGTTCACCAGTGAGCTCCCTGCCGTTCCTTCGCTTGCGCTCGGCACTGGGGAAGTCTCGATGCTCGAGATGGCGGGTGGCTATTCCGTCTTCCAATCCGGGGGTGACCGCTACACCCCCTACGGCATCGTCCGCATAGTGGGGCCAGACGGCACCACGTTGGCGCGCTCTAGCGGCCAAAAGTTCAATCGCGTGATGAGCACCGCTTCGGCGACGGGGATGGATGCGCTCTTGCGCACGGTGGTTACCAGCGGTACCGCCAAGGCGGCCAGCTATGTGGTGAATGCCCGGGGCAAGACCGGAACCACGAACAGCCACAAGGATGCCTGGTTCTGCGGCTACACGGATCAATTCATCGGCATTGGCTGGATCGGCAACGACGTGCCGAACCCGAGCGGCAATCCGCCCTTCGTTGCGGGCACCATGGCCGGCGTCTTTGGCGGTGAAGTGACCGCGCCGATGTGGGCGCGCATTATGTCCAAGATTCAGGACATCTACCCTGAGCCGCGACGCCAAATTCGAGCCATCGGTCGCGTGATCGAAGATCCGGACGACGAAGAGGAAGAAGAAGAGAACGATCGCCATATCGAGGCGGACGACAACGACCGCACCACGCCGGAAAACACGGAACCGGTGGTCGCGCCACGCATCAACGAAGGGAACCCAGAGGGCGGTACGACGGGCAGCACCACAGGTGGTGATGGCGGCCTGACGGTGGAACCGGTGAAGGATCCGCCGGCCAACGACCCGCCGAAGTCAAAGCCCAAGGATCCGCCGGCCCAAGGCGGCGGCGATGGGGGTGGCGATTTGATTTCGGTAGAAATCTGCGCCGATAGCAACGCCCGTGCCAGTGTGTATTGCCCCGAGCGGCAGCGGATTAAGGTGCCTCGCAACCAAGCCCCGCGTGGGCGATGCCCGTTGCACGGCCCTCACTAAACGGCCATGTCGGTGATTCGGGCCCCGCGTCACGTCCCGTACGATCTGCGGCAACTGATCGTACCGATTGGGGTGGCGATGTTCTTCATTTTTTATTTCTTCCGCCTGTGGTATTTGCAGGTAGCCGATGCGGCGTCTCTGCAAGCGCAAGGTGAGCGGTCCCGTGAAACCAAGGTGGAGATACTCGCGCCGCGCGGCGAGATTTTAGACCGGAAAGGCCAGCTGTTGGCCGGGGTACGGCCGAATCTCGTGCTGATGGTTGTGCCTAATAAGCTGAAAAATGATGAAGCTTTGCGCACGAGGGTCGCCAAGATCACCGGCCTTACCCTCAAGGAACTGGACGCCAAGCTGAAGCGCATCACCTCCCCGCCCGCCCTGCCGGCAGTTCTCCTCCGGAATATTGACATCAAGACCGCCACTCGTATTGCGGAATCCGAACACCTTTATGAAGGGGTGAGTGTCAAGACGTTGCCGATGCGCTATTACCCGGATACTAAGATGCTTGCGCATGTGCTGGGTTGGGTGTGGGTGCCGACGGAAATCATTGAAAAGGAACTTAAGGCGGAAGGCATTACCCCGGCCAGCTTTGTCGGGCGCGAAGGCCTTGAAAAAACTTATGAAAAGCTCTTGATGGGCAAGGCTGGCTCCGAGCGTGTTCGCCTCGATCCGGGTCGCCGCCCTGTGGCCAGCCTGCCGTCGGACCATCCTCAACCGGGTAATGACCTTATCCTCGGAATTGACGCAGACTTGCAAGCGCATGCCAGCAAGCTCTTGACCGGAAGACGAGGTGCCATCGTTGCCATGGACCCCAAGTCCGGAGACATCTTGGCCATGGTGAGCGCCCCCGGGATTGATGTTGCCGCCTATGAAGGTGGCATCCCCCAGGATACGTGGGATGCTCTCCAGAATGACCCCGGCAAGCCGCTTTTCTTCCGACCAACCCAGGGCACCTACCAGCCGGGCTCCACGTTCAAGATTCTCACCACTCTCGCGGCCGTCAAGAAAGGGGTATTCGATCCGAATCGGCCGGCGTACTGCAATGGGGGATATAACCTCGGCAGCCGCAAGTTTCGGTGTCTTGGGGTCCACGGTTCGGTGACCTTCAACCGCGCCATGCAGAAGTCGTGCAACGCCTACTTCGCCGACCTGGCCGTCAAGGCGGGCTACGAGGCGATGTGCGATGCCGCTGAGGAGTTGCACTTCGGCACTCGGCTGGGGCTAGATTTCGACCGCGAAGGACGCGGTGTGGTGCCCAACCCCGAGTGGTGGGCCAAGGTCAGCAACCGCCCGTTTTCGCGCGGCGACCTGGTGAACATGGGCTGCGGCCAGGGTGAACTGCTGGTCACGCCGCTCCAAATGGCCAGCCTGATCGCCACGGTGGCCAACGAGGGCAAGCAGATGCGGCCCCGGTTTGTCCGGGCCATCCGCGATGTCAATGGCAAAGTGACCCCCGTCGAACCCGAAGTGATCGGGGAAGTCTCGGCAAGTCCCGAATTCTGGTCGATCCTCAAGAACTCGCTCGAAGCGGTGGTTTCCGGGGGAACCGCGCGGGGAGGCCGAATCCAGGGCATCACCATGGCCGGCAAAACGGGGAGCGCCGAGAACGCCCACGGCCCGCTCACGCACTCGTGGTTTGTAGCCTACGCGCCCGCGGACAACCCCCAGATTGCCATCGCCGTGATGGCCGAAAACGCCGGCCACGGCGGCACGGTGGCGGTGCCGATTGCCAGTAGCGTCATCCGCAAGTATCTTGAAAAGGACTCGCCCAAGCCAACGGCCTCCGGCGAAGGCTCCGGTCAGTCCAACTCGAACGCGCCGAAGATTGAAGTCTCCGATCCGCTGCCGATTGTCAACTGATTGCGCTTCGCCATTTCGGCTCGCTCCTTTTCAATGGCCACTGCCTCATCCCGCTTGGTGCGCGCAGACCGGAGGGATTCACCGGCAATCACAGCATCCTCATCACCGCCGGCCAGGGACTTGAGATAGGGCACCGTCTTGGCGGCGTACTCCCGGTAGATGGCCAAAGCCTCGGTGTAGAGTTCGTATTGCCGGGCCGGATCGTTCGCCTCGCGAGCCAAGACCACGTACGCCTCAGCGTGTTCGGTCGGCACGATCTCGGGCAGGGCGCGCAGAGTGTTGGGGGCGGCCTTGGCCATCTCCACCATGGTTTCCGCAGTTTGGCGGGCGTCTTCGTCTAGGCCCGCTTCTTGCTGCAAATCCAAGATGAGGCTGAGCGTGTCCAGATTGGCGGGGTCGAGGGCGCGCGCCCGTTCCAAAGTCTGCAGGGCGGGTTCAGCGCCCAGGGTAGCCAGTTGTTCACGGGCCAGCAGGCGCATGTTGCGGGTGCTGGGCAGCACACTCACGGCATTGCGGGCGTGGGCCAGGCCGTTGCTGCGGTCCACCTGGGCGGCCAGGTTCCACAGCTCGCCGTCAATCTTGGCTTGCTGAGCCAAGGCCACCACGTCCTCGCGGCTAGTGGGGGTCATCGGCGCATTGATGATAAGAGCGGCCTGCAGTCGCTTCCACTCCAAGTTGGCCGTCCAGAGCGAGACAAAAATCGGGGTTAGGCCGAGGGCGCCAAGGGCGGCAAAGCGGTGGGGGTGCCCCACCGGCTCCGGGTTCGAACCATCGGCACTTACCGCCAGCCACAAACCGGCCAGCGCCCAAAACAGCCAGAGCGAGCCGAAGAACGACCAGTTGGACTCCACCATCCCATTCGCGAAGAGGGCCGCCAATGCCCCAAACAAGCAGGCGTGAAGGATCTGCCGCTCCGCAGACTGCGACCGTGCCCCCCGGAAGCCGTGCCGGGCCGCCATGCCCCCCACCACGAGGAAGAGCCCCAACGCGAGCGCGCCGCCTTCCACTTGGAGGTGGAGGAGGTTCTGGTGCGGGTTGTGGGTTTGGGCCACCTGCATCGGTTTGCCGCTGAGGTACCGGAACGAGCCCAAGCCGTGGCCCATGGGGGCTTCCCGACTGAGGGCAATGGCCGTGCGCCACAGGTTGGTGCGCACGCCGGTACTCTGTTCTTGGGCCGCGCCAATGCGGCCGGTGGGGGCGGCGCCGGGCTTTGCGTTCTGGCTATTGGCGAGGGCAAACCCCAGCAGCACGGCCAAGGCGAGCGGCACCAGGGCCGCCAACCCCGCCCGCCCCTGGCGAAAGGCAAACAGCAGCCCCGCCGCCGTGATCAGTCCCGCGCCGGCGGCCAGCAAACCACCCCGGCTCTGGGTGAGCAAGAGTGCCAGCACCAGCGGCAAAATCAAGATGGCCCCCAAGAGGTTGAGAGGGCGCGGGAGGACGAGGCTGAGCCCCACAGCGAGCGGGATGCCGGCGGCAAAGATCACCGCCGCCGCGTTGGGGTTTTGGTATCCCGCAAAGATGCGCCAGGTCGGGTCGATGGCGCGCATGTCGCCGTATTCCAGGGCTCCGCGCAGGCTCATCGCAACGATGGCTAACACAATGGCCCCCAGCACCCATTTGATGCCCGTTCCTCGACCCGCCACGGCGATGATGGCCAGGAATGAACCCAAGGCCACCGCCCAGCTGGTCCAGGTGGTCCATGCGGGGAGCACGTAATGGCTGGCAAAGCTTTGCCCCGCCATCCACACCACCAGTAGTAGCACCGGGATCAGCACCATGCGGTCGGGCACCAGCATCACCCGGTGCTTGGCGGCCATCGCGAGCCACGCGCCCAGCACCAGCACCGCCACCAGCGCTCTGGTGACTTGGACAAGTTCGTTCGGGCCGAACAACAGCGCCCCGAAGTTCAAGGCCCCCGGGCTGATGTTGTCGAGCGGGGTGTAGCCGCCCGCCAGGATCGCCACCACCGCGCCGACCATCAACATCCATTGTCCGGCCGTGGGCATGGGGGTGGTGGCTTCGGCCTTGCGGCTCACTTGCGCACCGCCCGCACGAGGGCATCCTTATAGTTCTTGAGCAAGAAGAGGCTGGCGCGGGTGCCCAGCGCCGCCAGCGCGAACCCCGCCGCAAACGGACGCAGCAGCAGGTTCATCGAGGCCAAATGATGCTTTTGGTAATAGCGGTACATGCTGCGGTGGAACCTGATGATCATCTTGTTCGCAATGCGGTCGGTGCTGCGGCCGATGGCATGGGTGATCACTGCCGACGGAAGGTATCGCACTCGGAAGCCGGCGTCCCACGTGCGCTTGCAAAAGTCCACGTCCTCGCAATACATAAAGAACGAGGGGTCCAGCCCCCCGATCTTCTCGTAAACCTCACCGCGAAGGAATAGCGCCGCGCCGCTCACCCAGTCCACTTCTCGCTCTTCGGAGTGGTCGAAACCGACCATCAGGTAGTCCTTGACGTACCGATTGTTGGGAAAGAGGCGACCCAAAATGGTGTTCCGAAAGGCCGCCGCCACCGGGTTAGGGAAGCGCCGGCAACTGAACTGCAGCGAGCCGTCCGGGTTCAGCAACTTTGGCCCGACCACGCCCACGTCGGGGTTGGCCCGCATGTAATCCAGCAGGGTGCCGATGGCCCCCGGGTGCACCACGGTGTCGCTGTTCAGTAGGGCCGCGTGATGCCCTTTGCGCTCGGCCAGGGCGCGGTTGTGGCCGCCGGTAAAGCCCAGGTTCGTCTCGCTGCGAATCAGGCGAAACTCGGGGAACTCGGTGGCGATCATGTCGGCACTGCCGTCCGCGCTGGCGTTGTCCACCACGATGACTTCGAACTCGGTGGTCTGCCGTTCCTCGCGCAGGCTGGCCAGGCACGCCCGGGTATCCGCGATGGTATTCCAACTACAGATGGTGACGCTGAGTTCGAAATCCGGCATGATATCCACGTGCACGCACAAAAGCGGCCAACCCGACAAGGATGGCCAACAGTGGCAAACCGAGCCTGGCAAAACCCCGCGTGTGCTTAGAAAAGTAACGCAAAAGACTACGGTGTGATTCCCAGATCATACTGGGTCGCACTTGCCGGGTGCTGGCCCCGTGGTGGTGGGCAATGGTCAGCCCCGCTTGGTACCACGCCGGCCACCCCGCCTGCGCCAGCCGGTAGAGCAGGTCCACTTCGTTGAAGAAGATGGGGAAGTTCTCATCGAAGGGAGCCTTCACGTCGCCAATGGCGGCCAGGGCTTCACGCCGGAAAAGCAAAAACGTGCCCATGGGCTGCGGGGCGGGCCCGCTGGCGGTGTAATCAAAGGCGGGCAGCAAGTAGCTCCCGAGCGCCCCGTGCGGCGAGCGCCGCGCCAACCCCGTGAACTGCCCCACAATGCCCCAGAACGAAGGGAATCCCCGCACGCTGGCTTGGATCTCGCCGCTGGGCAATTGGAAGGGCACACTCAGCACCCCAAACTTAGGCTGCGCACGCAGGGCGTCAATTGCCCCTTGGAGCACACCGGGACGCAGTTCCGTATCCGGGTTGAGGGTGAGGAGCCACTCGCCCTGGGCCACCGCAAAGGCCAGGTTATTGCCGGCCGCATATCCGGTGTTGAAGCCCGGCTGGATGAGCTGAACCTCCGGAAAGTCCCGGGCCACCATCTCTGCGCTGCCATCCGTACTGGCGTTGTCCACCACGATGATCTCCAT
>CAZVHE010000007.1:19805-31813 GCA_964627705.1 uncultured Chthonomonas sp.
GGTGGGAACGGGTGTTCCAATTGACGATGAGGACGCTCAGCAACGCGCTTGCAAGGCTACCAGGGACCCAGGACAGGCGGCCCGCCCAGATTCACGAAATACCGGGAATTGGTGAGGAACTAGAGACAATCCAGGTAAAGTATCCGAAGATACGACTGTCATCCGGCGTATTTTTACGCTTGGCGGACGTTACGGAGGAAACCAAGTTTTGGCATTAACCGGCGCCATTTGGGGCGCGATGATGGTGGGTGCAGGCAATGCCAGTGCCCCCGTCAAGTACCAGGTACAGAATAACGAAACCGCTGTTACAGTGGCAAGGAAGTTTGGGCTGGATGCGAAAGAGCTCCAAAAGGCGAACCCCGGCGTGCAGATTGCGCCCGGTGTCACAGTCCTGATCCCGTCGCGCGTGCTCGCCGACGACAAGGGCCCCATTTACCTTGTGCGCAACGGGGATACCGACTGGAGCATCGCTCGCCGGTACAACCTGCGCCCGGCGCAACTCCATGTGCTCAACCCCGATGTGGACTGGGGTCGCATGGAAGTCGGCACCGTCATCCGCGTCGGCACGGCCATGCAGGCCCGCACGTCGCAAGTGGAAGCCCCGCGCCCCGTCGCTCCGGCTCCGCGCCAGGATGCCTCCACCACCGGTGCCAATGCCGCCGCCAAGATTGAAACTGTCCCCTACCGCGTCGCGGAAGGCGACAATGACTGGACCATTGCCAGCAAGGTGGGCGTGCCGCCCAGCCAAGTCCGAGACCTGAACCCGGGCCTGGATTGGGACAAGCTGACCGTGGGCACCGTCATCCAAGTGCCGAAGGAGGGCCGCGCCGTGGTGACCAACGTGATTGCCACCAGCCGCGTTCAACTGAAGGGTGACCGCGTGAATCTGCGCGCCGAGCCCAACACCGACGCCCGCATCATTGCCAACCTGCCCCGAGGCCGCGTGGCCAACGTGCTGGATCGCCAAGGCGACTGGTACAAGATCCAATTCGCTGGTGGCACCATCGGCTGGATGAACCGCGATTTTCTGGAGCCGGTAAGCGCCGATGCGCTCGCCCGCACCGCCGAAGGCCAAGCCCTGCTGCAAGCCAGCGTAGCCCCGGCCAGTGCCGAAGTGACGGGGGCCCGAGCCGCCGCGCAGAGCGATTCAGTTTTGGCGAGTAACCTGCCGGCCGAACCCGTGCCGGACCCGGACCTGGGTGCGGTGGGCAACATGCTGGCCACGGCCCGCGCCCAAATGGGTATTCGCTACAAGTGGGGCGGCACCAGCCGCAACGGCTTTGACTGCAGCGGCTTCACCACCTATGTCTTTGCCAAGCACGGCGTCAACCTGCCGCGCACCGCAAACGCCCAAAGCAACGTGGGCCGCGTGGTGCCGCGAAGTGCCCTGCAGCCGGGCGACCTGGTCTTCTTTAAGACCAGCACCTACGCCCGTGTGACGCACGTGGGCATCTACATTGGCAATGACCAGTTCATCCACGCCAGCAGTGGTGGTGGCTCGGTGCGCATCAATAGCCTGAGCGAAAACTACTACAACCAGCGTTACGTGGGCGCGCGCCGGGTGCTGGGCATCCAGGCCAACGCCAACGGCTACGAAGGCTACGACGTGAGCGAAGAGTGGGCCTACGCTAACGCCCCGGGTGCCAGCACCCGTGCGGCCAGTGCGGCCTACCTGAACCAGAACGCTTCGCGCTCGGAAGAGCCCGTGGCGGCGGCTCCGCGTGAAGAAGCTCCTGCTCCTGCCCCGGCCCCGGAACCGGCGCCTGTGAAGGAAGCCCCGGCCCCCGCTCCGGCTCCGGGTTCTGCCCCGCCGATGGGCATGGGCTCCGACATCATCGCTCGGTAAATCCTAGCGACGGCCCCCGGCGGGGCCAACCGACCCGACCCCCTTGCAACGAGGTGGTCGGGTCTGGCAATATCTTCAAGCACCCCATGCCCCGGTGGTCTAGCGGTTAGGACGCCTCCCTTTCAAGGAGGAAATCGCGGGTTCGAGTCCCGTCCGGGGTACCAGCCCTCTCAGGTTCATAACGCACTCTCGTCTAGGTTCAAACTCTTGAGACAACCGGAAGGGACTTAGAACTCTCGATTCAACTTGTCCGGCGATTGCCTTTCATGGGTTGGGTGATATTCTTGATATATGCCTGACCTGCCATCCCTCCTGTTACTCGCCGTCGTCGGCGTTCTTGCGGGTGGAATAGCTGGCGTCGTTGGGTTCGGCAGCGCTGTGCTGCTCCTGCCAGTCTGCAATGCGGTTTTTGGTCCGTTGCCGTCCGTCGGGATTTTAACGATTGCCGCCCTGATTGGCAACTTGTCACGCGTAGCCCTGTGGTATCGCGATGTCCAGTGGTCGGTTGTTTGGCGGTACTGGCTGGGAGGAATCCCTCTTGCCATCTTGGGATCCCTGTTGCTGGTCAGGATTGAAGCAAAGTTCTTACCCCTCGCATTTGGGCTGTTCGTTCTGCTGCTCATTCCAATCCGTCGATGGATGGACAATAGTGATCGCCGAATGAAACTCAGCCAATTCCCTCTGTTGGGAGCTGTAATGGGCTTCCTATCGGCCATTGTATCAACCACTGGGCCGATCAACGCGCCCTTCTACCTCTCTTATGGTTTGACAAAAGGTGCCTATCTCAGCACGGAAGCTCTGGGCACGGCTGGAATTCACCTGACCAAGAGCCTCGCCTACGGAAAGCTCGCTACGCTGGATCAAAGCGGATTGACCGCAGGAGTCGCGCTTGGTGCGTGCCTTCTGCTCGGGGCCGCGATCAGCAAGCCGTTCGTCTCAAAACTCAAAAAGGAGCGCTTTGTCTTGGTCGTTGAGATACTACTTGGCGTCTCGGGGTTGCTAATGATTGGACAGTCTCTGGTGGCACAGCCCTGAGTCATCGACGGAATAGAGAAGTTCTAAGCGCGTCCACTTCGGTGTACCAATTGCAAGAGCCTTGGCACCAAGTGTCAGGGCTCTTTTGGTTTCTTTCTTTCCGGTGTGAGATGCGTGTGCAGCGCAATGGGGGATTCCCGTCCGGGGTACCCGCGCCGCTTGGTTCCCCACGCACTCTAGGGTAGCCTCGGTTCTTAACATTCCGAACTCGAATCGCCTTCGGCTCCTTAATCTTCGGGGTTCCCCGATGGGTCTGGTGCGCGGTTCATTCGGATTCCGGTGACGCGCATCCATGAAGATTCGAAGCCTGCTTGTTCTCCCCGTTCTGGCCGCGATCCACGTCGCCTTCGCCCAAGGGGTGGTGGAAGACAACCGGGCCTGGCTGAACATCAACGCCACCGGCAAGATCAGCAAAGACTGGTCGTGGTACGGCGAGTTTCAGCCTCGCTTCCGCGACAACTACTCGAAACTCGATCAGATGACCCTGCGGGTCGCTGCCATCCAGAGGATCAGCCCTCGGCTTTCCGTGGGCTATGGCTACGGCAATATCACCAACTACCGCCCCACCGGCGACGTCCATGAGGATCGCTTGTGGCAGATGGTCACCTATAACCCGCCGGCCCTCGGGCCGGTGAATCCCCAGTTGCGCTTGCGCCTAGAACAGCGCTTCGTCGAGGGCGGCTCCGATACGGGATGGCGCGTGCGCCTCCAGGCCCGTGGCACCCGGCCGATTGAGGACACCAAGTGGTCGGCCTTTGTGAGTAACGAGTATCTCTACAATCTTAACTCCACGGATTGGGGGGCCATAAGGGGTTTTGATCAAAACCGGTTCTCCCTCGGCCTGGGCTACCAGACCTCCAAGCAGATGCGGGTTGAGTTCGGCTACTTAAACCAGTATTCGCGAGGGGCCAGTGCCGACCGGAGCAACCACGTCGTGTTCTTTACGACGGTCTTCAGCTTCTAGGATCCGGGGCCCTTTCGCGCTAATTGTTGCGGGGCAGATCTGGCGATCGTTTACTTCTTAGCAGCTGGAACTCCAGGTATACCCACGCCATGATCTGCGCTCTGCTCCTTGCCTCCACCACTGCCCCCAGCGCCCCGGCGGGCTCCGTGCGCCTGTTCAACGGCCGGAACCTGGATGGCTGGACGCAGCTGAACGGTACCGCCACCTACACCGTGGAGGACGGCGCGATTGTGGGGCGCACCGCCGAGGGCAGCCCCAACTCCTTCCTGTGCAGCAACAAGATGTACGACGACTTCGAGCTCTTTTTCGAGGTCAAGGTGGACGACCCGCTCAACAGCGGCTGCCAAATCCGCTCCCTCCAGTCCGAGGGGCTGCCGGGCCAGCCGGAAAAGGGCCGCGTGTGGGGTCCGCAGGTCGAGATCATGGCCGGCCCCGGCCACTCTGGTTACATTTACGGCGAGGCCACCCGCTTTGGCTGGCTTTCCCCCGAGCCGAACCAGCCCGGATCGAACCACACCATCTTTAAGAACGGCGGCTGGAACCAGTACCGCATTCTGGCCCAAGGGCCGCGCATCCAGACCTGGGTGAACGGCATGAAGGTGGCCGACCTGACCCATGAGGAGGTTTACAAAACCCACTCGCGCGGGTTCATCGGGCTGCAGGTGCACAGCATCGCGCGGGGGTCTGGCCCCTACGAAGTGCGCTGGCGCAACTTCCGCATCCTAGAGCGCTAAGGGCCGGGCCTCATTGCGCGGCCGCAAGCTGAGGCTCGAACTTCTCAAAGGCCTGACCATCCCACCGAAACACTCCAGCGCTGTCCTTAGCCAGCCAGATATTGCCATCTCGATCGAAAGTGATCGAGATCAGCCAGGATTTGCTGGTTTCTATGGGGAAGTTCTTCATTTCCTCGCCGTCGAATCGCCATACGCCCGTGGCATTGCTCGTCATCCCCAGGTTGCCCTTCGTATCTTGGTAGATCGTGTAGATCGAATAGGGGCTCACAACGGAGCGGGGGAACTCACGATGGATCTGATCTTCGAGGTCACCCTTGGGGAACTTGAGGAGGGAGAGCGTCTTGCTGTCGTACCGGTATGGGCCGTGGGTGATCGTAGCACCTTGGAACCACACATCATCAGGAAGCAGACGCCACGCATGGTCATCTTCAACGATTTCGAGAAGGGTGAATCGCTCGCCATCGAACTTCCAGATGCCCTCAAGGGTAGGGAGAAAATTTTTTCCGGCCTTGTCTTCCATGATCTCGCGAATGCGATGATTCGGCAGTCCATCATCAGTGGAGAATCGAACGAGGGTCTTGCCATCGTATCGGATGACACCCGTCCCGTCGGTGCCGAACCAGTGATGACCTCTTGAATCTTGGAAGACCACCCAGACGTTTTTGCCGATTTCGGACACAACCTGGCCCAAGAGCCTGCGGCTTTGGGCAGCCGCGGGTGTGGGTATGGGGTCGGCCTGAACCGGGCCACAACCGACGAGGAGCGGCGCGAGCACCACGAGTCGGGCACCAGACATGATGCGGTTCGCTCGGGTCATCGTTGACCTGCTCAGCAACCTCAGACCGCGCATCGTTCTCCGGTCATCGTTTCTGGCAACCCCGTGGTAACGTGAATCCTATGCCCCCAGACCCCGCCCGCGCGCTCCGCATCTTGCGGCAGGTGGGGGTGAGCGCCAAAGATGCCGTGCTGGCCACCCCGCAGGGCGTGGCCAACGAAACCTGGCTGTGCGGCGACTGGGTGCTGCGCATCAGCAAGGACCCCGAATATCTGGAGGACCTGCACACCGAATCCGTGGCCGTGCCGGTGGCGGTGGGGGCGGGGCTGCCGACCCCCGATCTCCTGCACATCAGCCTGTGCCCGGTGGGGGATACGCCCCCGTTCTCGGTCTATCACCGGGTGCACGGGCAGCCCCTCTCTGGCACTGGGCAATTGCGAAACCCGGCGGAGTTCTTCCGCGCCTACGGGGCGGCGCTGCGGCAGATGCACAGCATCACCGAGGTCGCGGACCCACAGGGGTACCTCGATCCCCCTTGGGAGCTAGAAATCGAGAGTCTCGCCGCCGCTGCCCAGCCCCTGGGGTTGCGGGAGGTGGTGCGGGCCCTGGCCGAGCGGGCGGGCAAGGCCCCGCGAGTGTTTGTCCACCAGGATCTGCATGCCGACAACGTGCTGGTCGACCAAGCCGAGCGGCCAGTGTTCATTGATTGGGGGGATGCGGGCCTGGGCGACCCGGCGGCGGACTTCCGCTACCTGGCGCCGTGCCATCTGCCGTGGGTGCGGGAAGGGTATGGCGAAATCACGCCGGAACTGGAGGCGCGCATCCGGCTACACGTGCTGGACCAGTATCTTTACGCCCAGGCGCACCAGCGAAGCTACGGCCCCCTGGCGGATGCGAGCGAGGCGGAAGTGGTGGCGTTCTTGCGCAGTTAATGGGGCGTGCTTTCACGTAACGTAGGCATGGTCTCCTTCGTCAGAGGGGTGTAGGTGCGTCTCCCCTCATGATTCTTCCCCTGCTGGTCTCCGCCTCCGCTGTCCTCGCTCCGGCCCCCACTTCGGCCTCCGCTGAATTCGCCCTGAACGACATGGTGGAAAACGCCCGGGCGGCCAACCTCTTCCCGGCCGAGGGCAATACCATCAGCAGCCCTGCCAACGTGCTGATGGTGACCATCATGATGGCGCAGGCGGTGGATGGCGGATCGCGCGCACAGATTTTGCAGAGCCTGCACCCGCAGATGACCATGGCGGATGGGCAAGCCTTCTTCCAGCAATTGGCCAAGGGGCTGGACCCCCAGACCACGCACCTCGCCCGGGCGGTGTGGTCCATCAATGGTCCAACCCCAACGGTTCGTCAGGGGTTCGAAAGATAGTACGGCGCCGAAGTTGGCACTTTCCCCCCACAAGAACAAGCGAACGCCTGGGCCAACCGCAACACGGCCGGGATGATCAAGGAGTTTCCCGTGTCATTTGAAAGAAAGAAGGTCGTCATGGCCTCGGCTCTTGCCTACCTCAACAAATGGCGGGGCGGCGACAAACCGAAGCTTGAAGTGCCTTTCCAGTTTCGACAAGGCACACGTCAGATACCAGGCTTCAAATCCAGTGTAAATGAGATTGCCGTGGGGGACGTCTTCGTCTACCATCTCCCTTACGAAAATGGCGAGTCCATGCTGATTTTCTTGGGGCGCAACAATGTCCCGACTCCCTCTCGAATCGCCAGATGGGGAGAGAAGGAATGGATGGCCGCTATGCAACCTCGGCCTGGCGAAACAGTTTCCCTGCATGCGCCCAGCTTTGCTTTTCAATCAAAGAACCAGATTCTTGAAGCATGGATCACTCGGGGCCGCCCGAGAAGCGCCAGATTTCCTGGCTTGTATGATCAAGGTGCTGATGTCTTCTTTGTCGAGAACGCGTTTGTACGCGCTGACGACAAGGGAACCGAAGCCGCCAGTGTTGCAGTGGCAGGCGGTGCCACTTTTGGTGGCGGCGGCCGCGTGCCGCGCACCGTCGTGGTTGATCGTCCGTTCGTGTTTGCCGTCGTGCGGCCGGGGTACCCGCTGCCGTTGTTCATCGGCACGGTGAACGAACCCGCCATCACGCCTTAACTCCAAACACTAGCATTCGATCTGCTTTCTTGCTTTAGAATTCTGGGTGCCAAAGTTTAGTAAAAGTGATGCCGCCCCTCCACCCCGTCGAGCAAGCCCTGACCGACCTCTGCCAGCAACACCCTGAGCTGCGCTGGGAGCTACGCGAAGGGGAGTGGTACATCGGCCGCCAGGAGTTTGCCCTGGAGTTTAGGATCGAGCAAGAGCCCGAGCGCTTCACCCTGCATGCTCCCGAGGGTCACGGCCACTACTCGAAACTCGATGTCCTTCTGGACGACCTTAAGGACCTGCTGGATGGATCGGCGACCATTGTCAATCTGCTTCGGGATGGTGAGCCAGCCGCAGACTGGATGGAGTGGACCGAGGAACCCGGCGGGACAAACTGGAATGGGGTGTGGTACTTCAGCCCGTACGACCCCCGGGAATGGGAAGCCCAGCCCTTAAGAATCTGGAAGGAAGTGCGCACCGTGCGCCGCCACACGGGGCCTGAACCGTTCCCGGCGAGCAGCCAAAGTGTCATCCTAGACGGTCCTCCCCCCGCGCGCTTGAACAGGCAGAGCCGCGTAGTGGAGACCTTCGGCCCCGCCCCCGCTGGCACGCGCTGGCTGGTGCAGCAACCCGAGGGGTGTCTAGTGCCGATGCCGTGGGCGTTCCAAACCCACTCTGGGAAGGACGAGGACGGGGAATACCAAGCGCACTACCAAGACGACCAGGGCACCACCCTGTGGGTGCAGGTGTATGACCACCCAGACACCCTGGATGCCCCACAGCCGGATGATCTCACGTGGCGTTCGACATCCACGCTCGTGACTTCTGAAATCGGGGGCTTTGAAAGGATCGAGGAAGATTCGGAATGGGAGCGGTTGGTCGCCCAGGCGGAGCATATGTGGGGGGAGCGGCGCATCTTGCTGCGCTTCACATTGGTCAAGCCGGTCAATGTTTCGCCGGAGGCCTACGAAGCCCAAATGCAAACCCTCGTGGCGAATACCAAGCTGACTTGCTGGTAGCTGCGTGCCAGGATCGCAATCTTACGACATGAGCAGTGCGCCGAATGGCGGCGCTCAGTTGGAGATTGACCTTAGCTTCAGGCGGCTAGACTTGAGGTTTATGTTCACAACCATGGCCCTGCTGGCAAGTGTCAAGTCGTCGGAAGGCGCACTGCTCCTTGCGGGTGGTGGCTCGACCACTCCCGAGATGGTGCAGACCTTCATTCAGGCCATCGGGGGGCCGGACCAACCGATCTTGGTTGTCCCCCTCATGCGGGAGAGGGCGGACGAAGCGGGACGTCAGTCGGCTGACTTCTTACGGGAATACGGGGCCAAGAACGTGGACGTGTTTCTCGAAGTGGAATACCTTCCCTTGAACCAGGCTGCCACCCGGGCTCGTTTCCTGCGGGCGAAGGGACTTTGGCTGCCCGGCGGAGATCAAGGCCTGTTTATGCAGAGGCTGGGCTCGAGTTTCGCCAAGGACCTCTTTCAGCTGGCGCACCGCCGGGGGATCTCGGTGTTCGGCACCAGTGCCGGAGCCATGCTGATGAGCGACCCGATGATTGATGGATGGGAGGATGACACGCGGCCTAAGCGATCGCCGGGGTTGGGGCTGATTCCCGTGCTGGTGGATACGCACTACCGCGAACGCGAAAGGCAGGGGAGGCTGCGGTTTGCTTTCGAGAACTGGAACTCGCACACTCGGGCGCTTGGCCTGAGCGAGGGGGAATGGATCTTGTGGCAAGGTGGCCGGGTTCGGCAGTCCTCCGGTCGCCCGGAGTGGCTTGGGTCCCCTGCTTTGCCGCAGGGCACTGGGCGTAGAAAGGTCCAAATCTAATGCCAGGGACCAACAACCCCATTGACCCCGGTGCGCGCATCGGCCACGTGCACCTGCGCGTCGCGGACCTGGACCGCGCCCTCGCCTTCTACCAAGGCGTGCTCGGCTTCCAAATCACCCAAAAACTAGGCCACAGCGCGGCGTTCCTCTCCGCCGGGGGCTACCACCACCACATCGGCCTTAACACCTGGCAAAGCCGCAATGGCTCCCCGCCACCTCCGGGCACTACGGGGTTGTATCACTTTGCGATCCTGCTCCCCTCGCGCCGCGCCCTGGCCGAAACGGTTCAGCGCTTGCTCCAGGCCGGGCACCCCCTCGATGGTGCCGCCGACCACGGGGTCAGCGAGGCGATCTACCTCCGCGACCCGGACCAAAACGGGGTCGAACTCTACTGGGATCGCCCGGAATTCGACTGGCCCCGCGATGAAGCGGGTGAGCTGAAAATGGTCACCGAGCCGCTGGACCTGGCCGCCCTGCTGGCCGAATTGGAACCCGCCAGCCGCTAACCCGCAGCCCGCCCGACTTCGTGTATAAAGAAGGGTGATGGGCACGCGGAACGCTTGGGAGAAAACGCGGCAGGATCACGCCAAAGAATCGGCGGAAGATTACGTGGAAGCCATCTACCGGTTGGAATCTCAAGCGCGGGACGCGGGCGACGGCCGCCGCCAAGTACGCCTGACGGACCTGGCCGACCGATTCCAAGTCAGTGCCCCCACCGTCAGCAAATTACTGGCCCGGCTGGAATCAGAAGGGCTGGTGAGCGTGCAGCCGCGCAGCCACATTGAACTGACCGAGGAAGGGCTGCGCGTGGCCGAGCAGAGCCTGCGCCGCCACCAGATCGTGGTGGATTTCTTGGAGAAATTAGGGGTCTCGGCCCACCAGGCGGAGCTCGACGCCGAAGGCATTGAACACCACGTGAGCCAAGAAACCTTAGTCGCCATGCAGCGGTTCTTGGAGCGAGAATTCGAGGGCTAGTCCACGTAGACGTCTTGGTCGCCCCAGCAGGTTTGGAGGAAGTCAATCTGCCCGCAGTGCAAGTTGGCGTGGATAGCCGGGAGGTCTACTAAGAACCGCATCGGCATTTGCCAGCCCTGCCCCGAATCCAGCATCGCGTCCAAGTCCTCGGGTTCCAGCGCATCCATGGCCGCCAGAACCCGCTCCGTCCCCGCCCGAAAGGCCGCTTCCACCTCCTCCCGCGAGGTCACCCCCCGCTCCTCTTGCTCCCGCGCGGCCAGCCACGCGTCCAGATCTCCCGGCTGCGGCAAGTCCCTGGTCTCCATCATCGCGGCAAAGCGGGCGGCATAAACGGCGGTGTGGGCGGCGATGCGCAGAGGTGTCTTGGCCCCGGGCGCGGCCTGCCAGTGCAGCCGTTCATCCGGCACCTTGGAGAAGTTGCGGAGGAACATCTCCATCGCGCTCACCGCTCGTTGCTTGGCCGCTTCGATCTCGGTCATGCACCCACTATGGCACGCGTGGAGAAAGTAGTTGTCCCGCGAGTTGCCATGCGAACTGTCCCACTAATCTGGACTCAGTCCAGATAAGTGCGGGTAACGTAACGGTGTGCATCCGGTCACGAAGGAACGGCTCAAGCAGGCGGGGCTCCGCCTCACCCAGCCGCGCCTGACTGTCCTCGATGTCTTAGAAAACGAGGGCAAACACCGCGAGGCCGAGTTCATTTGGCGCGCTGCCCAGCGCCGCCTACCCACCCTTGCTCGCCAATCGGTGTATGACAATCTCAACGCCCTGGTGGCCGCCGGCATCGTTCGCCGCATCGAGCCCGCCGGGTCGCCCGCCCTCTACGAAACCCGCGCCGGCGACAACCACCACCACCTCGTATGCCGTCAGTGCCACGCCACGGTGGATGTGGATTGCCACATCGGCCACGCCCCGTGCCTGGAGCCCATGGCCACCCATGGCTTTGCGATTGACGAAGCCGAAGTCATTTTCTGGGGGATTTGCCCCCAATGCCAATCCCAAACCAAGGAAAACCATTCATGAGCCAAGAACCTAAATGTCCGCATGCATCGCGATTCCAACTGCCCCTGGCCGGCGGCGGAACGCAAAACCGCCACTGGTGGCCGAACCAATTGCCGCTGGAAATCCTGCATCAGCACTCGGAGAAGTCCAATCCGCTGGGGAGTGACTTCAACTACCGCGAAGCCTTCGCCAAGCTGGATTACGAAGCGTTGAAGGAAGACCTTCGCCAACTGATGACGGACTCGCAGGAGTGGTGGCCGGCCGACTTTGGGCACTACGGGCCGCAGTTCATCCGCATGGCGTGGCACGCGGCGGGCACCTACCGCATCGGCGATGGACGCGGCGGCGCCGGGCGCGGACAGCAGCGCTTTGCTCCGCTCAATAGTTGGCCGGACAATGTGAATATTGATAAGTCGCGCCGCCTGCTGTGGCCAATCAAGCAAAAGTACGGCCAGAGCATCTCGTGGGCGGACCTGCTCATCCTGGCCGGGAACGTGGCGCTGGAGACGATGGGACTCAAGACGTACGGGTTCAGCGGTGGTCGCGAAGACACCTGGGAACCCGACCAAGACGTGTACTGGGGCGCGGAAGACAAGTGGCTGGGCGGTGACATCCGTTACGCCCAGGGCGGCGCCGAAGGCGTGAACAAGGATGGCGGCGTGACCGTGACCGACGAGGAGGGCACCGAGCCCAAGGGGCGGTTCTTGGAGAACCCTCTTGCGGCGGTGCAAATGGGCCTTATCTACGTGAAT
>CAZVHE010000007.1:31935-35346 GCA_964627705.1 uncultured Chthonomonas sp.
CAAGTGCCACGGCGCGGGGCCGGTGGACCACTTGGGCCCGGAACCGGAAGGCGCCAGCATGGCCGAGCAAGGCTTCGGGTGGACCAGCAGCTTCGGCACGGGCCACGGCGCGGCGACCATCACCAGCGGCCTGGAAGTGACCTGGACCAAGACCCCGACGAAGTGGAGCCAGAACTTCTTCGAGAACCTTTTTGGGTTCGAATGGGAGCTGACCAAGAGCCCGGCGGGCGCGCATCAGTGGGTGGCCAAGGACAGCGAGGCCATCATCCCCGATGCCCACGACCCGACCAAGTTCCACCGCCCGACGATGCTGCCGCCGGCCCTTGCGTTGCGCTTCGCTCCCGCCTACGAAAAGATCTCCCGGCGATTCTTGGAGAACCCGGATGAGTTTGCGGATGCGTTCGCCCGGGCTTGGTTCAAGCTCACCCACCGCGACCTGGGGCCGCGCTCCCGCTACATCGGCCCGGAAGTGCCCGCCGAGGAGCTGATTTGGCAAGACCCGGTTCCGGCCGTGGACCACGCGCTGATTGATGACATGGACGCCGAAACGCTGAAGGACAAGGTGAAGGCGAGCGGCCTCACCCCCAGCGAGTTGGTGGGTACGGCCTGGGCTTCGGCCTCGACGTTCCGGGGTTCGGACAAGCGGGGTGGTGCGAATGGTGCGCGCATTCGCCTGGAACCGCAACGAAACTGGGAGGTGAACCAGCCCGCGCAACTGGGCCGGGTGCTGGGCGTGCTGGAAGGCATCCAGGCGGAGTTCAATCAATCGGCGGTGGGCGGCAAGCGCGTTAGCCTGGCTGACCTCATCGTCCTAGCTGGTAACGCGGGGATCGAACTTGCGGCGGCGGCGGCCGGCGAAAAGGTCAGTGTGCCGTTCACGCCGGGCCGCACCGATGCCACGCCGGAGCAGACCGATGTCGAGTCGTTTGCGGTGCTGGAACCGCAGGCCGATGGCTTCCGCAACTACCAACGCACGGCCTTTGCCGTGCCCGCCGAAGCCTTGCTGCTGGACAAGGCGCAGCTGCTCACTCTGACTGCGCCTGAGATGACGGTACTGGTGGGTGGCCTGCGCGCCATCAACATCAACACCGGTGGCAGTCCGCACGGCGTGTTCACGCAGCGTCCGGGGGCCCTGACCAACGATTTCTTCGTGAATCTGTTGAGCATGGACACCACCTGGACCGAAACCGATGCGGTGAACGGCCTCTTTGAAGGCCGTGATCGTCGGTCGGGGGCCCTGCGCTGGACGGCCACTCGGGCCGATCTGGTGTTTGGTTCCAACTCGGTGCTGCGGGCCCTGGCTGAGGTCTACGGCAGTGCGGATGGTCAGCCGAGGTTCATGCAGGATTTCATCCAGGCGTGGACGAAGGTGATGAACCTAGACCGCTTCGACGTCGCCCGCTAAGCGGGCGGGCTCACACGGCCTCGGGGGTCTTTGGCCTCCGGGGCCAATTTGGGCATAATCATCCTCTCGAAGTGCATAGGGGAGTGGCACGGTGCATGAGAATCATTATCTTTGGGAATTCGGGTGCAGGCAAGAGCACGCTCGCCCGGGAAATCAAGCTTCGGAAGGAAGTGCCGGTGCTGAGTTTGGATGATGTGGCGTTTGCCTCGGAGGCGGTCCGTCGCCCTGTGGAAGAGAGCCTGGCCGAGGTGCGTACGTTTATCCGGCAGCATTCAAGCTGGGTGATTGAAGGCTGCTACGCTAGCCTCATCGGACCCGTCCTTGATGATGCGGAAGCGCTCGTCTTCCTTAACCCGGGGGTTGAGCAGTGTGTCCAGAACTGCCTCAGTCGGCCATGGGAGCCAGACAAGTTCGCCTCGCTGGAAGATCAAAATCGGTATCTGGAGCCTTTGATTGCTTGGGTGCGAGAGTACGAAATCCGGACGGACGAATTCGGACTGCAAAGTCACCGCGAGCTGATTGAACGATTCGCTGGACCGAAGGTTGAATTTACGAACCATGACCAAGTTGCTGGCTGGCTAAACAACCTTGCGGGCAGCGTTTAGCCCGAACCGAGCCGCACCGTGCCGATAACCACGGAATCCAGCGTCAGGTTTTCGCCGCGTTGCAGGTCTAATTTGAGTGGTACGAGATAACCCCCGTCTTTGGGCATTAGGCTCGTCTTGACCGTCGTGTTTCCCACGGTCACTGTGCAGGTGATGCATCCCCAGCCGTAGCTCAGCTCCTGGGCCACCGCCCGCACCTGGGCGGCCGCATCCTCCGGCAGACGAGCAAAGAGAAACGGCGCGGGGCCGCGCCACTCAAAGGCCACCGCCTCAAAGGGAATTGCTATCACTTTCCCCGCAGTTTAGCGGACGTGCTCGTAAGCGGATTCGCCCGCCACAAAGCCGGTGGCGAAGGCCGCTTGCAGGTTATAGCCACCCACCGGCCCCGCAATATCCAGAATCTCGCCGCACAAAAAGAGATTCGACACGAACTGACTCTGCATGGTCTGCGGGTTCACTTCGTCCAGGCTCACACCTCCGGCCACCACTTCGCCCTTCGGCAAAATCACCTCGCGCACGGCCCCTAAGGGGAACCCCTTCAGCCCGTTCAGTAAGCGATTGCGAATCTTGGTGGGGGTTTGCGCCATGGGCGTGGCCGCCGGAATCTCGAGCTCCTTCAGCATGCCTTCCAGGAAACGCTCTGGCCCAAAGGATCCTAACCAGGTCGCCACTTGCCGCCGGGGATTTTCCTTGGCATAGGCCAAGAATTGTTCCGTCAGTTCCTCGAAACTCAGGTCCGGCACCACGTCCACTTCTAGTGTTACGGGTGCTTTGGAGATGTGCTCGCTGACCTCGCGGCTGATGCCCAGGCAGCACGGCCCGCTAATGCCCCGGTGCGTAAAGAGCAGGTCGCCGCGCCATTGGGTGAACGCCTTGCTCTGCCGCCCGCGCAGCACGCAGTCGCGGAGCGCAATCCCGGCCCAGTCTTCTCGCATTTCGCGCAAGTGAATGGGGGCCAGGGCGGCTAAAGTCGTCACAATCCGGTGACCCAAGGCCCGCGCCCACGGCCAGCCGTCGCCGGTCGTCCCGGAGTTCGGATATGAAGAGCCCCCCGTGCACAGCACCACGGCACCCGCTTCCACCGGGCCTTGCTCGGTCAGCACGTGGCTAATCTCGGAGCCCGCTCGTTCAAATCCGGTCACCGGGCACTCCAGGCGAATGTCCACCCCGGCCTCCCGCAAGTACGAACGCAGGATCGCCACCACATCCTTTGCGGTGCCGTGGGTAGGGAAGATACGCCCGTCCGGGCGGGTGTAGACCTCCAGCCCCCGCGAGGTCAGCATGTCCACGATCACGTGGTTAGGGAAGCGGTAACAAGCCGGGCGGATAAAACGGGCTTCGTTCGGGCGGAACGCCCGCAACACATCTTCTAGCGGGCCGTCGTGCGTGATGTTGCACTTG
>CAZVHE010000008.1:0-11721 GCA_964627705.1 uncultured Chthonomonas sp.
GACTTAACTTATCTCTTACCATACGGCGGAGACCCGTGACAGCCGCCACTTCGGCGGGGGTCGGTGCCCCCACGGGCTTGCCGCGCTCCAGCGGCCCCATCAGCGGGCCAAGGTCGCCACAGTCGTCCAGCCCCAGCAGGTGCCCCAGTTCGTGCATCACCACATCCACCTGTTCAGATCGGGAAAGTGGGCCGCCCGGCGGCTGCGTGGCCACGTAAATCGTGCCCTTGATGCCGACCTCGTGGCGGGTGGTATTCCACCGGAACTCCTTACGCATCTTGATGAGCCCCAGGGTGTGGCTGCCTTCGGCGGGCACCTGCGGCACCCACTTGACGATGACCTGCGGGTTCTCGCGCATCGGAACTAACCGAATGGGGGAATCGCCTTCCAGCGCTTGGTTCCAACCCTGGGCGGCCGCGCGCACAATGGTCGTGCGTTCGGTGTGGTCGCCTTCAATACCAATGGTGACCCCGTCGCTGTAGAGCGTGCCCTTCATCAGGGCCAGCGCCATCTGGTACTGGCCGTCTTGCACTGCGCGCTCGGATTGCTCGTAGGTTTCGTGCACCTGGGGGAGCAAAAGCGGGGAGAGCTGCGTGATGGCCAGACTGGACAAAAGCAGCAAAGAGCAACCGCCCAACCAGATTCGGGGGTGTGCGCGCATGGCGGGTTTGTTCCGCCTTTGGTCGCCCCGTGCCCCCTAGAGCAATACCAGGTTCAAAACAACTTGGTAGCATGACGGGCATGAGCGACCCGCGCCCACTGGACGAGATCCGCGCCGAGATTGATGCGGTGGATGCCGACCTGGTGCGGCTCCTGAGCCGGCGTACCGAACTGGCGATTGAGGTCGGGCTGGTGAAGGGGCGCGACGGACAGCCGTTCTTCACCCCCGAGCGCGAACGAAGCGTTTACGAGAAGCTGCGCCGCCTCAACCCCGGGCCGTTGCGGGATGACCAGCTGATTGCCATTTACCGCGAGGTCATCAGTGCAGCGCGGGCCAGCGAACAGCCGATGAAGGTGGCCTATTGGGGGCCGGAGGGCACCTACAGCCACTATGCCAGCACCCAGGTTTTTGGTAATAGCACCACGTTTGTGCCCAAGGACAGCATCCTCGATGTGTTTATGGCCGTGGAGCACCGTTTGGTGGATTACGGGGTGGTTCCAGTGGAGAACAGCTCCGCCGGGGTAGTGCCGGAAACGCTGGACGGCTTCCCCCGCACCAACGTGAAGATTTGCGCGGAGCGGTACGTGCCCATCCACCACTGCCTGGTGAGTGCGGCGGCGAGCCGGCAGGAAGTGCAACGGGTTTACGCCGGCAGCCAGCCCTTGCGGCAGTGCCAGGCGTGGCTGAACACCTACCTGCCCGGCGTGGAGATTGTGGATGCGGCCCCCACGGCGCGGGCGGTGGCGATGGCCAAGAACGACCCGCACGGGGCGGCGATTGCCAACCGTTTGGCGGCCGATCTTTATGACGTGCCGGTGCTGGATGAGCACATTGAGGACGACCCGCACAACCGCACGCGATTTTTGGTGATTGGTTTTAATGCGCCTGCCCGCACGGGCCGCGACAAGACCTCGTTGATGTTTAATTTGCGTAACCAGCCCGGTGAGCTCTACCGAGCGTTGGGCGCCCTGGACCGCAACCAGGTGAACCTGCTGATGATTGAAAGCCGGCCGGCCCCGCGCAGCTCATTTGAGTACATCTTCTTTTGCGATTGTGTGGGGCACCGCCACGATGCCAATGTGGACCAGGCGATGCTGGATTTGAAGGCTTTGACCTTAGAAATCACGACGCTGGGTAGTTATCCGTCCGATGAGCAAGAATAGCTGTTAAATTTGCGGGTATTTAGCCTCCGATTCGTGGGACGAATTCTCATTCTGGTTGCGGATGGAATGAGTATGCGGAACCATTGTCACGCTTCATTCGCCATAGGGTAGACACACGGATAACTTTCCGATAAGATGGGTTTATAAATGTGGCTTTCGGTTGCTCTTTCGATGGCGATGCCTTACGGGGCGTTGGCGCAGCCGTCCGCATTGGTATCTGGGAGTTGGGATCGATCGGTCGTGATGGCGTCGTCCTCGGCGCTGCTTGAGCGACCAGGTTCACTTTCGGATGTCAGTTGGTCGCTGGTCAACCGGGATGTGCTGATGGCCGAGGTGCTGGTGGCCGCAACCCGAGACGCCGTACCAGTGGTCACCCGAGTCTCCGGCGCGCAACCGGCCGATGCGGAGGCGCTTTTGCTCTCCGAGGCTCTGACCCAGGGCTGGGTTCCGCTCGCCGAAACTCTGGAGGAGTTGCGGGCACCGCTTTCGCTTGTGATCCGCGTGAGTCAGGAGCAGTCGGGGGCGGCCGCTGTGAATGTGGTGGCGAAAAGTGGGGCAAGGTCGCGCGTGGTTTTCCTGGCGTCCGATCCGGAAGTCATTCGTTATGCGAAGAATAAGATTCCCGAAGCATTGGCCTTTTGGGAAGCTGACCGGGCCTTTGGCGAAGAGGACATCGCCGAATTAGTGAACCGCTTGGTGCAGTCCCACGCCGACGGGGTGGCTACCACCGAGAAGCGCATCCACCCCGCCCTCGCCCGGGCCATGCGGCAGCAAGGGTATCCCCTGATGGCGCTGGACGTGACCCCTGGGAACGCCGTCGCCCGGCTGCGAGACTTGGGCGTTAACATTCTCCGTGCCGATGTGCCCGTGGATGTGCGTAGCGATCTCAAGGACCTTGAAGGTCAGCGTCCCTGGCACCTTGATTGGTGACAAGGCCAACTGAAAGAAAAGCCCCCAGGGGATGCTTTCGCATCCGCCCGGGGGTTCGTTCTTTCTCCCAATGGATTAGGAGCAGCCGCTGGTGCTACCGCAGGTGTTGCACTTGAGGCACACCCCGTTGCGCACCAGGGTGAAGGCTCCGCATTCGCTGCACGGGTCCCCTTCGTAGCCCTTCAGGCGCGCTTCGCGAATCTTTTCCGTGCGCTGGTCGGCCACCATACTCACGCGTTCCTGGATGGCCACGCGCTCGACCTTCCGGCTCGGCATCATCTGGGGGAAGCTGGGGTCCTGCGGCTCAATCGTCGGGCTGAGAGCAGATGGCGTTGTGGCCAAGCCCTTGTTGAAGCCTCGGGAGTCGTGGTTTTCTCGGCTCACCGGCAGCACGCCGTTGTCCACCTCCGCTTCGTCCTCAAATTCCAGGGCCGGCTGGCTCGGGCCACCGACGGTGTCGGCGCGCAGATCTTCGGGGCGGACTTGCACCAGGTCGGTGCGGCCCAAGTAGGTCATCGCCAGTTCGCGGAACAGGTAGTCGATGACGGAAGTGGACATCTTGATGTTGTCGTGCCCCTGCACCGGACCGTTGGGCTCGAAGCGGGTGAAGACGAAGGCCTCCACGAACTCTTCCAGCGGCACCCCGTACTGCAAGCCGAGCGAAACCGCAATGGCGAAGCAGTTCATGAGCGAGCGGTAGGCCGCACCTTCCCGGTGCATATCCACGAAGATCTCGCCGAGGGTGCCGTCTTCGTATTCGCCGGTGCGCAGGTACACCTTGTGGCCGGAGATGCGCGCCTTCTGGGTGTAGCCGCGTCGTCGTGCTGGCATGGCGCGTCGCCGTGCGATGTAACGGTAGACCAGGCGTTGAGCCACCTGGGCGACTTCTTCCTGTCGGTTTTCGGGCTCGCTTGTGGCCGGGCCTTCGAGCGTCGCTTCCAGAATCGCGGCCGCCGCATCGTCCGAGCTGGAGTTCAGCGGTTGGCTGAGCTTGCTGCCGTCACGGTAAAGGGCATTCGCCTTCAGGCCGAGGCGCCAGGACATCAGATACGCTTCATTGATATCTTCAATCGTCGCGTTGGCCGGCAGGTTGATCGTCTTGCTAATCGCGCCGCTGAGGAACGGCTGGGCCGCCGCCATCATGCGGATGTGGCCGTGCGCGTGGATGAAACGTTCACCCTTGCGTCCGCACTTGTTGGCGCAGTCGAACACTGGCAGGTGCTCGGGGCGCAGGTGCGGAGCGCCTTCGATGGTCATCGTGCCGCAGACGTAGTCGTTCGCGGCGTCGATTTCGGCCTTGGTGAAGCCCAGCGCCGGGAGCATTTCGAATGACCAGTCGTTGAGTTGCTCGTCCGTCAGGCCGAGTTCATTGCGGCAGAAGTCTTCGCCCAGCGTCCACTTGTTGAACGCAAACTTAAGTTCGAAGGCACTTTCCAGGCCGGCTTCCAGCTTGGCCAGCGCTTCGTCGGTAAATCCGCGCTGGCGCAGGGTGTCGTGGTTGATGCCCGGGGCGCCTTCCAGCGTGCCTGCACCGACCGCGTACTTGACAATGGCTTCGATCTGCTCCGACGCGTAGCCAAGTTTGCGCAAGGCCACCGGGATGCTTTGGTTGATGATCTTGAAGTAACCACCGCCGGCGAGCTTCTTGAACTTCACGAGGGCGAAGTCCGGCTCGATGCCCGTGGTGTCACAGTCCATGATCAGGCCAATCGTGCCCGTGGGGGCCAGCACCGTCACCTGCGCGTTGCGGTAACCGTACCTTTCACCCAGCGTCAAGGCTTGATCCCACGCATCACGGGCCGCCGCCAGCAGGTCATCCGGCGTGTCCGAGGGGTTGATGCCCATCGGCTTGATATCCAGCGCCTCGTATTCGGATTCGGCCGCATTATAGGCCGCGCGGCGGTGGTTGCGAATCACGCGCAGCATCGAATCGCGGTTCTCTTCGTAACGCGGGAAGGGGCCAATCTCGCTGGCCATGGCCGCGCTCGTCGCGTAGCTGTCGCCCCCAAGGATCGCCGTCAAAGCGCCTGCGATGCCGAAGCCTTCCGGGCTGTCGTAGGGGATGCCCATCTGCATCAGCAGGGCGCCCAAGTTGGCGTAGCCCAGGCCCAGGGTGCGGTAGTCGTAGCTCAGCTGCGCGATCTCGCGGCTGGGGAACTGCGCCATCAGCACGCTGATTTCCAGCACCACCGTCCACAGGCGGATGGCATGGCGGTAGCCTTTGATGTCGAACTCGCCAGTTTCCGCGTTGTAGAACTTGACCAGGTTGATGCTCGCCAGGTTGCACGCGGTGTCATCCAGGAACATGTATTCCGAGCACGGATTGCTGGCGTTGATACGCCCCCCGGCCGGGCATGTGTGCCAGTCGTTAATGGTCGTGTCGTACTGCGTGCCGGGGTCAGCGCAGGCCCAGGCGGCCTGGCAGATCTGATCCCAAAGCTCCCGGGCGCGAATCGTCTTCACGGTCGTACCGTCGGTGCGAGCCTTCAATTCCCACTCGCGGTCTTCTTCCACGGCGCGGAGGAAGTCGTTGCTCAAGCGCACCGAGTTGTTGGAGTTCTGGCCGGAGACCGTGACGTAGGCTTCGCTTTCGTAGCCCGTGTCGAACACGGGAAACTCGATGTGCGTGGTGCCTTGCTCGGCGAGCTGGATGGCCCGCTGAATGTAGTTCGGGCTGATACCGGCCACCTTGGCTTCGGCCACGGCGGTACGCAGGCCCGGGTTGTGGCGTGGGTTGAACTTGTTCTCACCCTCGCCGGCGTGGGCTGCCTTCACGATCGCATTGAGGTGGCGCTCGTTCAGCATGCTGCCCGTCACCAGGGCGGCCACCTTCTGCTCTTCGACCACCTTCCAGTTCACAAAGGCCTCGATATCCGGGTGGTCTACATCTAGGCACACCATCTTGGCGGCGCGGCGCGTGGTGCCCCCGCTCTTGATGGCCCCGGCACTGCGGTCACCGACGCGAAGGAAGCTCATGAGGCCGCTCGATCGACCACCGCCGCTCAGCCGTTCGTTCTCCGCGCGGATTCGGCTAAAGTTCGTTCCGACCCCACTGCCGTACTTAAAGATGCGCGCCTCACGCGTCCACAGGTCCATGATCCCACCTTCATTGACCAGGTCGTCGCTCACGCTGAGGATGAAGCACGCGTGCGGTTGCGGCCGCTCGTAGGCGTTGGTGCTGCGCTCCAGCTCGCCGCTCACCGGGTGAACGTAGTAGTGACCCTGGGGATTGCCCGTAATCCCGTAGGCAAAGTGGAGGCCCGTGTTGAACCACTGCGGGCTGTTCGGCGCAGCCATCTGGTTGGCCAGCATGTACTTCAGCTCGTCTTCGAATGCCTGGGCGCTTTCGGCATCGCTAAAGTATCCGTAGCTCTCGCCCCAGTGGCGCCAGCAACCGGCCAACCGGTGGAAGACCTGGCGGCTATCGGTTTCGGCGCCGTCGGAGCCATCGGCCTGCGGCACCCCGGCCTTGCGGAAGTACTTCTGCGCCAGGATGTCGGTGGCCACTTGCGACCACGTCTCCGGCACCATGACGTCCTCCATACGGAAAACAACGCTGCCATCCGGGTTCCGGATTTCGCTAGTCCGGGGCACGAAGTTCAAACTTGCGTAGGGGTCTTGGCCAGCGGCGGTGAAATATCGGGCAATTTTCATGAGGTTCTTCCTTGATTATGATTGGAGAGGTAGACAAATATCTACATACTCTCCAGCGGCAATGTGGGTTGCCGGAATGTGCCGTCGTCGCCGTGCAGGCGAGAGACAAGCTGAGGGGGCGGCGCATCGGTGAGGGCTTGCAGGGTCGAGACTTCTTCCACTAGCCGGACAAACTCATCCGGGGTCGAGAAGCGACCGTACACGCTGGCGAACCGCACAAAGGCGACTCGGTCAATGCGCCACAGGGCGGCCATGACTCGCTCGGCGATTTCTCGCGTGGTGACCTCCTCGTCACCCAGATCTTGCAGATCTCGTTCTATGTCTTCGGCCAGGCCCCGAATCTGTTCCATGGTGACCGGGCGTTTGCCGCACGGGATCATCATGCTGCCCACGATCTTCTCGCGATTGAACTCCACGCGGGTGCCGTCTCTTTTCACAACAAAGACCCGCATCCGTTCGATCTCCTCGAACGTCGTGTATCTTCGTGCGCAGTTGAGGCACTGCCTCCGACGGCGAATCGCCTGGCCGTCGCGCGCGGGGCGCGATTCCAAGACTCTTAGCTCAGCCGTTCCGCAGTGAGGGCAATTCATCGTGGCTCCATATCTAGGGGCTTCGTGACGTTACCGCCCCCAGGGTTAGCGTGTCAAGACGAAATCTCGCTTTTTTCATTCCTCGCGTTTTCCCACCTCAAACGGCCCGAAATGGGGAAAACCCATCGAAAAAAGGCCCCCGGATGGGGGGCTTAAGGGGTGACAAGGGCCCCCTGGATCAGGATCGGATTCGGGCCGTGGATATGTGAGGATGACCGACGACAGTGGGGATTGGCAATCCGCCTGAACACCACCGAGGTCGTTGCGTGCAACCGACCAGGAAATCAGCGCGAGTACCCCTAACTTCTGGACCTTCTTGACCAAACCAGCCGCGGTAGTCTCGCCGCCATGAATGGGCCGCACCGCCGGTGGAACCCCTTGCAACGCGAGTGGGTGCTAGTGTCGCCCCATCGAACGCAACGGCCTTGGCAGGGCGCGGAGGAGGCACCGCCTCCGTCCGTGCCGGCTTACGATCCCGACTGCTATCTCTGCCCGGGCAACGCGCGGGTGGGCGGCGTGCAGAATCCCGACTACACCGGCCCGATTTCTTTTGCCAACGATTTCCCGGCCCTCTTGCCCGAGGTGGCAGAGGAGGTGGATTCCAGCCAGCTATTCCGAGCCGAAAGCGTGGCGGGGACGTGCGAGGTGATTTGCTACGGCCCGGACCACGGCCGGCACCTTGCCCAGTTCGCGCCGGAAGAAATGCGGGCCGTCATTGACCTCTGGGCGGCGTCCACGGAGCGGCTGGGGGCCACTTATCCCTGGGTGCAAATCTTTGAGAATCGGGGCGCGGCTATGGGGGCCAGCAACCCGCACCCGCACGGCCAGGTGTGGGCGTGCAGCTGGTTGCCGGAGATTCCCGCCCGCGAGGATGCGGCGCAGCGAGACTACTCGAATGAGCACGGCCGGACTCTTTTGAGTGACGTGACAGAGGCCGAACTTGCGCGGGGCGACCGTGTAGTGGCGGCCAGTGCCGAGTGGGTGTGGTGGGTGCCGTTTTGGGCGGTGTGGCCGTTTGAGACCATGCTGGCCCCGCGCCGCCCGGCGGCCCGGATGACCGATTTGGATGAGGCACAACGGGCCGATCTGGCCGAGTTTCTGCCCGCGTGCATCCGGCGCTACGACGCGCTCTTTGGGGTGCCGTTCCCCTTTTCCATGGGGTGGCACGGGGCCCCGTTCGGGGCGTCCGCGGATCATTGGACGGTCCACGCCCATTTCATGCCGCCGCTACTGCGGTCAGCGTCGGTGCGCAAGTGGATGGTGGGGTTCGAGCTCCTGGCCATGCCCCAGCGCGACCTCACGGCCGAGCAGGCCGCCCAGCGCCTCCGCGAAGTCAATCTTTGAGGCATGAAAAAGCCCCCCGGGTGTGAAACCCGAGGGGCAGTAGGTCAACTCAGCGAACGATGCGCTGAACCAGATAAAGGGCCGAAGATCCAACCAGCCATACATCCCCCGAAGTGGGGTCCACAGCAATGTTGGGGTTCGAGGTAACATTGGCTCGGAATTGGCTTCCCACGCCTTCTGTCGGAGTACCAGCAGTCCACTTGAGGACAGTAGAGACACCCCCGGGGCGGTACGAGCGCAAACTACGCTGGTCCTGCTCCGTGAAGTACAAGATGCCGCTCGCATCAACACTCATCCAGACTGGGTTGAACACCGTGCCCGGATTCCCATCATTCTGAGATGATGAACCTGTACCTGCGATGGTAGTCGCACTGCCATTTGGCATGACGAGCCGAATCCGGTTGTTACCGTAGTCGGATACATAGTAACCCCCGTTGGGGGCCGGCTTCACATCGGTCGGCAAGTTGAACTTCGGGTCATTCCCGTCCTCAAAGTTGGTGGTGCTGCCGGCAATGCGAGTAATTTCCCAGTTTGCAGGTGTGTTCGGATCTCCACCGATGAACGTTACACGTTTGATTTTGGCGTTGCTACCATCAGCAACAATGAGAGCATTAGCCGTAGCATCCCAGAAGCCCGAATAAATCACATTGAATCGGGCGGCGACTCCATTACCAATGACGTCGCCGGCCGCGTTGTCTCCGGCGATTCGGGTGAAGTTCCAGTTCTCAGGTCGATATCGGTCTCCGAAGCTTCGGTAGACCCGATAAATCGAGTTCGACCCAAACACAAAGAAGACATCATCTGAATCAGTTGCCACAATTCCAAAGGAGATGGGTCCCGTGTTGAGGCCGTTGCCAGAGTTTGCCGCCGCATTTCCTCGTGGATTGAGAATTGTGACGACCTCACCGCTCTTGCGAGCAAGCCGTATTCGAGCCGGCTCCGCAAAGATCAACTCACCATTCGGGAAACAGGCAGCCCCAAAGGATCCAAAAGGAGAGATCAGCGCATTCGCACCTTGACCATCGGCATACCCCGGACGTTCTGGATCACCGGCGATAAGACGCACCACCACGTTGTCGCTGGCGGCATTCGTCGAGCTATCCAGCGGAATCTGGCCATCGGTGGACGAGTCCACCGTGACGTAGAACGACATCGCCGCCGGGAAAGGAATCGAGAAGAACACCCGCACCGTGCGGAATGTATTGGGCTGGAATGGCCCCAGCCGGTAGCCTGCCACCTCACGCGGCAACCGGAAGTCGGGATTCGTGATCGAAACGGCTTGTCCCGAGTTCCCCGGAAGCAAGGAGCCAAGCTCCACATTACGTAGCCGGTGGTTATTCGTGTCGGCCACCAGCAGTTCATCCGCCTCGCCGCTGCCTAGCAGCAGGGGGCCATTAAATTGAGGAAATGCCCCGTTGCCAAAGCCCGCTGAGCTGCCGAGCACGAGTTCCGTGGTCCAGCTGGTATCCCGGAACGGGTTGGCGCCCTGCGGCAAGCGCATGATGGTGAGGTTGTTCGCGGTCTGGCCCGCCACAACAATGCGGCCTTCCAGCGCCGCGATCCCCGTGATGTTGGGGGTTAGCGTGCGGATGGTGCGCGTGGTGTTGCCAATGATGTCGTAGAGAATGACGTTGCCCGTGGTGTGGCTGGTGACGGCCACGGTCGGCTTGCCTTCGTAGGCGCGGTAAGCCACGCCGTAGGGGGCCGTTACCGTGCCCACCGTGGTTACCACGGGTGCGGTGCCCGGGTTCGTAATTCGCTTGAGTTTGTTGTTGCTGAAGTCGGCAACGTAAAGCGCGCCGGTGTTGTCCATCGTCAGACCGATGGGGTTGTTGAAGCGCGCACTGGCCCCCGCTCCATCGGCGTCACCCGCCGTGTTCCCGGCGATGACCGTGCCCTGGACCCCGTCTTTGCGAAGGCGCAGGATGCGATGAGCGGATTGGTCGGCCACGTAAATGAAGTCACCGTTGGTTTCGCCGACGATGCCGATGGGGCGGCTGAAGCCGCTGGAAATGGTGGTGACGACCCCGTTCTTGATGCGCCGGATGGCCCCGCTGTTGGCCTGGGTGACGAAAATTGTGCCGTCGGTGTCTTGCCACACGCCGAGCGGCTGGCCCACCTGAGCGGCGCTGGCCGCGCCATCGGTGGTGCCGTTGGCACCTGTCCCGGCAAGTGTCTTCGCGACCGCGCGATTGAGGGCGGTTTGCAGGAGAAGACGGGGCTCGTTGAGGAAAATCCCCGACCGGTTATCGATCGTGAGTTCCAGCACGCGCACGTTGCTGGTCTGCCCGGCAATCTCGGAGACCACGGCTTGGGTGACCTTGACCGCCGAGCCGCCGAAGGCCGCCCGGGTGCCGCCTTCCTCCATGTTGGTCACGCCCACTTCGCCGGTGGCGGGGTCGTAATCAATGCGGGCGGTGATGCCCGTCGGTCCGGTGGAACGAAGCGGGGCCTCAATATCCGGACTGAGCGCCAGCGGCGATCCCCCTCCGCAACCCGCGACGATTCCCGCGCCGACAACTACAAATGACAAGCCCAAGGCCCACCAACGCATTTTCACAGGTCCAAGTATACATGGATTCCTGCTTGTTGAGGCAAGTCGGAAGTTGGGTTTTTAGCGGGAGTTATCCACCGAGCGCAATCGCTGCGCTGCAAGCTCGCAAATCCGGGCGCGTTCGGCTTCAGAAGCCAGACTCCAATCCGAAATCTCATCTAGGGTCCGCCCACACCCCGTGCACGCACCCTCGGGGTTCAACCGGCACACGCGGATGCAAGGCGATTCAACCGGCCCCGAGCGGGATGCGGGGGCAGACGACGGCACTTGCACAGTGCGAGTCTAGACGGACCCGCCCGCCCGTGCGGTGCGGACCGCAAGAAACTTGGCCCTCACGCCCCCAAAACGAGTAGAGCCTCCGCTACAATCACCATGGCAGGCGCAATGCAGTGGGGAAACTCTTCGGATTCATTTGGATGGGGGTGTTGCCCGCGATGAGCCTGGGCCTGTATTCCGAGAGCACCATCGGTTACAGCGTCAAGGGCGAGCCCATTCTCTGCTACAGCGTGGGGGTGGGCATGGATGCCGTGCTGGTCATTGGGGGCACCCATGGCGATGAGATCGAAGGGGTGTGGCTGGTGGAGAAATTCCTGGCCGATGCGAGAGCCAAGGATTGGGATCTCACCGAGCAGACGATTTACATCATCCCTCGCCACAATCCGGACGGCATCGCCGCCCGCACCCGCCACAACGCCAACGGGGTGGACCTGAATCGCAACTTCACCGAAGGCTGGCAGCCGCAGGCCAGCGCCGAGCGCTATTATCCCGGGCCGAACGCGATGAGCGAGCCCGAAACCCGCGCTTTGGTCAATTTCATTGCGATCC
>CAZVHE010000008.1:11747-23996 GCA_964627705.1 uncultured Chthonomonas sp.
ACACACCCTTTGATTTCATCGACTACGACGGGGATGAGGCCAAGCGCCTGGCCGAACTGATGAGCGCGAAGAACGGCATGCCCGTGAAACGGATTGAATACGCCACGCCGGGCTCATTGGGGCACTTCTGTCGGGCGCGAAACCTGCCCCTGGTAACGGTGGAGTTACCCAAAGGGGGCACCCCGGATTCGCTGTGGGCAAAGCACCGGGATGCCCTGTGGGCGTTTGTGAAGGGAAGCTAGTCCGCGCGGCTTAGTGGCAGCGGGTGCACGCTTCCACCCCGGCATCGGCGGCGATGGGGGCGGGTTCGGCTTCGGCTCGGTCCAGACGGTTGGACTGAATGGTGGCAAACGAAAGGGCCGCGAGAATCAGGCCGACGGCGACGAGGGAAATGGCTTTCAGTTGCATAACAAGCTCCTGGGTGTACAAGTCATAAGGGCGCGAGGGCGTTCCCTCGATTTCTCTCGCTCGTACAATAGAGGGGTTCCCAACCATGCTGAGCGCTTTTCTGATGGCATCTTCACTCTTCACGAATTCGGAGCCGGAAGTGCGCGGCACCTGGCTGACCACCACTGCGAACGAGGCTATCAGCCGCCCCGAACACACCGCCGAGACGATGCGCCGCCTGCGGGATATTGGCCTGAACACGGTGTACGTCGAAGTTTGGAAGAACGGTTACACAGAGTTTCCCTCGGAGACCATGGCGCGGGCGATAGGGGTGCCGATGCGAGTGAACGCCTCGCCTCAGGGGGCTGTGCAAAGGGATCTGCTGGAAGAAACCCTCATCGAAGCGCACCGCAACCAGCTCATCTACATCGCGTGGTTTGAGTACGGATTCATGGCGGCCCACCAGGGCACGCAAAATGAGCTGCGCGCCCGCAAGGATTGGCTGAGCCTGGACGCCCAGGGCGGGGAAGTGGCGGGCAACGGATTTGTGTGGATGAACCCGCTTCACCCCGATGCGCAAGACCTGTTGCTGGGCATCGTGAAGGAGGCGATTGTCAAGTACGATCTCGACGGAATCCAACTGGATGACCGCATCGTGTGGCCCTACATCAACATGGGTTATGACGACTTTACGCGGCGCATGTACCGGCAGGAAACCGGCCGCGAGGTGCCGGCCGACCCCCGCGAACCGCAGTGGGTGGCGTGGCGCACCCAGAAGGTTGAAGCCTTTGCCAAGCGGTTTGTGCGCGAGGTGCGCGAGGTGGCGGGGCCGGATTTCATCATCTCGCTTTCGCCAGGGCCGCATCCCTGGGCGCTGGAGAACTATCTGATTGACTGGCCGGCGTGGAGCCGCTGGACCGACAACCCCACCTGGGATGAGTACATACCGCAGGTGTACCGCATGAACTACGCGGGCTTTGCCCGCGATTGGCCAAGCCAGGTGAGTGCCATGGGCGCGCGGAACAAGGACCTGATAGCCGGAGTTCGGCTGGTGGGCGATGGCCCGGACGCCGCCCGCGAAGATGTGACCCGCCACGTGGACCTGACCCGCGAGACGAAGAGCATGGGGCACGCGTGGTGGTTCAGCCGGGGCGTTCTGGATCTTTTCTCCAAGGAATTGAAGGACTACTATCGGGGTCCGGCGCCGCACCCTCGCTTCGGGGCGGATTGGCGTCCCGCGCCGGTGCGCTTCACCCAGGGCCGGGATGGCGCTTGGCGCGCTCGGGTTCCGGCGGGGCGGTATCGCATCATTGCCAAGGTTGAGGGGCAGTGGCATACCGTGGGGACGCACGAGGTTCCCTCCGGGCGTGGGGCCACGGAAGTCAAGATCGAAAAACCCGGAGCGACGGCGGTCGAGTTTCTGGTGCAACGGCGCGGTTAAGTTGCCCCCCGCCAGGGTCTGCCGGTAAGGTGAAGACTTGATGGTTTGCAGCCTTGTTGCGGGTTTGTCAATGGCGCTAAGTCGTGATTCTGATGCGGGGCGGGGCACCGGTCCGGCACCGGAGAGCAATTTGTCTTTGTCCGCGCCCATTGCCACCTGGGACGAGGGCATTCCGCTCGGGAACGGCCTGACGGGAGGGCTGCTGTGGGGTGGTGGCAGTCAGCTCAATGTCTCGTTGGACCGGGGCGACCTGTGGGATGAACGGCCAGCGAAAGGTATGCAATGGGATAAGTTCACCTACGCAAACTTGGTGCGAATGGTGCAGGCTCGCGATCGCGCGGGCATTGATGACATTTTCGAGCGGGCGTACTACGACGTCCACCCCAGCAAGCTCCCGGGCGGACGACTGGTGATCGATCTTGGCCCGCGCCAGGTGCAATCGTTCGGTCTGGACCTCAAGGGCGCTGAAGGTCAAGTCCAGCTGGCGACGGGAGGCCAAATCCGGGCCTGGTGGCTGGGCCGGGATCAAGTGGGCCGGCTTTGGGTGCCGGGCTCGCAACCCGTGGGGATCAAGCTAATGACCCCCGGCATGGTCGCCACTCAGGGGTCGCAAGATGTGGGGCCTGATAGCCGCGGCGTCGGTTTGCTTGGTTATCCGCCCGCAAAGTTTGGTGAAGAAGAAGGCCTGTATTGGTACGACCAAGAGGCGGCCGAGGGCCTGCGCTACGTGGTGATGGCGGGAGTGAACTCTGCCGCCGATGGGCAGCACATTGTCACCACCATCACTTCCACCGCCGATGGCCCAGACCCCGTGGCGGTGGCCAAGCAAAGGCTCCGCGCTGCCCTTGCCCGGCCGCTCACCGCGGTGCTCAAGGATCACCAGGCTTGGTGGAGTGATTTCTGGGCCACCAGTGGGGTGCGTTTGCCCGAAGCACACATTCAAAGACAATATGATTTTGTCCGATACCTGTATGGTTCCGGGTCTCGCCGAGGGGCGCCGCCCATGCCGCTACAAGGCGTGTGGACGGCCGATGCCGGGTCGCTGCCGCCCTGGAAAGGGGACTACCACAACGACCTGAACACGCAGATGACCTACATGGGTTATCAGGGCGCGGGGCAGTGGGATGCGGGGTTGAGCTACCTTGATTTCTTGTGGGAGCGCCGCCCCCGATTCCAGCGGTTTGCGCGGGAGTTCTACGGCACGAAAGGGCTCAGTACCCCGGGGGTGATGACCCTCTCGGGTGAACCCCTGGCGGGGTGGGTGCAGTACAGCCTTTCGCCCACCATGACGGCCTGGAGCGCGCACCTCTTCTACCTGCACTGGCGCTACACGGTGGACGACGAGTTCCTGCGCACGCGGGCTTACCCCTGGTGCCGCGAAGCGGGCGAGTGCATCGCCGCGCTGCTTAAGCCCGATGCCAGTGGCCGCCTGGTTCTCCCCACGTCGTCCTCGCCCGAGATCTTCGACAACTCGGACCGCGCTTGGCTGAAACCCAACAGCAACTACGACCTGATGAGCATGCGAATGCTCTTCCTATCCCTGGTGGAGATGGCCACCGCCGTTGGCGACAAGGCAGAGGCCGCCAAATGGCAGCGGCTCAGCGATGGTCTCGGTGATTACCACGTGCGCAAGGACGGCACGCTGCGCTTGAACTCGGAGGAAGACCTGCCGGGCTCGCACCGGCATCTCTCTAACCTCATGGGGTTGCATCCCTTCAATCTCATTCACCCGGAAGGGACCTACGAAGACCGCCGGCGTATCCGCGCCAGCCTGGCCGAGTGGGAGAGCAAGGGCACCCAGGGGTGGGTGGGCTACTCGTTCTCCTGGATGTCGGCACTGCAGGCCCGGATGGGGAATGCCGAGGAAGCCCACCGCCTGCTGGACATCTACGCGCGGGCGTTTGTCTTGCGCAACGGCTTCCACGCCAATGGCGACCAAACGGACGAGGGCCACAGCGGATTCCGCTACCGTCCCTTTACTCTAGAGGGCAACTTCCTCGCCATGAACGCGGTGCACGAGATGCTGCTTCAGAGTTGGAGCCCCACGCCCGGCAAGCTGGATAGTGAAGTGATCCGGGTGTTCCCGGCGGTGCCCGCCGCGTGGCGGGACGTCGAGTTCAATGACCTTCGTGCTGAGGGGGGCTACCGGGTCTCGGCGCGCCGGAGGAATGGCGTCACCGTTCACGTCAAAGTTGTGGCATCCCGGGCGGGCACCCTGCGTATTCGCAACGACTTTGATGACCGGTTTGCTTGGCTAGACCAACAGCCCCGTTCGGTGGGGCCGAACCTCGTCTTTACTGTAGCGGCGGGAGAAGTCGTGGAAGGAGTGATCACCGAATGAAAAAGAACTTGATGCTGGCCCCGGCGGGTCTGCTGACCCTGGTGGCCGTGGCCACGGCGTGCGTGAAGGCAGGTGCCAACGAGCCCGTGTCCGAAGGCTCCCCCAGCGACGTCCCGGTAGCCCTTGCCTCCAACGCCCCAACCAAGCAGGTCAACGCGTTCTACATCGGGCACAGCCTGATGAGCGATATCCCCGACATGGTGGGGGCGCTGGCGGGCGATTCTTTCCAGTTTAAGGAGCAGTTCATCCCGGGGGCGCCGCTGCGCTGGCAATGGGATGAGCCCACCCGCAACCCTCAGCCGGGCGACCAGTTCCGGGGGGTGTACGACAAGATGATCACGGCGCAAACCACGCACTTGGTGATGATTGATAGTGTGCCCCGGGGGGACGAAGCCAGCCTCAAGGAATCCATTGATTACGCCGGTCGCTTCCTCAAGTTCGCCCGGTCCAAGAATCCCCAAGTGGCCGCCTACTTTTATGAGCCGTGGCACGATATCACCTGCGGCACGCCGCAACGTTCGCCGTACGATACGGCCAGCCCGACTCGGGAACTAAGGTGGCGGCCCCGGATCAAGGCCGACCGAGAAAAGTGGGATCGTGTGGTGGCGGACGTGAACCGAGCCAACCCGGGCGCGGTGCCCATGAAGCTCATCCCGGCCACCACGGCCCTGGGCGAACTGAGCGACGCGATTGACGCGGGTCTGATACCGGGGGTGCGCAATATACGCGAACTCTACGACGACACCATCCACCTCACGCCGCTGGGCAAGTATTTTGTGGCGATGGTGCACTATCGCGCCCTGTTCGGTGATCTCCCGGCCACCGTGCCCGTGCAGATCAGGGGTCGATGGGGAACACCGTACTGGGACACCAGGGACTGGGCGGGGAAGATCTGGCCCGCGCCGAAGCCGGAGACGGTGGCGGCCCTGCGCAAAGTCGCCATGGGCGTGAAAATGCCCTAAAACTGGGCTCTAACCAATCAGCCTTGATGGTGCCCAGGAAAGGACTCGAACCTTCACTCCCTTACGAGAACTGGCACCTGAAGCCAGCGCGTCTACCAATTTCGCCACCTGGGCACAGGCGGAAACAAAAGTATGGCATCCCGAGGCCGGGAAAGTCGCGGAATTAGGACCCCAAGCCGCCCGCATCGAGTCGCCCCAAATCAAAGGGAGGGGGACCTCGCACTAATACTGGCCCTGCCACCCGGGCCGACGTGGAACAACCCCTCAGGCGATGTTGACGGGCGACGTATTTGTAAAGGAGGGGTTGATCACTGATGATCAGCTTCAAGTTGCCGTCGCCAAGCAACTCGAACTCGGGGGCACCGAATCCATCACCCGCGTGATGGTGGACATGGGTCTCATCACGGAACGAGATCGTGTCCGAGTGATGGGCAAAGTGTGGGGGATCCCCTTTGCCGACCTCAACGAACTAGACGCCACGCCCGAAGCCCTCAACCTCGTCACCGCCCAAATTGCCAAGCGATTCAAGTGCTTGCCCTTGGTGGTCCACCAAGACAAGCTAATCGTCGCGATGGCGAATCCCCTGGACGTTTTCGTCATTGACGAACTCCGGATGAACACCGGCTGCGAGATTGAGCCGGTCATTTCCGTCGAGTCGGACATCCTGGCCAAGGTCAGCGAGCATTACAAGATCGAGACCAACGTCAACGAAGCATTGGCCGGGGTGATCTCGGACTTTAGTGGTGAGATGGAGCTCGTTTCGGGGGATGACGACGAGGAGATTAGTGCCGACCAGCTGAAGGCGATGGGCGAAGATGCGCCCATTATCCGCCTCGCCAACCTCATCGTGAACCAAGCCGTCGCCGATGGCGCAAGCGACATCCACATTGAGCCCCGCAAAGACGGCCTGGTGGTGCGCCTTCGCATTGACGGCATCATGATCGAGGCGATGCGATTGCCCAAGAAGGTCATTGCCCCGCTCACCAGCCGCTTCAAGATCGTCGCCAACATGGACATCGCCGAGAAGCGCGCCCCGCAAGACGCCCGCATCTCTGCGACCGTCAACGGGAAGGAGTACGACTTCCGTGTGAACACGCTTCCCCTGATTTACGGGGAGAAAATCGTTATGCGTGTTCTGGATAAGGGCGGGATCAACGTTGGTCTCCAGAAGCTCGGCTTCCTCGATCACAACTACGAAAAGCTGGTGGAGTTTGCCCAGCGTTCGTATGGCATCGTGCTCGTTACGGGTCCCACGGGTTCGGGTAAGTCCACCACGCTCTACTCGCTCATCAACCAGACCAACGACGGCCTGAAGAACATTGTGACCATCGAAGACCCGGTGGAATACGAACTGGAAAGCATCAACCAGTGCTCGGTGAACAACCGGGCGGGGATGACCTTCGCGGCGGGCCTGCGCGCCATGTTGCGACAAGACCCCGACGTCATCATGATTGGTGAAATGCGCGACAACGAGACCGCGACCATCGCCATGGAAGCGGCGCTCACCGGTCACCTTGTTTTCAGCACCCTGCATACGAACGACGCGTGCAGTGCCCCCACCCGATTGGTGGATATGGAGGTGGAACCGTTCCTGATCGCCTCCTCCATCGTGGGGGTGCTTGCCCAACGACTTGTGCGAAAGATTTGTCCCAAGTGCAAGGAATCGTATACGGCCAGCCGCGAAAGCTTAATTCGCTATGGCTTCCCGGTTCCTGAAGACTTGGGCGTGGATACCGATGGAGCACTCACCCTGTTTCGAGGGGCGGGCTGTGACCACTGCAAAGGCACGGGTTACAAGGGCCGAATGGGTATCCATGAATTGCTCGAAGTCTCCGATGAAGTGCGTGACCTCATTTTGAGGCGCGAACCTGCTCACATCATCAAGAACAAAGCCATGGAACAAGGAATGAAGACACTCCAAGATGACGCGGTTCAGAAAATCCTGATGGGTCTGACGAGCGTGGATGAAGTCCTGCGCGTGATTTTCGCCTAAAGAATACGACCCCCCTAACCAAACAATTTTACGGAGAGCCCAAGAGACCAGAATGTCCGCCGCACCAAATATCAGCCCCATGCAAGTTGCCGAACGCCTCCTGACGGTGGCTGGTGAAATTGCGGTGATGCCCCAGGTGGTTTACAAGATCGTGGAGACCTTGCGATCGGAAACCACGTCAGCAGCGGATTTGGAACGTGAGATCAGCGTGGATCCGGGCTTCTCGGCTCGGGTGTTACAACAGGCAAACTCGGCCTTCTACGCTCTCCCTCGGCCGGTGCGCTCGGTCAAAGAAGCCGTCACGTTCCTGGGCTTTAAGCAAGTGCGTTTCATCGCCATGCAGGCGGGTGTGTTCGACTTCTTTGTGGGCAAGAACGACAAGGATTCTCTCCGCCGACGCCAATGGTGGCGACATGCCTTGGACACGGCCCAGGCCAATCTCATTCTCTCGACCAGCAGCAAAACGGTGCCACCAGACATTGCCTATACAGCAGGTCTCTTTCACAGCCTTGGCCGCACATTGCTGTGCCGCCACAGTGCCCCTTTGTACGACAAGGTGGAGTTCCTCATCGGAAAGGGTGCCCCGGTGTGGCAGGCAGAACAAGCGGTTTTTGGGTGCCACCACGGCCACGTGCTCATTGCGGCCGCCCAAGCCTGGCGGTTCCCGGATGATCTCTCCCAGTGCTTGGATTACTTGGAGCCGGCGTTCCCGGGTGAGCCGGGGGCCGAAGCCCGCGCGAACCTTTACGTGGCCCATCTCATCGCCACCTTTATGCAGAAGGGCGCGGTGCCGAACATGACTTCTGAACTGATTTTCCCGAGCTGGGTGTATGAGGTTCTGGCCGTAGAACCTGAAAAAATGGGCGAATTGGTCGTTGGTACTCTGCGAAAGCTGATCGAAACGGCCAAACATCAATAAGAGTCGTCGGTTTTATCGACTTCACATGGAAAGAGGACACTATGAGCGACAACGGATTTAGTTGGGACAAGATTATCGGTCAGTCCGGTGACCAGCTGCCGGAGTCGAAAGATAAGGACGCGGAACTGTCCGAAATTTTGCGCCAGATCTCGGATCGGGGGAAGACCCCCGTGTCCGAGCCGAGTGCGCCTGTCGCCGAGCCCCAACCAGAAGTTCCGACGGCTACTCCCATTGTCCCTCCCGTAATGGAAGAGGTTCCGGCCGCGACCGCCCCGCCGGTGACGGAAGAGTTCCCCATCATTGACCAGCCGGTCAAGGTGGATAGCCATCCTCACGTGCCGGCCGATCCGGAGTTTCCGGCCGTGCCGGATGTATTTGCCAATCGGGCTCCTGAGCCAGCCAACCCGACGGCCGAGGTCTTTGGCTATGCCCGCCCGACCAGTGCCGAGGAAGAGAAGCGTGAACTCTCGGTATTTGGCGCAGGCGCCGCAGAAAACGATGGCCACACCCCTGCATTCGTCCCCAAGGATGTGCGCGAGCCCGAAAAGCATAAGGGCAAGTACTATGTGGACGAAACCCTGCAAGAGCAGGGCATGGTGCGCACCGGCGAAGACGTCAAGCCGGTCGCGGAGATTCACATTGATGAGCTACTCCGCATGGCCGTGGAGCGCAAAGCAAGCGACATCCACCTGACCGCTGGCTTGCCACCCATGGTACGTATGGACGGCGAAGTGGTGCCATTGCCGTACGAGATCCTCGACCCCCAGCAAACCCAGCGCCTGATTTACGAAGTCTTGACCGACGAGCAACTGGAGAAGTTCGAGAACACGCGAGAACTTGACTTCGGTTACTCCGTGAAGGGCCTGGCGCGATTCCGCTTTAACGTCTACATGCAGCGCAACGCCGTCGCGGGCGCTCTGCGTATGATCCCCAACCGCATTCCGTCCTTTGACGAACTGCGGCTACCTCCGGTTATTCGCGAAATCGCCAAGCGACATAGCGGCATGATCCTGGTGACGGGGCCGACAGGTTCCGGGAAGTCCACCACCATCGCCTCGATGATCGACGACATTAACGAGACGCGGCAGGCGCACATCCTCACCATCGAGGACCCGATTGAGTACCTGCACAAACACAAGAAGTGCATGGTGAACCAGCGCGAATTGCACTCGGACACCTACTCGTTCCATAACGCTTTGCGCGCCGTGCTTCGTGAAGACCCGGACATCATTCTGGTCGGCGAACTTCGCGACCTGGAAACCATCGAGGCGGCCCTGACGCTGGCCGAAACCGGTCACCTTGTCTTTGGCACGCTGCACACCCGCAACGCCCCGGCGACGATTGACCGCGTGGTGGACGTTTTCCCAGCGGACCAGCAGGATCAGATTCGAGTGTTGCTCGCCAACACCATCGAAGGCATCATTTCGCAGCAGTTACTGCCCAAACTGGGCGGCGGTCGCGTGGCGGCGCTAGAAATCATGACGGGCTTGCCCTCGATCAAGAACTTGATCCGAGAAGGGAAGACGCACCAGATGTACAGCGTCATCGAAACGAGCAAGAACGTCGGCATGCGCACAATGGATGCCTCGCTGGCGGATCTGTTCCGTCAGGGTTACGTCAGCTACGAAGAGTGCCTGATGCGCGCGGTGGATAAGGAATCCTTCGCACGCCTGGCCAAGGGCGCGGCGTAAGGCTTAGCCCGGCTGCACGCGGCTCACGGTGACGAAGTAGTTGTCACCGAGGGCCTTGCACTTTCGAATGTAGAATGCCGCGCCAGCAGTCCGCTTGGCGTAGTAGATATCGGCGTCATCCAGGTAAACCGTGCCCAAGCCGGGTACGAACACGTCACGCGGAGCTTGGGGCTTGCCCAACGCCTCGTAAGTGATGTAGTACCGGTCGCCCACTGCGGGTTCCAACGCCATGATCTCCAAGATACCCACACCGGCGGCCCCCGATTCGGTCCTTCTGATTCTCAATCCGGCGGCGGGCAAAGGGAAGCAAGATGTCCCCCTGGTGGGCGAGCATATCCTGACCGTCGAAACCGAGGAACCTGGGCACGCCACGGTGCTCGCGGCCGCGGCGGTGGCAGCAGGATGGCAGAGGATCATCGTGGGGGGTGGCGACGGCACCCTCAACGAGGTCGTGCAGAGCGTGGCGGGCACGGACGTGACCTTGGGGCTATGGCCTGTGGGGACCGCCAACGACTACGCGCGCAGTGCGGGCCTGCCCACGGACCTGACGGCAGCGCTTGACTTGGCGGCCTCGGGGCCGGGTACGCCGGTGGATTTGGCCCGGGTGAACGGCAAGCACTACTGCGTGAACTTGGGTGGGCTGGGGTTCGATGCCGAAGTGGTGCGCCGCTATCACGCGGCTGGTCCCGTCGTGAAGGCGCTCGGCACCAAGGCGCGGTACTGGAGCAGCATTGGTCGCACGTTCTTAGGTTTTCGTGGCCTGCGTGCCACCATCACCTTTGATGATGAGCCGCCGATGGAGGTCCCCAAGCTGATGTTGCTAGCTTTCGGTCCGGCGCGGCAATACGGTGAGGGGATGCGCATGTGCCCAGATGCAGTGCTGAACGATGGTCTCCTGGATGCCGTGTGGGCGGAATCGCTGAACGCGGTGGAGCTTTCGAAGTTGTTGCCGATGGTCTACGAGGCCAAGCACATCGGCCACCCCAAGGTGAAGTCGCGCACATTCCGCCGGATGCGGATTGATAGTGTGCCCGCCGGCGCGTTTCACCTCGAAGGTGACCTGAAAGGCGAGAGCCCGTTGCAAGTGGAAGTGGTGCCGGGGGCACTGCGGATGGTGTTGGGGCCGGGCGCGGCAGTGGCGCCGCCGACTTCAAATTGAAGTCAAAGATTGCGGAAAGGTAGACATTTTTATCGGGGTCGTGCAATAACCATAGCGGGAGTTATCCTACATGTTTGGAACTGTTCTGATTGGAATTGGCGCTTTGGCGTTGCTTTATGTGACGATCAAGATCCTCATCCACGCGTTTAAGTCGGCGGGCATCTTGCACGCCATCATTTGCTTCCTCTGCGGCATTTACGCCCTCTATTGGCTCTTCGCCAAGTACGACGAATCGGACAAGAAGAATCTCATCATCATCTTCGTGGTCGGGATCGTGCTGTACATCATCGGGTTTGGGATGGCGGGAGCCAGCGCGGTCGCAGCTGGCGGCGCGGGCTAGTCCTCCCTGATTCACGCAATACGCTCCTCTCGGCTGCTGGCCGGGAGGAGTTTTTCTTTGCCCGGATTGCCCTGGGGACGGGTCTTCGGATACGATCTCGCTGGAGAACACCCCCCGTGCCTCAAGTCATTGCTGCCCTTGGCATGATCGCCTCGCTCTACGCGACCATCCGCATCCTCTACGACATCTTCGAGACGGAAGGGTTCGGTCACCTCGTCCTTGCGCTCATCTGCGGGCTCTATGCCATCTACTGGCTCTTCACGCAGTATGAGGAAACAGACAAGATTGCCGTCATTATCTGTATGGTTCTTGGCATCGTATTGCCGATTATTGCCGCAACCATGTTGCCGGACGACCCGGAAATGCAGGCGTTTCAGGCGCTCGGTCGGGTGCCCGGCTTGGTCACGGCGATGGCACTCAACCACTCCGGAACCTCGTCGGCCGCCCAGGTCTGAGCTTCCACCTTGTAGGCCGCCGTCCACTCCACACCGAGGTCGGTGTTCGGGGCGCTGCGGTCAATCAGCACGCTGGCGGCCACCACGTCGCCCCCGGCTTGCTGCACGCATTGGATGGTTTCCCGCACGCTCAGGCCGGTGGTCAGCACGTCGTCCACCACCAACACCCGGGCCCCTGGGGCCACGGTCGCCCCGCGCCGGATGGTTTTGATGCCGTTCTCGCTCTCGATGTACAGCGACCTCACGCCCAGCAATCGCGCGACGTCAAAGGCGATAATGATGCCACCCGTGGTCGGTCCGGCCACCACGTCAATCTTCGCGTCTCGGTACGTTTCGGCGATGCGAGCGCAGAGGGCCGAGAGGACATCCGGCTGCTCTAGCACCCGGAACTTCTCAAAGTAAACATCGCTGTGGCGTCCGCTGGTGAGCACAAAGTGGCCCCGAAGGATCGCCCCGCGATCCTCGAGCATCTTCCCGAGATCAACGGTCTCAGCCATGGACGGTGAAGGGCTCCATTTCGCGCACGAACTGGTTGTTTTCGTCCACCAGAATCATGGTCGG